>DUBD01000049.1:0-20064 GCA_012960515.1 Bacteroidota bacterium | reverse complement strand
CGGGGAGGCCTATCGGCGGGTGGTCTTCGAGCCGCCGATCGAGGTAGACGGCCGCCCCACGCCAAGCTGGGAGGTGCGGATCGACCCGACGTGGACCGCTGCGCGGGACTGGCTCAGCGCCCTGGAGGCGTTCGTGGAGCCCCCCTCCTGAACGGGCGCGGCCCGCTCACCCCCGCCCAGGCAGCGTGTACCTGTACGTCTCCACGCTCAGCGTCCCCTCCCGCGCGTCCCACGGGTCGAGGACTCGGGGCTCACCTCCCGTCGCGCGGGGCGAGTCGGTGCCCCTGCCTTCGAGTTGGATGTGGGAGACGACGAAGAGGGCGACGCGGGTCTGGCGGCTCTTCGCGTGCTTGACCTCGTTGAACGTGAGGAGCACGGAGCCCCCGCCTCCCGTCGTCCCTTTGACCTCCACGCGGAGCTCCTCCACGCGGTCCTCCGAGCGGCGGCGGTGGCAGCGGAGGTCGTAGCTCTCCGTCGCCCCCACGTCCTCCACCTCGTACCCCTTGCCTCGGTAGTGCGCCGCCGCGAGGTCCATCGCGCGGCGCTCTACGGCCCTCCGCTCGGGGCCCGTCAGCCCTCGCCCTTGCCCCGTCGTCGGGACGGCGTCGTCAGGCTCGGGCGCCGCCGCGCCCTCGGGAGCCGCCAGTCGGTAGGTCTCGGCTGGTTCGCCCGTCTCGGCCGACTCCGCCCCTCCGTCGTAGGACGGCGTCTCGCGGAGCCCCAGGAACTCCTCGATCGACAGAGCCCCCGTCCGCTCCATGGCCTCCGCGATTACGTCGTCATCGAAGTAGCGCTGCCCCGCCAGCCAGTGCGAATTCCGAAACCCAAACGCGTGCTGGAACTCGGCTTTCCGCCTCCGCGACGTGGGCTGGCGGTGGCTCAGGAAGTACGCGTGCTCGTACTCGTTCCCGTTCCCTCCTGGCTCCCACCCGAAGAGGCGGCGCAACTCGGGGGATGTCGTCCAGAACTCGAAGGAGAACACTTGGACGATGTCGGGCCCGTTCACGTCGACGACGTAGTCACCTTCCTGGACTCTCGAGAGTTGGTGGAGCGACCCGTCCGTAGCGCCCCACGCGTACACCCCGTGCCCCTCGGGGTACGCCGCCCTCAGCTTGGCTTCGTGCTCAGGCACGACCCTGACGACGTCGTCGACCGCCCACCCGCGGTCCAGAGTGCGGGTTCGGTTCTCGCTCCCAGCTGCCATGAAGTACACGCCCATGATGGGTAGAGGGTCAGGTTCGGCGGGTTCATTCTACGTGCCGTACACTCCCCGCTCACTCCCTCGGCGCCGCGGCTCGGCGTCCGATGTGTTGTGCAGACTGTTGACACCCCGCCGCTGCGGAGGAACGCGCCCGCCCTCATCGGCGGGAATCGGCGATTTCGGGCCACCCTCCCGATCTCTGCAAAACCCTCTACAGCGGTTCGAATCCGCTCGGGACCTCCACGGCGGCACGCCGCCCCTCGCCCCGCTGGCGCCTTCCGCCAGCGGGGCGTTTTGCACCAGGGCCCAACTGCGTCGTTCGTGAATCGGGCATCTGCCCCCAACACGCCGATACCTTTCCGCGTTGTCTCGCGGCCCCAGGCCCGCACCCGTGACCTCCTTCCGTTCCGCCATCGCCCTCCTTCTACTCGCCGCGCTCGCGGCGGGAGGGACCGTGGCGCCCGTCGTGCACGGGGCGCTCCATGCGGAGGAGACGGTGGAGGCGCGGGCCCACACCGAGCACGCGACCGACGGCCACCACCACCACGAGGCAGGGGATGACCACGGACAAGAGGCGCTTCCCCCTTGTCCGGAGCCACTAGAAACGCACCTCACGTGCGTGCTCTTCGCGCCTGCGACGGCCGTGTTCTCCCTCCGGCGGGCGGCACTCGTCGCGCCCTCGGCGGTGCCCCTCCCGGCTCCCTGGCGAGCCGCGCTTCCCGCGAGCGATGGGCTCGCGGTCCACGGTCCGCGCGGGCCGCCCGCTCTCGTCTAGACCCGAAGCGCCACGCGTAGGCGCTTTCCTCTCGGGCTGGAGTCCGCCTCCAGCCGTCTAGTCACGAGACCCGGATCGCCATGGTGCGCCGCGTCCTTCTCGCGTGTGTCTGGCTGTTGCCGGCCGCCGCGAGCGCCCAGTCCACGGGCACGCCCTCCCGCCTACTCCAAGGCATCGTTACCGATGCCCAGACCCGAGACGTCCTGCCTGGCGTGTCGGTGTTCGTTCCCGCGCTCGACCGTGGGGCCGCCACCGACCTCGGCGGGCACTTCCACATCTCAGGTCTCCCCGCTGACACGCTCACCGTCCGCATTACGTCGGTCGGCTTCGAGCCGCTCGTACGGCGGGTAGACCTCCGCGAAGGCAACGTCTCCATCGACGTGCGCCTGCGCGGGGCCACCCTCGGCCTTACCTCTGTAGATGTCACCGCCGACGCGAGCCGCCAGCGGCTCACCGAGGACGTCCGCGCGGTCTCCACGCTGGATGGCGACGAGTTGGAGGCCCTCCGTGGATCGTCCCTCGGCGAGACCCTCGCGGAGATCAACGGCGTGAGCACGCTCTCCTCCGGCCCGACCGTCGCCAAGCCGGTCGTGCGCGGGCTCCACTCGGAGCGCGTGCTCATCCTGGACAACGGGGTGCAGCAGGAGGGCCAGCAGTGGGGCGGCGAGCACGCGCCCGAGATCGACCCGTTCGCCCCCGGCGAGATCGAGGTGGTCAAAGGCGCGGCGGGCGTGGAATACGGCGCCGGCGCCATCGGCGGCGTGATCCGTCTTCAGGACCGCCCGCTTCCCGACGCTCCCGGCGTCGGCGGCCGGCTCTCCACGCAGGCGTTCACGAACAGCGGCCAGGGCGCGGCGAGCCTCTTCTTGGAGGGCGCCGACTCCGGCGGGCTGGCGTGGCGCGTGCGCGGGTCGGTCCGCCGAGCGGGCGACGCCCGAACCCCGGACTTCGTCGTCCGCAACTCCGCCTTCGCGGAGGCCAGCGGCGAGGCCGTCCTCGGTGTCCAGCTCGGCGGGATCGACTGGGAGGCACGGGCCCGGCGGTTTGCCACCGAGCTCGGCATCTACAAAGGCTCCCACTTCGGCAACCAGCGCAACCTGGAAGAGATCATCGCGCGAGGCGGCCCGGACCCGGACTGGAACTACGAGTTCTCGTATGAGATCGAGGCGCCCAAGCAGGTCGTCACGCACGACGTGGGCTCGCTCCGCGCCGGCTGGCGGACGGGCTTGGGCGAGTGGACGGCGCAGGCCGGAGTCCAGCGGAACCACCGCCAGGAGTTCGACGCGCACCGCCCCTACTCGGACTCCCTCGCCGCGCTCGGCGAGCGCCCCTCGTTCGACCTCACGCTCTACACCGGCACGTTCGACACCCGCCTCCGGCACCGCCAGTCGGACCGGCTCTTCGGGACCGTCGGCGTGAGTTGGCTCAACCAGGTCAACAGCAACGGCGCCTCCGGGTACCTCATCCCCAACTTCAGCGCCGTGACCGGCGGCCTCTTCGCGCACCAGACCTGGCTCGCGACGGACCGCCTCTCGCTGGAGGCTGGGACCCGCCTGGACGCCCGCTGGCAACGGGCGCGCCCCTACAATCCCGCCTTGCGCGAGATAGAGGTGGAGGCGCGTACCTACGGCAGCCTCTCCGGCACCCTCGGTGCGCTGTACACGCTGGGGAGCGCGTGGTCCGTCTCGGGCAACCTCGGGACGGCCTGGCGCCCACCGGGCATCAACGAGCTGTACGCCTTTGGCGTGCACCACGGGACGGCCCGGTTCGAGCGCGGGAGCACGGACCTCGTGCCCGAGCGCAGCCTGGACGCCAGCGCGACGCTCCGACACGAGAGCGCGCTCGCCTCCGCCGAGGTCAACGCCTACGCCAACCGCATCGCGGACTACATCTACTTCCTGGAGACAGAAGGCCCCACCATCACCATCCGCGGCACGTTCCCCACGTTCGATGCCGTGCAGGACGACGCGCTGCTCCGAGGATTGGACGCGACCGCTGAGGTCCGCCCCCTCTCGTGGCTCACGCTCGGTGGCTCCGCCTCCCTCCTCCGTGCGGACAACCTGGACCGGGACGGCCCGCTCTACGGCGTGCCCTCCGACCGCTTCGGCGCGAGGCTGCGGCTGCACCGTGAGCGGCTCGGCCCGCTGGCGGCGCCGTTCGCCGAGGTCGAAGTCCGCCACACCACGCGTCAGGACCGGATCCAGCCCGAGGCCTACCTCCCCGCGCCTCCGCCCGACGCCTACACCCTCACTGGCCTCCGCTTCGGCACCGAGGTCACCGTCAATGGAACCCCACTCCGGCTCGCGCTCGGCATCGACAACCTGTTCGACGTCCGCTACCGCGACATCCTGAGCCGCTTCCGCTACTTCATCGACGAGCCCGGGCGCAACGTCACGTTCCGCGTGACGGTCCCGTTCGGGAGCGTCGGCACCTGATTCACCCGCCGCGCCACGCGGCAGCACTCTCTACCCATGTATCGCATTCCCACCCTTCTCGCGCTCGCCTTCGCGCTCACCCTCGCCGCCTGCGACTCCGACCCGGTGGACCCGAACCCGGAGGAGCTTATTACCGAGGTCACCGTCACGCTCACCCCCTCGGGCGGCGGCTCCTCGCTCACGATCGTCGCCAGCGACCCGGATGGGGACGGTGCCGGTCTCACGTTCGCGCCCGCGTCCATCACGCTCACGCCGGGCGTGACCTACAACGGCACCATCGAGCTTCGCGACACCATCAACGGCGAGGACATCACCGAGGAGGTGGAAGAGGAGGCCGAAGAGCACCTCTTCCGCTACACCGTCTCGCCGTCCTCGGCCGGCACCGCCAGCGTGACGGACTCGGAGAGCGACTACACGTCTGAGGACGACAACGGCGGCGACTTCGGCGTCGGCCTCACGTTCGATGTCGCGGTGGACGGCTCGGCCTCGGGCACGGGCACGCTCAACGCCACCCTCTTCCACTTCGACGAGGGCCCGAAGACGAGCAGCACGGCCACGAGCGACGAGATCGACGTGGACATCGACTTCCCGGTCCAGTTCGGGACCGTCGTCACCGCGAAGTAAGCCCGCGGCCCGCCCCGCTGGCGGCGGCTCTCGGCGTGCACGTCGCGCCCGGACGCTCCGCCAGCGGGCGGCATGACCTCTGCGTAATCAGTTTCACGGCGCCTCCGCTTGGCTTCGCGCGAGAGGTCTGTACCTTGCGAGTGCCCCTATAGCTCAGTTGGTTAGAGCAGCGGACTCTTAATCCGCGTGTCCCAGGTTCGAGTCCTGGTGGGGGCACTGCAGGAGGCGCCATTTCTGGCGCCTCCTTTTCTTTTGGGCCCCTTCTCTACTTTGGTCGCACCGCCCGGCCAACGGAAAGCACAAATCGCACACCGGGACGATCACCGCGGAAGCCGGCACCACGCTGCTGGCGGAAGTCGCGGGGGAGGTGTCGGTGGCGTCTAGCCCGGCACTCTCGCGGGCGTGGGACGGCGCGCACGCTACGGAGAGCCCCGCTGCCGCGAGCGATACACCGGAACGGCGCAGGGTCACCGGGCGAGTGCGCGGAGGCGGAGGTTGAGGGCGTGCCCGACCATGAGCGCGACGGAGCCGAGCATCGTCACGGCGCCTTCGCCGGCCTCGCCCAGTGCCCCCCCTCCTACGGTGGCCGCGAGGAGGAGCGCGAGGCCGCCAGCGAGCAGCGTCGGCACGAGGGGCTGGCGGTGACGCCGGTAGCTCGGCACCGCGACCGCCACGACGACCGCCCCCAGCGCGGCGGTCAGGCCGAGGTGGAGGCTCTCGGAGGCGGCCCACGCGAGCGCGCCCGTCGCCAAGAACGGCACGGCGAGGCAGTGGATCAGGCAGAGCGCTGAGAGGACGATGCCTGTAGCGTCGAGGCGGGGGCGGGCGGAGGCGCTAGTCATGGGCTAGGAGAGCGTGGGGGCGTCGGCGTAGCGGGCGCCGTGGCCGACGAGGTCCGCGTTGATCATGGCCGCGGCAGCGAAGCCGGACGAGGCCGCCAGCTGGACGGCCTGCATCGGCGTCGTCGTGTCGCCGCAGGCCCATACGCCGGGCACGCTCGTGCGCATCCTCTCGTCGACCCGGACGTGACCGAGCTCCGTCCGCTCCAGTCCGAGCGCGTCTGGGAGCGGGCCACGTGGGCGCTGGCCGGGCTGGACGTAGACGGCCGTGGCCTCCAGCCGCTCGCCGCCTTCGAACACCACGGCGCGGACCTCGCGGCCGTCTACGTCGAGCGCGGCGACGGGCCGGTCGTCAACGGTCACCCCGCGATCCGCCAGCCGCTGGCGGTCGTCGTCGGCGACGCCGTCGGAGCCGTCGGAGCCGTCGGAGCCGTCGGGGAGGCCGGTGCAGAGCGTGACCTGGTCGGTCCAGCCGAGGAGAAGCCCGGCGAGATGAACGCCCCGCTCCCCGCTCCCGAGCACGACCGTCGGGCGGCCGCGCAGCTCATGGCCGTGGCAGTAGGGGCAGTGGGCGACGGCCTCGCCCCACGCCTCCACCACGCCGGGGATCTCGGGGAGGAGGTCCTCGACACCGGTCGCGAGGAGGAGCCGGCGCGCGGCGAGCTCGGTCCCGTCCGCCAGCTGGACGCGGACACCGTCGGCATCGGCCTCGGCCCCCGTGGCCCAGGCCTCGATGAACCGGGCACCGTAACCCTCGGCCTGCTGGCGGCCGATCTGGCGGAGCTCGTCAGGAGCGGCGCCATCGCGGGTGAACACGTTGTGGCTATGCGCGGCGGGGGCGTTTCGCCAGGGCCCGCCGTCGAGCACGACGACAGAGCGCCCAGCGCGCGCGAGGACGAGGGCGGCTTCGAGGCCGGCGGGGCCGGCCCCAACGATGAGGACGTCGGTCATGGGTCAGTGGGCAATGGTGAGGGTGGAGAAGAGTCGAGACGGGCCGGCTGAGACGGCATAGACGTACGCGCCCGGCGCGAGCCCTTCCAGATCCAGCGCGTGCGTGTGCGCGCCCGTCCCGCGAGCGCCGAGGTCGGTCCCACGGACGAGCCGCCCGGCCACGTCGTAGAGGTCCACGCGCACGTCGGCCGGCGCCGCCAGCTCGAAGGCGACGGTCGCCGCGCCGCGGGCGGGGTTGGGGTAGGCGGCGCGGAGCGTGAGGTCCATCGAGACGATCGCGGGCGCCTCCTCCGCGGCCGTCGCGTTCGCCAACTCCACGATGGGAAAGAGCGCGAGGTGCGTCGCGACCGGCGTGAAGTTCTGCGTGTAGAGGTCGGCCCAGTCGCGGACGCCGTGGTTGTGGAGCCGGACCGCGTTCTGGCCGAAGCTCCCGCCCCCGGTCTCGGTGCGCGAGCCGTCCGGCCCTGCGAGGAGCGCGACGTCGTCGCCGTCGTATCCGCCGTGGGAGTAGTCGCCGACGTTGAAGGAGACGAAGAACGAGTCCGCCACGGCGACCGGGGCGGAGAACCGCACGAGCATCGGCTCTCCCGAGAGATCCAGGTCGCCGTAGAACAGCTGCTTCGAGCCGATAAGGGCGTTCGGGAGGCCGCTCGCGGCCACGCGGTAGGCGTTGAACCCCGCAACGTGGTTCGGGTGGGCGACGACGCCCTGGATGTGGGCGATGACCCCGATCAGCCGGCCGCTCCCGTCGATGTGGTACCGCTCGGCGTACTCCTCCGTCCCCCGGCTGTTGTGGCCGAGGATGTAACCGGAGTACGCCCCTGTGTACTCGTGGAGAACGAAGTCCGTGCCGGGCGGCAGGTGACGGAGGGTGTCGGGGGCGGTCTGGGCGAGGGCCGCCGGGACGGCCAGCGCGAGGAGGACGAGAAGGCGGAGCATGGTGGATTCGGACGGGGGAGCAGAGGAGGAAGGGCGGCCTGGGCGTGCCCGGGCCGCCGCAGTGGGCTAGCGGACGACGGTGAACCGGGTCGCCCCGAGCCGGTCGCCGCTGGCCTCGGCCGTGACGACGTAGAGCCCCGGCGCGAGGCTGCCAGGGAGCGCGAGCCGGTGCTCGCCCACACCCAGCGCCAGCCGCTGGCGGGCGACGGCGCGGCCGAGGGCGTCGTGGACCGTGACCGTGACCTCGGCGGAGTCGCCGAGCGCGAAGGCGAGGGTGGCTGGCCCGGCCGTCGGGTTCGGGTAGACCGCGAGGGCCGACGCTTCGGGGGTGTCCGCCTCGGTAGCCGTCGCCGGGGGCGCCGTGTAGCGGACGACCGCGCCGTCGCCCCCGAACACCCACCCCCGCTCCGGGGACACAAAGTGGACGTCACGGAAATACGTCGTCGTCTCGAAGCCCGGCGACTCGGCCCATGTCGCGCCGCCGTCGGAGGTCTCGAGCACGGCGCCGTCCGCCGCGATCCAGCCGCGCTGCTCGTCCACGAAGGAGATCGCGCTCAGGGACGCGACGGTCGCCGGGGTCGGCTGGAGCGCCCACGTGGCCCCGCCGTCGGTCGTGGCGTAGACGACGTCTGAGGCGAGGAGGTAGCCGTGCGTCTCCGATGCGAAGAACACGGCCTGCAGGTCCGACAGCACGCCGGCGTCGCGGGGCGTCCAAGTGACGCCGCCGTCGGTCGTCTGGAGGAGGCGGCCCCGCTCCCCGGCTGCCCAGCCGTTCTGGGCGTCGCGGAAGTGGAGCGCGTCGAGGTCGTCCGCCACGCCGGTGGCCAGCGAGTCCCACGTCGCGCCGTCGTCCTCGGTCCGGAGGACGAGGCCGTCGTCGCCGATGACCACGAGCGTGCGGTCCCCGAGGTGGGCGACCCGGTTGAGGTTCGTCTGCGTCCCGCTCCCCTGGGCCGTCCACGTGTCGCCGCCGTTGGCGGAGGCGCGGATCGCCCCGCTGAACCCGACGACCCAGACGCGACGGTCGCCGTCGGTCGCCACGCTCTGGAAGTAGGCGCTGGGATCCTCCAAGACGACCTCGACGTCGCGCCAGCCCGTCGTCGTCCGGACGATGGTGCTGCCGCCCGCCCCCCACGCCTCCCCGTCCGTTCCGAAGGCGGCGGCGTTGATCAGGCCGCGGAACGCGGCCGTGAGGTTCGTGAACGTCTCGCCGCCATCCTCGGTGCGGAGGACGCCGAGCGACTCCCCGTCCGGGGTATCGAGGTAGCCGGTGGCCAGGAACCCCGTGCCCTCCGCGTCCAGCAGCAGGCCGTATGCCCCCCACGTGCCGACCGTGCAGGAGGGCGTCCACGTCTGGCCGCCGTCGGCCGTCCGGTAGAGGCAGTCCCGCGTCGCGGCCCATCCCGTCTGGGGGTCAGAGAAAGTGATCTGGTTGAACGAGTGGCGGGCGGCGTCGGTGGAGTCGGCGGAGCCGAGCTGGCGGGTCCACGTCTGGCCGCCGTCGTCCGTCGTGAGGATGGTCTGGAGGGTCCCGACGAGCCAGCCGCGGCCGTCGTCGAAGAAGTGGGCGTCGCTGTAGCCCGCGCCTTCGGGGCCGGCCTCGACGCGCGTCGTATCCCACGTCACCCCGGCATCGGTCGTGCGGTAGACGTACCGCTGACGGTCGATCGCGACCGCCGTCTGAGCGTCGAAGGCCTCGAAGGCGATGAGGGGGTCGAAGGACGCGCCCTCGCGGCGGGGGTAGGCCACGTCGGTCCAGGTCTGGCCCCCGTCGGTCGTCCGGACGATGACGCGGTCCCGGATGAACTGGCTGCCGGCGGCCCAGACCGTCTGCGCGTCGACGAGGTCGATGTGGGTGATCATGCCGGCCGTCTCGAGGACCTCCGTCCACGTGCGCCCACCGTCGGTGGTCTTGTGGATCGCGCCGGAGAGGCCGTCTTGCTCCCCGATCCACCCGGTGGTGGCGTCGGAGAAGACGATGGTGCGGCCGAAGGAGCCGTCGAATTGCCCGATGATGTCGAGCGAGTCGGCGCCGGGCGCGAGCGCGCCAACGACGCCGTTGGTGCCGGCGAACACGTAGGTGTCCCCGGCGCGGGCGACGCCGTAGAAGAACTCGGTCGTCGGGCGGGGATTGAGGAGTTCCCACGTCTGGGCGTGGGTGGCCGCCGCGGAAAGGGTGAGCAAGAGAAGCAAGCGAATCATCGGAGGGGGTGGTTAGGGAGAGGAGGCCGCGACGGTGAGGACGAGCGGCGGGGAGATGAAGTCGGCGTGGGTGCCGTGCCAGGCGAGGAGCCGGAGCGCGGTCGTCCCGGGGCGGAGGCCATGGATCTCGTCGCGGTCGCCCAGCGGCTCGTGGACGGCGAGCCCCTCGGGCTCCCACTCGACGCGGAGCGTCAGGCCGGCCCGCGCGGTGACGGGGACCTCGTCGCCGTCGAGCGTGACGAACCGGACCCTCAGCCCGAGCGTCCCGCCGGCGGGCACCGCCAGCCCGGCCTCGGCGGCGGGCCCGACCCACTGGCGGTTCTCGACCGTCCGCGCCAGCTCCAGGCCCGTCTCGTCCAAGACGATGACCTCGACGGCCTCCAGGTGGTCGGTCTGGTAGCCGACGGGGTTGTCGCACGCGCAGAGCACGGCCGCCAGCGCGAGGAGTAGGGGGACGGCGCGCGTCACAGGTCGATCCGGTAGGTGAGCGTCACGTTGCGGCCGGGCTGCGGGGCCACGGACTTGATGCGAGACAGCGGGTCGCGCCAGGCGGTGTTGAGCGCGTTCTCGACCCGGAGTGCGACGGTGTGGACGGCGCCTCGCACGCCAAACCGGACGCCGAGGTGGCCCCCGAGGAGGACGCGCCCGTCGGTGGGCACGAACTCGCCGGGCAGCGCCTCCGGGCAGCCGTCCGAACCGGGCGCGGCGCCCAGACAGGCGATGAGGCCGGGCGGCGGGGCGGGCACGCGGCGCTGGCGGGCCGCGGCGTCGAGGGCGAGGCCGGCGTTGAGGCGGAGCACGCCGAGACGGATCTCCTCGCGAGAGACCGCCAGCCGGGCGTGGAGCGGCGGGATGAACGGGAGCGGCTCGTCGGCCTCGGCGTCGGTCCCGCGGACGTACTGGGCCGTCAGGTCGAGCGTCCACGACGACAGGCGGCCGGCGGGGGCGAGCGCGAGGCGGCCCTCGGCGCCGACGAAGCGGGCATCGCTGGCCGTAGCCTGGTAGACCTCGTAGCGGCGGAGGCGGTAGTCGAGGACGGGGCGGCCGGTGGCCGCGTCCACGAGCGGCGCGTAGCGGACGTAGCCGTCGACTCGGCTCGCGTAGACCGTCGCCTCGGCGCGGACGCCGGGACGGTCGAGCCGCGCGAACGCCTCGGCGCCCCAGCCGACCTCGGCGCCAAGCGTCGGGTTGCCGACTTCGTAGGCGTAGCTCGCGAGGTGCGGTCCGTTGGAGTACAGCTCCTCGACGGCCGGCAGCCGGACCGACCGGGCACCGGACACACCGACGACCCACCCACCGGCGGGCGCCGCCAGCAGGGCGAGGGCGCCCGAGGGCTCGGCGAACCGCCGCTCGCGGATGCCGGTCAGCCGCAGCCCGCTGGCGATCCGGCTCGACGTCGTGTCGCGGGGGACCGTTTGCTCGACGTCGAACCGGAGGCCGGCCTGAAGCGTGAGCGCGCCGAGCGGGGAGCCCCCCAATGGCTGCTCGTGATAGGCGAAGACGGCGCCGCCGCGCTGGAGGGCCGGGCGCGTGCCGGTCTGGCTGCCGGCGGCGGCCCAGTCCCGGCTGAGCGCCGAGAGGCCCACGCCGCCGCGTGTCGTGCCTTCACGGCCATAGCGGCCGACGGCGCGGGCGCTCCCGAGGACCTGCCCGAACTCGGTCCCCACGAACCCGCCCAACTCATACTCGGCCTGGTAGAACCGGCTCGCGCTGGCGTCCACGCCGACGGATTGGAACGGCCCGACGCGCTTGGCCTGGGCCTCGACGCGGGCGGTCTGGCGGTAGAGATCCACGTAGATCCCGCCGTCGTGGGCGCCCGGTAGCGTCACGCCGCCGAACGTGCTCGGGACCCCGTACATCTGGCGGACGTCGCGGGCGGCGGCCCCGAGGCGGAGACGACCGTGGCTCCACGAGGCCCCGGCCCCGAGCGTCCGCGCGTCGAGGTCGGTGAAGGGTAGGTCGCCTTCGGGTGTCGAGGTGTCGCCCGCGAACCGGCCAGACGCCTCGGCGCGGACCGCCAGCGGGCCGAGTGGGGCGAGCACCTCAGCCCCGCCCCCTGCGCCGCGCACGGCACTCTCGCCCTGCGCTTGAGCGCTCACTTGGAGGCGGTCAGGCCGCGCGAGTGGGATGTCCTCGCGGACGACGTCCACCACGCCGCCGAGGACGACCGACGAATACAGAAGCGCCGCCGGGCCGCGGACGACGTCGATCCGGCGGGCCGTCAGCGGGTCTACGGTGACGGCGTGGTCAGGCGCCGTCGTCGCCACGTCGCCGGTCGGGACGCCGTCTTCGAGCACGAGCACGCGGTCGCCCGCGAGGCCGCGGACGACGGGCTGCGCCGCAGAGGGGCCGTTGTAGCGCTGCCACAGGCCGGGCGTGCCGGTCAGCGTCGCGGCGACGGTCCCGCCGAGCCGCTCGCGGAGCGCTTCGCCTTCGAGGGTGAGGGAGGTCGGGAGCGCGCCCGCCCGGGCGCGCACGACCACTTCGCCGAGCGCCCCGGTGTCGGGCGCGAGGTGGATCGACGCGTGCGAGGTCTCGCCCACGCGGACCGCCAGCGTGTCGGCGCGTCCGACGTAGCCGACGGCCGAAGTGAGGAGCACGGCCTGCCCGGCGGCAACGCCATCGAGGCGGAACGCGCCGTCCGTATCGGCCGCCGCCCCTCGCGCGGTCCCTCCGAGGCGGACCGTCGCGCCGGGCACGGGCGCACCCGTCGAGGCGTCCACGACCCGGCCCGCGACGGAGCCGGTAGCGACCGGACCCGTCTGGGCCGCCGTGGCGCTGGCGGCGAGGACCGCCAGCGCGAGGAGTCGGAGGGACCGCGAGAGCATCATCGGCTGGCGATCGCCGGGGGGGCCGGGTCGGCGATCGTGCCCACCGATGGCGACTGGAACACCGTGGTCGTCCCGTCGAGGACGACCACCGTCGTCAGGGCTGCACCCGCCTCGGAAGACGCGAGCGTGACCACGTCTCCGGTGCCGGACCACGACGCAACAGCCTCGTTGTCCGACGTGATGCGGAGCGTCATGCCCTGGGCGGACGGGCGCGCCCAACGGTCCCGCTCGGGGGCGCTGTGGCCGTGGTCGTCATCGCCGTGGTCATGGTCGTCGTGGTCGTGGTCGTCGTGGTCGTGCTCTTCCATCACGAGCCACGCATCGAGCGTGGTCGTCTGGCCGGCCGTTGTGCGGAGTGTGCCGTGCCAGTGGTCGCCGTGGGAGTAGGCGAGGACGGTCCCATCGGCGTCGGTGAAGAGGACTTCCTCGATTTCGGGAGCCTCGTCTTCCATCTGGCCGGAGTCGCACGCGGCGAGCGTCAGGAGGAAAGCGGTGAGGAGTGCGTAGCGCATGGTGTAGGAGGTGGGGGGGTGAAAGGGGCTGCCAGCCACCCGGCTGGCGGCGGAGTGGAAAGCGCCACGTTGTCGGCGCCTCCCAGATCGGTGACGAGGGGGAAAGCGAGGTCGGAGCCCACACGGGGCTGGGCCTCGCGAGCGGGCCGAGCGCGAAGGCAGAGGTGCTCGTTCGGAGGCTTCGCGTCCCAGGAAGCGCGAGGCCACGACCCGGAGAAGCAGGCGAACGGCCGCTGGCCTCGGGGCGGTTGGGGCTCGTAGCAGAGGGCATGGCCGGGGGGTCAGGCACTCGGGAGGCGGTCGGCGGCGGCGCGAGCGCCCGCGATGTTGCGCGCGGTCGGGCCGAGTTCGAGTTCGGCGAGCGGACCGGCGGCGTAGAGCCCGGGCGCCCACGCGAGCGAGCGCCGGAGGCGGGGGAAGCCGCACGGCGCGAGGGGCAGCCCCTCCGCTTCCACGGCGTCGTCAAGCCAGGCCCCGCCGGGGCGCGTGGCCTCGAAGCCCGTCGCGAGCACGACGCGGTCCACGAGCGTCGCCGCCACCGAACCGTCCAGACGGCGAACGGTGAGCCGCACGATGCCGAGCGGCCCCGCCTCTGCCCCTTCGACCTCGGCCGTCGCGCGCGCCAGCTCGTAGAGGCGGGCGGCCCGGCGGAGCTGGCGGAGCACGTCAGGCGGGACGGAGCCCCGGTGGCGGGCGCCATCGACGGCAGACCGGCGGCGGACGGGGCACGGCTCCCGGAGGAACGCGCCCATGTACTTCGGACCGAGCCAGCCGGGGTCGGCGTCGAGTGGATGCACGCGCGCCGCGTGGCGGGACACGAGCAGCGTCGGACCTCGGCGGGCGAGTGCGATGGCGGCCTGGGCCGCTGAGATGCCCCCGCCGATGACCGCGACCCGTTCCCCGTCCGGCACGGTAGTCCGGTCGAACCCGGCGTCGAAGAGGTGGTCCACGCGACCGCCGCCAGCGCGCAGCGCCCGCGCCCAGTCCGGCCAGCACGGCCGCTCGGTGCTGCCCATCGCGAGGAGTACGCGCCGGGCGTCGATCGCGCCGCGCCCCGCCTCTACCCGCCAGCCCCCGGCCACGCGGCGGAGGCCCGTCGCACGGCCCCGCACACGGAGAGCGCCGAGGTCATGCTCGGTGACGGTCCGCGCGGAGTGCGCCTGGAAGAGCGCGTACGATGGCCGGCTATAGGGCGGCGCAAACCGGGAGACGCCGTTCGCTTCCGGCGACCGCGCGAACCGCTTCAGCCCGTAGGGATCGAGGGCGAGGTGGTGAACGAGGGACGACCGCATGAAGGTCATCCCGGCATTCGCCGTCTGGCGAGACCAGAGGGCGAGGGGAGCGGGGTGCGGGTCGAGCACCCGGACCCGGTCGCGGGGCCAGCCAAGGCGGGCCGTCAGCGCGAGCGAGAGGTGGGTGCCGTGGACGCCCCCACCGATGAGGAGCCAGTCGAGCACGGAGAAGTACCGGGCTGCGCTCCGGCCACCGGCTAGAGGTGGGCCGTGTACGTCCGCACAGGAACCAGAAAGGGGCCAGTGCCAGAGCGCGAAGACGGAAGAGACGCGACGACGAGCGGGAGGTGAGGCTCCGCGCTAGATCGTAGCGGATGTCTCGCGCGAGGGCTTCTTCAGGCAACATGCCCGCAGCCTCGCGCGGTAGCCGCCGTTCACTCCTTGCACCAGACGGACCCCGCGGTCCGATGGCCACTGCACACGCAGCAACGCACGACACACAACGCGTCGGCGCTGGGGCTCACGGCGGGTTACGCCGTGGCCGGGGGGCCACGCTCCTCCGGCGTGGCGATATCGTCGTTGAGAGATGCCGGGTCTTCCGGCGTAGGCACCGCCCGTTCGAGGCCGACGACGCCCGCGTAGAACGGGAGGGTTGCGGGCTCGGAGCCTAGCACCTGTTGGATGCGCGCGCAGTCCGGGCACTCGCCCGCGTGACCGTCGTCGCTATCGCTGACGTGGGGCATCCCATCCGCGACCTCCGCCCGTGATTCGTGAGCATCCAACCCGTGTCCGGCCCAGTGCACGGCTGGCGCCACCGCCGCGCCGAGCACAGCGATGGCCAACAGGGCCGAGGCGAACAGGGGACGGAGGTGGTTCACGCAACCAAGATAATTGCTCTGCTAGCGCGAGCCGGATAAAACCGACCAGAGAGATCGCCTCTGTATGTCAGTACAAAACGGGGGACGTCGGGGCGGGCTTCCCGTTCGTCGGCAGGCCGCGTGTCTCTTTGGCCCTGCCGCCAGCTTCCGCGCCCGGACGCGCGCCCTCGGAGGCCCGCTGCGAGCGCGAGGGCGGCCACGCTGCCAGAGAGGAACGGGAGGCTCTCACGCGACCGTCTCCGGCGTAGGCCAACGGCCCGCCTGGACATCCTGTCACCCCGCGCGACTACCAAGAGGAAAGCGGAGCCTTCGGGTACTCAAACGAAACGCCCCGCTCCGAGATAGAGCGGGGCGTTTCCTGCTAGTCACTGCGAGGCGTCAGGCGTTCTGCCGGAGCTCCAGCAGCACGTCTGGGCGGCGGGCGGCGACCTCGATAAGTCGGGCAGCCGGACCGCGCGGCTGGCGGCGCTTGAGTTCCCACCCGCGGACCGTGGAGAGCTTGACGCCGAGAAGGTCGGCGAAGCCTTCCTGCGTCTGTCGGAGGGCCTCACGGACCGTCACGACCTCTTCCATGTCCTCGGCGCGCGCGTCCGCCAGCCGCCACGTGGGCTCACCGTTCTCCAGCACCTCCACGAGGATGCGGCCGTGGTAGACCACCTCGCGCATGGCGGAGGCGTCCCCGTTGACGACGGCATCGCGCTCCTGCATCGCCTCGTCGATCTTGAACTTGGAGGCTTTGTTGGCGGAGACGAGGCTGCCGAGGTAGAACCGGTCCGGCGCCTCGTAGGCGTAGCGGACCGCGCGGATGCCGCCGCGCTTGCTCCCGCCGCGATCCGCCCAGCGGACCTCGCGCCACTCCTCCGAGCCCTCGACCGGCTCGCCCGTCGTGGGGTACTGGCCGAGGCGGAGGAGCAGCTTGTGATACGCCTCGTCGGCGAGTCGTTTGGGGCGGCGAGTGGCGAACGATTTGAGCTCGACGAAGCGGACGGTCATGCAACAGAGATGAGTTTGCTTGCCACGTTTATGCCACGCGCTCGCAAACGTTCGCCCGCTGCCCGCCTTTCGTCCGGGACTTCACCCGGAGGTCACACCAGCGCCGGCTCGCGGACGGCCACCGCCAGCGCGTGCTCCAGGTCCGCCCAGAGCGCGTCCACGCTCTCCAGGCCGACGGAGACGCGGATGAGGCCGGGCCGCACGCCGCCCTGCTCGCGCCCCTCCTCGCTCACCACGCGGTGCGTGAGGCCGGCGGGGTGCTGGATGAGCGTGTCCACGGAGCCGAGGCTCACCGCGGGCGTCATCAGCGAGACGTTCTGGAGCAGCGTCCGCGCCGTCTCGTAATCCGCGACCTCGAAGGCGAGCATCGTGCCGGGCCCGTCCATCTGGCGGTGCGTGCCACCGGGCGCGAGGCCGGGGTAGTAGACCGTCTCCACGGCGTCGTGCTCGGCGAGGCGGGCCGCCAGCGTGCCGGCCGTGGCCTGCGCCCGCTCCACGCGGATCGGCAGCGTCTGGAGCCCGCGGTGCAGGAGGTACCCGCCGAGCGGGTGCAGCAGCGCCCCCGTCGCGACGCGGACCTGCCGGAGCTGGCGCGCCCACTCATCGGAGCATGCCACGACGCCCGCGATCACGTCGCCGTGGCCGCCGAGGTACTTGGTGGCGCTGTGGAGAACGAGCGCGGCGCCGTGCTCCATCGGCCGCTGGAGCACGGGCGTGGCGAAGGTGGAGTCCACGAGGACGGGCACGTCGCCGGCCTGCCGCACCACGTCCGCGATGTCCACGATCTGGAGCGTCGGGTTGGTGGGCGTCTCCGTGATGACGAGCGCCGTCTCCGGGCGGATGGCCTCCGCGACGCCGTCCGGCGAGACCCACGTCGTCTCGATGCCGAGCAGGTCGCACGAGAGGAGGTGGTCCGTGGTGCCGTAGATGGGCCGCGTGGCGACGATGTGCCCGCCCCGCTGGCGGACCGCCATGAGCACGGCCGTGAGCGCCGCCATCCCGCTCGCGAAGGCGACCGAGGCCTCGGCGCCTTCGAGGTCCGCGAGGGCCGTCTCGAACCGCGCGACCGTCGGGTTGAGGAGGCGGGCGTAGATCGGGTTCTCCGCGGAGGCGTCGCCGCTGACGAGCGCGTCCAGGCTCGCCGTCGCGCGGTCGAGGTCCGTGAACGGGTACGTCGTGGAGAAGTCCAGCGGGAGGGCGTGGACGCCGAGCGTCTTGAGGTCCTCGCGGCCGGCGTGGACGGCGCGGGTCGGGAGGTCGGGGCGGGGCGGGACTTGCATGGCGATTCGCGCGGAGGGACTCCCCAAGAGTAGAATCCCGTCCGGTGATCCCTCAACCCTCCCGAAGCCTATTCGGTATCCGATGCCCTCGCGCCCCCTCGACCGAACCGACCGTCTCCTCCTCGCGCATCTGCAGAACGATGCTCGGCTCTCCAATAAAGAGCTCGCCGCGCGGCTCGGCCTCGCGCCCTCCACCACGCTGGAACGGACCCGCCGGCTGGAGCGCGAGGGCGTGCTGGCGGGCTACCACGCCGCGGTGGACCGCGCGAAGGTGGGCACCCCGCTGCAGGCCCTCGTGGCGGTCCAGCTCCGGCGCCACCACGGGCCGCTCGTGGAAGCCTTCGAGGCGCACGCGCTGGCGCTCCCCGAGGTGGTCCAGCTCTTCCACACCACGGGCACGAGCGACTTCCTCATCCATGTGGCCGTGGAGGACCCGGAGCACCTCCGCCGCCTCGCGCTGGAGGCGTTCACCTCGCGCGACGAGGTCTCCCGCATCGAGACGTCGCTGCTGTACGAGCACCGCCGGAGCCCGGCGCCGCTGCCCGAGTAGCCGCCCGCTGGCGGAGGCTCTCGCCGAGCGCGACCGCCAGCCGGAGCGAGGGAAGCCGCGGCGTATGTTTTCCCGAGCCCTGTTTCCGCGATGCCTGCCAGGATGCGCCCCCGCTTCGAGTACGTGGCGCCGTGCCCGTCCGGGGCGGCGGCGGACCGGCTCCGCATGGCGTTGGACTGCGAGGGCGCCCGGTATCGCGGCCGCGTCTTTGGCACCCACGCCGTCCTCCACGTCCCCACGGACGAGGACCGGATCTGGTCCCCGTTCCTCTCGCTAGATCTGCGGGGGCACGGCGAGGGCACGCTCGTGCGCGGGCTCTACGGCCCCAAACCCTCCGTCTGGACGCTGTTCATGGCGGCGTACGCCATCTGCGGCTTCGCGGCCGTCTTCGCGCTCGGCTTCCTCTACGCGCAGTGGTCGCTGGACCAGCCGATGTGGGCCGCGGGCATCTTCCCTCTCGCCGCGCTCGGCGCACTGGCGACGTACGGCACCGCGCGATACGGGCAGCACCGAGGCCGCGAGCAGATGGACGCACTCCGAACGTTCCTGGACGACGCGCTCGGCACGGCGTAGAGCAAGGCTCTACCACCACAGCACGCGCGCCCTGACCCCATCGTCCTCGGCGCAGGTCGTCAGCGTGAGATCGCGTCCGGTGAGCGCGTCCGCCAGCGCGGGGGGCGCGTACGCGGCGGGATAGATCCGCCCGGATTCCGCGTCGCCGAGGTGCGTGATGTCCTCGGCGTCCGGGACGTAGCCCGTGCGCAGGTACGCCAACTCGCGCCCCACGTCGATGGAGAGGAAGCGGCCGCCGTCCTCGTCGGTCGCCTCGCGGACGGAGCGGACGGTCACGATCTCGCCCCGCTGGCGGCAGCCGCCGAACGCGGGATCCTCCCTGCGCGACTCCGCCCGCCGGTCGGAGAGCCAGCCGACCGGTCCTGCCGGATCGCTCCGGTCGAACGAGTGGAGCAGGCGGCGGGCGCGGATCGGGAGGCCGGGCGCGGGCGCCAGCCCCGCGGACGTGAGCGCGAACGGCCGCCCGACGAGGTACATCCCGGACGCGCGCCGTCCCGAGGGATCGTCGCTCTCCGTCCAGTCGGTCGCCCAGAGGATCAAGCGGCCGCGGTGCTGCCCGAAGCTGGTACCGCGCGGCCCGAAGTCCTCCGCCTGGAACGCGTACGCCGGTGCGCTCGCGCCATCCGGCACCACCTCCACGCGCCAGTACGCCACACCCAACCCGTTGGAGACCGCCGTAAGCGAGGCCACGATCAGGTCGCGCCCGCCGTCGCGGTCCAGGTCCCCCGCGAACGCCGCGAACTCGCCGGCTTGCGCGTGAGACGGAGCCGCCCATCGCGCCACCTCATCGCCCTCGCGCGAGACCACGAGCGACGCTTCTCCGACCGATTCCACCCGGCAGACGCGGACCTCGTCGAGCGCGGTGCAGGACTCTGCCCGGTCACCGGCGGGCTCGGGAAACACGGTGAGTGGCTGCGCGCTGGCGGAAGCCGCCAGCAGGGCGAGAGCGAGGACGCGCATGGCAGAGGGGAGCGGGAGACGCAAGAACGGACTCCGGCGGATAACTCGCCTCCCGTACCCTCGGGACGTGCGAACCTTCGGGGGCGTCTCCAGTGGAACGCCCCCGCCCCTTCTCCGCCGCTCCTGCCCGTGCCAGACTCCGCCCTCCGCGCCGCCCAGACCGCCGGCCTGTCCGATCCCCTCGCCCGCCGCGTCGCCCTCGCCGAACGACTCGTGCTGCGCGTGGCCCGCGAACGCTATGGCCCGGACGCCACCGACCTCGCCGCGGAGTTACTCCGCCTCTCCCGCG
>DUBD01000048.1 GCA_012960515.1 Bacteroidota bacterium | reverse complement strand
GCCCGACGTGACGCAGCGCTTCGATGCGGACGTGCACGGCGAGCAAGCGCTGGAATCGTCCGGCACGCTCACCAGCCTCGAAGTGACCGAGATCACGACGCGCGAGATTGTTGGGGTGGACGGGCCGGTGACGGTCTGGAAGATTGAGGGTGTCTCCGTATCGCGGACGGGCCTCGTGGGCGATGCCTTCGCTGAAGCCGTGGACCGCGAAGGGGCGGAGGTGAGAGAAGGCATGGATACGACCTTGGACGACTACAACACGACGGCGCGGGAGGCCGTCCGGGAAACTGTGGATGGCGTCTCGGGCAGCGCCCGGATGCCGGTGACGATCTACTACTCACCCGTCTATGGGTCCGTCGAGACTATCACGGGGCGTGGGGCGGAGATGTCCACGATGCGTCTCATCGAAGTGCGGCGCGACGAGTAGCCGCCCTACTGGGGGCGCCTCCCGCCGAGACCGGCCGCCAGTCGGGCGATTCGTCACGATGAGAGGGGGAGGAGCCAGCCCGCTGGCATGAGAAGAGACGAGGGCGAGTGCTCCGTGACGGTCCATCGTCTGATGTCGGTCCGCTGGCGGTCCGTCTCGGCGAGGCGACCACCAGCGGGCGGCGGGAGGGGCCGGGCGGCGGCCTCGGTATCTTCGCGCCCTCCCACCGCACGGCCACCGGGGCCGCCCATGTATCTCAAGCGCCTCGCCCTCCACGGGTTCAAGAGCTTCGCCCAGAAGACCTCCGTCGATTTCTCCGAGGGGGTGACGGCCATCGTCGGGCCCAACGGGTGCGGGAAGTCCAACGTCGTGGACAGCATCCGGTGGGTGCTCGGCGAGCAGCGCGCGCGGCTGCTCCGCAGCGAGAGCATGGCCGGCGTCATCTTCAACGGCGCCGCCGGGAAGAAGCCGCTCGGCATGGCCGAGGTGGAGCTCACCATCGAGAACACGCACGGCGTGCTGCCCACGGAGTACGGCGAGGTCAGCATCGCGCGACGCCTCTACCGCTCCGGCGACTCCGAGTACCTCCTCAACGGGACCACCTGCCGCCTCCGCGACATCCTGGACCTGTTCATGGACACCGGGATGGGCGCGGGCGCCTACTCGGTCATCGAGCTCAAGATGATCGAGGACATCCTGAGCGAGAACGCCGCGGACCGGCGGCGGCTGTTCGAGGAAGCCGCGGGGGTCACGAAGTACAAGGCGCGTCGCGGGCAGGCGCTGAAAAAGCTGGACGCCACCCAGGCCGACCTCACCCGCCTGGACGACATTCTGGAGGAGGTGGAGAAGCGCGTCCGCAGTCTCAGCCGGCAGGCGCAGAAGGCCGCGCGGCACCGCCGCTTCTCGGACCGGCTCCGCGCGCTGGAGCTGGCGATGATCGCGCACGACCACGCCCGTCTCACCGACGCCCGGCGCGCGGCGGAGCAGGAGATGCAGGCCGCCCGCGATGACGCCGAGCAGGTGGGGGCGCAGGTCGCCCGGGGCGAGGCCGCGCTCGAAGAGGAGCGGACCGCGCTCGTGGCGCGAGAGGAGGGGATGGGCACCCGCCGCCGCCAGTTGGAGACCCACGTGGAGGAGGTTCGCGCACTCGAAGCCGAGATCCGCGTGGGCGACGAACGCCGCGCCGCGGACGCCCGCGCGCTGGACCGCCTCGCCGCCGAAGATGAGGCCGACCGCGCCCGTCTCGCCGCGCTGGCGGAAGAAGCCGGCGAATTGGACGCCCGCCTCGCCACCGCGACCGAGGCGCTGGAGGCCGCCACCGCCGCCCGCGACGAAGCCCAGGCCACCGCCGACGCCCTCGCGCAGGACGCACAACGCGCCCGCACCACCCGCAACGACGCCCGCCGTACCCACGCCCAGGCCCAGAGCGCGACCGCCAACGCCCGCCGCGCGCTGGATCGGCTGGAAGACCGCCGCCGCCTCCGAGGCGCCGAGCGCGCCCGCCTCGAACAAGAGCGCCAGTCGCTCGCCGCCGCGGACGACCTGCCCACTCCGCCCGACCTCGCCCCGCTGGCGGAGGCTCTCGCCGAGGCCGAGCGCCAGCTCGTGGCCGCCCGGACCGCCCGCGACGAGCAACAGAGCGCGCTCGAAACCGCCGAGGGCGCCGTGCAGACGGCCCGCGCCGCTCGCGAAGCCGCCCGCGCCGAGGTCTCCTTGCTGCAGGCGCTACAGGAAGAGGGCGTCGGCGATGCGGCGGTAGAGTTCCTCCGCGAGCACCCGGACTGGGACGCGCCGACCGTGGCGGACGTGATCGGCTGCGCCGAGGACGACCGGCTGGCGGTGGAGGCCGCGCTCGGGACGTGGGCGGACTGCCTCGTGGTCCAGATCGAGGCCGAAGCGGACGCCGCGATCGGCCGGCTGCGAGCCTCGGACCGCGGCCGCGCGACGTTCCTCGTGCTGGACCGGCTCGGCCGCGGGCCGCAGGACCGCTCCCCCACGCCGCCCGGCACCGTCCCGCTGGCGGAGCGCGTGCGCGTGGCCGGCGACGCCTTCGCGCCGCTCGTCCCGTTCCTCTTCCCCAACACCTTCCTCGCGGACTCCCTCGCCGAGGCCCGCGAGCGACGAGACGCCTACCCGGTCGCGCGGTTCGTGACTCGCGAGGGCGCCTGGACCGACGGCTCCGGCGCTGTCCACGGCGGCAGCGCGCAGGCGCAGGTCTCGCGCCTCGGAACGCAGGAGCGGCTCGCGAAGGCCGAGCAGGACTTGAGCGCCGCCGCCGCCGCGCTGGAGCAGGCGGAGTCCGCCCGCGACGCCGCCCGCGCGTCCCGCGATGCCGCCCGTACCGCCATCGGCACGGCGGAACGCGCCCGCGACGTTGCCCGCGACGCACACGCCGACGCCCGCCGCCAGTCGGACCGCATCCAGGCGCAGCGCGAGGCCGCCGACGCCCAGGCCGCCCGGCTGGCGGACCGCCTGAGCGCGCTCGACCTGGAGGCCGCCGACGAACCGGCGGAGTCGGATTTACAGGCGGCGCTGGACGGGTTCGCGCGTGAGGAGAAGGACGCCGAGGCCGCGCTCGCCCGTGCTGAGGCGGAGGCGGCCACGGCGGAGCAGGCCCACGCCGAGGCGCAGCGCGCCTGGGCAGACGCTCGCCTCGCGCACGCTCAGGCCAAGGCCGAAGCGGACGCGGCCCGGACGGCGGTGGACCGCTCGGAGCGCTCGCGCGAGGAGACCCGCGCACGCCAGGCCGCGCGCGCCGAGGAGCGGGCCCGGCTCGAACGCTCGCTCGCCGAGGCGTCGGGCGCGGGCACGGACATTCAAGACCAGCTCGCCACCCTCCGCAAAGACACCGACGCGCTCCGTCAGCGGGCCGAGGAGGCGGAAACGGACGTGCTCCAGGCGCGCGCCCGCATCTCGGAGGCGGAGGCGGCGCTTCGCGAGCTTCGGGCCCGCCGTGAGAAGGCGTCCGAGCGCGCGAATGCCGCGGACCTGCGTCGCGCCGAGGCAGCCACGCGGCTGGACGGGCTGGACGAGCGCCTCGCGGAAGAGCACGGCGTGGACCTGGACGAGGCCGACCAGCACCTGGAAAAACTCCAGGCCGAGGAGATGTTTCAGCCGGAGACGGCCAAGCTGGAGATCCCGCGCCTGCGCGAGAAGGTCCGCGGCCTCGGCGCCGTCAACGAGCTGGCGCTGGAGCAGTTCGACGAGGAAAAGGAGCGGCTCTCGTTCCTCCAGGAGCAGCGCGAGGACCTCGCCCGCGCGGAGACGACGCTGCTGGAGACCATCGACGAGATCAACACGACGGCGTCGCAGCGCTTCGGCGAGACGTTCGAGGCGGTGCGCGAGGCGTTCTCCGAGCTGTTCACGGACCTCTTCGGCGCAGACGCCGCCGCGGACCTCACCCTCGAAGGCGACGACCCGCTGGAGGCGCCCGTCGAGATCCGCGCGCGGCCGTCGGGCAAGCGGCCCGTCTCGCTCGGCCAGCTCTCCGGCGGCGAGAAGACGCTCACCGCCATCGCGCTCCTCTTCGCGATCTACCTCGTCAAGCCGTCGCCGTTCTGCATCCTGGACGAGGTGGACGCGCCGCTGGACGACGCGAACATCGGGCGGTTCATGCAGCTCATCCGCCGCTTCTCGGACCGCACGCAGTTCATCCTCGTGACCCACAACAAGCTCACGATGGAGGCCGCGGACCGGATGTACGGCGTGACGATGCCCAGCCCCGGCGTGAGCCGCCTCGTTGGCGTCCGCTTCGACGAGGGCGACGGAGCCGCCGAGCCGCTGGCGGAGCCGCCCGCCAGCGCGTCGTGACCGGGCGCGAGCGGCGGATTGGGGTCTCGCGCTATCGTGCGCACGCGTCCGAATGCACCGGAGGCGCCGGAGGCGCCGGAGGCGAAGAATCGCGCGATGCCGACACTCCGCGCGCTCTCGCGCGTAGCCCGCGCGATGCCGACGCCCACCCCCGAGTCCCCGCCGATCCTCGCCGCCAGCGGGGACGGACTGGCGAGCGCGCCTCCGCCGCTGCCCGGGGAGGTCCCGCCTGAGCAGGCGCCAGCCATCCGCGAGGCCATCGAGATCGCCCGGCCGCCGTCGCAGCGGTTCCGCGTGCTCCGGGCCTACGCCGCCGCGCTGCGGATCGCGGCGAGCTACCTCGCCTTCCGGCTCGTGGCGAAGGTCCGCGGCCCGCGCTGGGCGGCGCGGAACCGGACGGCGCTCCACGCCCGCAACGGCCGCCGCGCCCACGATGCCATCCTGCGGCTCCGGGGCCTGTTCATCAAGGCGGGACAGCTGGCGAGCGCGCTGACCAACTTCCTCCCGGAGCCCTTTCGCGACGAACTCGAAGGGTTGCAGGACCGCGTGCCGGCCAACGCCTTCGCCCTCGTCCGCGAGCGGCTGGCGGACGAGTTGGGCGCCACGCCCGAGGCGCTCTTCGAGTCCGTGACCGAGGCGCCCGTCGCGAGCGCCAGCCTGGCGCAGGTCCACCGCGCGCGGCTCGGTGGGCGCGACGTGGCGCTCAAGGTGCAGCACGCGGACATCGAGGCCATCGCGGAACTGGACCTCCGCGCCATCCGGACCATCCTCCGCGCGGCCGGGCGCTACTTCGGCATCCGCGGGCTCAACGCGCAGATGGACGAGATCGAAGCGGTGATCCGCGCCGAGCTGGACTTCCGTCAGGAGGCCGCGAACGTCGAGGCCGTCGGAGCGGCCATTCGCGATCTGCCGGGCGTCGAGGTGCCCACCATCGTGCCGGGGCGCTCCGCGCAGCGCGTGCTCACGACGGAGTGGGTGGACGCGATCCGAGCCGGCGATCTCGCCGCACTGGACGCCGCCGGAATCGACCGGGAGGCCCTCGCGCGGCGCCTGCTGGATACCTACGGCCGGATGGTCTTCGCCGAGGGCGCCTACCACGCCGATCCGCACCCCGGCAACCTCCTCGTCCGCCCGGACCCCGAGGCGCCCGATGGCTTCGCGCTCGTCTTCCTCGACTTCGGCGCCGTGGCCCGCCTCACGCCGGACATGCGCCGCGGGCTGGCGGAGATGGTCGCCGGGACGCTCGCGCGAGACGCAGGGCGCGTGACCGCCGCGCTCGGCCTCATGGGCTTCGTCGCGACGGACGCCAGCGGGGTGGACCAGGCCGTGATCCAACTCGTGGAGAACATCAACCGCGAGGTGCTCCAGGGCATCGACCCGTCGGAGTTCACGTTGGGAGACATCGGGATGGCGCAGTCGCTGGAGCAACAGCGGATCGCGTTCGACCAGATGGATCAGCTGAACGTCTCCATCCGCGATCTCGCCGGAGCGTTCCGCGTGCCGCGCGACTGGATCCTTCTGGAGCGAACCGCGCTCCTCCTCGTGGGGCTCTGCACGTCGCTCGCGCCGGGCCTCAACCCGTTCACCGTGGTCTGGCCGTACGTGGAGCCGCTCGCTGGCGAGGCCGCGCCGGGCGTCCGCCGCGCTATTCGCGACCGCGCGCTGGATGAACTCCGGCTCGTCGCCGGCCTCCCGCGCCGCATCGACCGGGTCCTGCGCGAGGCCGAAGCGGGCGCGCTCTCCGTCCGCTCCCCCGATGTCCTCGCCGTGGGCGACCGGGTCGCGGCGAGCGTGGACCGGTTGACGCTGACCGTGGCGGCCGTCGGCCTCGGCGCGCTGGCGACGACCGCCAGCGGGGCGTGGGTCTGGGTGGCCGGGATCGGCGCGGGCGTGGCCGGGGTGTCCGCGCTACTGCGGCGGTAGCTACTCCGTGGCGTCCTCGTCGCGCTCGCGCGGCTGGTCCAGCGCCACGAGCCCCCGGCGCGAGAGTGCATCCGTCAGGTCTCCGAGCGCCACCCGGCGCAGGCCGGGGGAGAGGTAGGGCTGCTTGGACCGGGCGCCGAAGACGTTCGTTCGGAACGCGTGGACATAGACCCGCACGTACGGGCCGCCCACAGGCGCGAGGTCCAGCATCGCATCCACATGCGAGAACAGCCCGGAGTCGATGCGGCGCGGCTCGGTCGTGATGACGTTGGGCGCGTCGGGCTCAGCCTCGGTCCAGCCCGCGTCCTCCAGCGCGGCGCGGAGTTCGTCTTCCAGCGAGCGCTCGCCTTCAGCCGTGTGTTCCAGCGTGTCCGGCACGCGGTAGTCGCGGTACGTCGGCGCGATGGAGGGGGCGCAGCCGGCGGCGACGAGGAGAACGGCGAGGGGCGCGAGGCGGAGCACGGCAGGAGGAGGCGGTGCCACAGTCTACCGGGCGGCCCCACCGGCGGGAAGGGCAAAAAAGAGGCCGGGCGGACACGCTCACCCAAACGTGTCCGCCC
>DUBD01000047.1 GCA_012960515.1 Bacteroidota bacterium | reverse complement strand
CTCGGTGTTTCTACTATATATACGATAATATATATTAGCATATTAAACGGTATTATATGATAAAAGATAAAGCATCGCATAGGTCCGCGCAGCGGCGAGGGGCTGGTCGGCGCCGGGGCGCCGCCCGAGCTCGCGGCCGGAGCCGACGACGAGGGGGCCGAGGAGGCGGCCGGTGCGGCCGGCTCCTCCTTCGCCTTCGCGGCCTCGAGCACGTCCTGCTTGCGGATGCGCCCACCGACACCGGTGCCGGTGACGGTGTTGAGGTCGACGCCGTGCTGGCCGGCGAGCTTGCGCACCAGCGGGGTCACGTAGCCGGGACCGTCGCCCTGGCCGCCGGACGACGAGCCGCCCCGCCCCCTCCGCATCGACGACGAGGGGCACGACTTCGGGCTGGCGCAGCTCACCGGCGGGAACCGGAAGCAGCAGCAACAGCACCGCCGCCCCTCCAACGTGGTGCCCATCCGCGAGCAAGCCGGGCGGATGCCGCCGCAGGCGCAGGACGTGGAGCAGGCGGTCCTCGGCGCGCTCCTCCTGGAACGCGAGGCCATCCCGAAGGCCATTGAGATCCTCCCGGGCGATGCGTTCTATGACGGCCGCCACGAGAAGATCTACGCCGCCATCCAGGCGCTCTTCGAGCGGGCCAACCCGGTCGATCTCGTCACGCTGACCGAGGAGCTCAAGCGCCGTGGCGACTACGACAGCATCGGCGGGTACTACCTCACGGAGCTGACGACGCGCGTCGCCAGCGCGGCGAACGTGGAGTACCACGCCCGCATCATCGCGGAGAAGAGCCTCCTGCGGAAGCTCATCACCACGATGACGGGCGTCGTGGGCGAGGCCTACGACCCGACGACGGACGCCTTCGACCTGCTGGACCGCGCCGAGCGCGAGATCTTCCAGATCTCGGAGTCCCAGCTCCGCAAGGGCGCCGTCTCCATGATGAGCGTCGTCAAGGACACGCTGCAGCACCTGGAGTCCATCCACGGGCAGACGCAGGGCGTGACGGGCGTGCCCTCCGGGTTCACCAACCTGGACGCCATGACCGGCGGCTGGCAGAACTCGGACATGGTGGTCATCGCGGCGCGGCCGTCCATGGGCAAGACCGCGCTCAGCCTCGCGGTAACGCGCAACGCCGCACTCCACCCCGAGAACCCGACGGGCGTCGCGTACTTCTCGCTGGAGATGAGCGCGCAGCAGCTGGCGCAGCGTCTGCTCACGAGTGAGGCGCGCGTGGACGCGCAGGCCGCCCGTACCGGCCGCCTCCACGACGACGACTGGCCCAAGCTGGCGCGCGCCGCCGGCCGCCTCTCCGCCGCCAAGATCTACATCGACGACACGCCGGGCCTGGGCATCCTGGAGCTCCGCGCCAAGTGCCGGCGGCTCAAGGCCGAGCACGACATCGGGCTGGTGATCGTGGACTACCTCCAGCTCATGCACGGGACGGCCCAGACGAAGGGCTCCAACCGTGAGCAGGAGATCGCGCAGATCAGCCGCTCGCTGAAGGGCCTCGCGAAGGAGCTCAACGTGCCGGTTCTGGCGCTGTCCCAGCTCTCGCGCGCGGTGGAATCGCGCCCGGACAAGCGGCCGCAGCTCTCCGACCTCCGCGAGTCCGGCTCCATCGAGCAGGACGCCGACGTCGTGATGTTCATCTACCGCGCCGAGCGGTACGGCATCACCGTGGACGACCAGGGCAACTCCACCGAGGGGCTCGGCGAGCTCATCATCGGGAAGCAGCGAAACGGCCCCATCGGGACGGCGAAGGTGGCGTTCGTCAACCAGTTCGCGCGGTTCGAGAACCTCACGAGCTACGTCCAGTCCGACCCGTACGGCGGCGGCGATCCCTACGGCGGGGGCGGCGGGGGCTACGGAGCGGACCCCTACGGTGACGCGCCCTACGGCGGCGGCGATGGCTCCGGCCTCCCGCCGAACGACGGCCCACCGCCTCTTCCCCCGCCCGCGACGGACGCCCCGTTCTAGCGCCGCGCGCTGGCGGCAGCGGTCCGCCAGCGGACGGCCGCGAGGGGTAGGGGCTTTCCCGGTTCCAGCGGAGGGGCGGATCAGTGAGGGCGGGTCTTCGTTGCGAGGGTCCCCTCTCTTCCCTCCCCTCCTATGAAAGCGCTCCGCTGGCACGGGACCGGCAAGGTCTCCGTGGACACCGTGGACGATCCCCAGATCCACAACCCCCACGACTGCATCATCAAAACGTCGCTGACCGCGATCTGCGGCTCCGACCTCCACCTCTACGACGGGTACATCCCGACAATGGAGGACGGCGACATCCTCGGCCACGAGTTCATGGGCGAGGTCGTCGAGGTCGGCTCCGAGGTGCAGAACCTCAAAAAGGGTGACCGGGTGGTGGTGCCGTTCCCCATCGCGTGTGGGCACTGCCACTACTGCAACCACAGCGAGTACTCGCTGTGCGACAACTCGAACCGGAACGCCGAGATCCAGGCCGAGGCCTACGGGTACGCGGCGGCGGGCATCTTCGGCTACAGCCACATGCTCGGCGGGTACGCAGGCGGACAGGCGGAGTACGTCCGCGTCCCCTACGCCGACGTCGGCCCGATGAAAGTCCCGGACTCGCTCACGGACGAGCAGGTCCTCTTCCTCACGGACATCTACCCGACGGGGTATCAGGCGGCCGTCAACTGCGACATCCAGGAAGGCGACACGGTCGTGGTCTGGGGCTGCGGACCGGTCGGTCTGTTTGCCCAGATCAGCGCGAAGATGTTGGGCGCCAACGTGATCGGCGTGGACCGCATCCCGGAGCGCCTTCGCATGGCGGAGCAGTTCGCCGGCTCCACCACCATCGACTTCTCAGACGGCGACCTCTTCGAGAAGCTAAAAGAGCTCAACGACGGCCGTGGCCCCAACGCCTGCATCGACGCCGTGGGCCTGGAGTCTCACGGGATGGGGCTGACCGGGATGGCGCAGAAGGCGGAGCAGACGCTGAAGCTGCAGACCGACCGTGGGACGGCGCTGATCGAGGCCATCCAGAGCTGCGGCAAGGGCGGCACGGTGAGCATCCCCGGCGTCTACGGCGGCGTCGTCAACCACTTCAACATCGGGGCCGCCTTCGGGAAGGGCCTGACGTTCAAGATGGGCCAGACGCACGTCCACAAGTACATCCGCGACCTCCTCGGCCACATCGAGCGCGGTGAGCTGGATCCCAGCTACATCATCACGCACAAGGCCCCCCTCGCGAAGGCGCCGGAGCTGTACGAGACCTTCCGCGACAAGGAGGACAACTGCGTCAAGGTGGTGCTGGACCCCTCGTGGGACGACGACCGCGAGGTGGAAGTCCGCACGCAGAACCTCGCGCCCGAGGCGTAGCCGCCGCGCGCTGGTGGTCGGGGGGAGCGGGCCTCTCCCCTACTGCCAGCGCTGGCCCGCGTTGAGCCAGCCGGGCGTGGCCTCGCCCGAGGTCCACTGGAAGTCCGCGCCCGTGCGGCCCGCGCCGACGCGTTGGAGCGACGTGCTCACCGGCGTGTCCGACGTCTGTTGCACGCCGATGTCCGTGAACCGGACGCCGAGCGCACTCATGGTGCCCTCCCACGCGATGGCCTCCACGACGTGGCCGGACGGGTCCACGAGCGCTGCGCCGTCCGGGCTGCCATTCTGCAGCCCCTCCACCGGCACCCACTCCATCCCGAGCCCGTCGCCGACGAGCACGCCCGCCAGCGGGACGGTCCGGTACGCCTCGCCGGTGCTACCGTTGACCAGCACGAGGCTCCACCCTTCCAGTTCGGTACCGTCCGGTCCAGCGATCTCGACGCCCTCGCCCGTATCGTCGCCCGCGTTGTCGTAGTGGATCTCGTTGATCCAGAGCGGGCCTGTCGCACCGGTCTCGGCGGGCGTGGGCGCGGGGGCGGGCGTCTCACCCGAGGCGACTCCGCCGTTCCAGATCCGGTCCGCCAGCGTGAAGTCCACCACGAACGGGTTCTCCGTGCCCTGGAGGCTCGCGATCCACGCGCTCCGCTGGCGCTCCCGCTCGTCGGGCGGATCGGCGCGGTTCCAGGCGAGGAGCGCGGGTTGCATCGTGCGGAAGAACGAGGGCTCGATCTGCTCCGGGTACATCGCGACGACGTAGAAGACGGCGCGGGCCACGTCGCCCTTGCGGTCCTCGCGCGGCTCGAACCGTCCCGCCCCGCGCTCACTCCACGTCTCGATTCCCGCCTCTGGCGTCTGTGACTGGCTGTCGGAGCCGCGGTACCACGCGTCCGCCTGGGCGTCCGGGACCTCGCCGAACGGGAGGTTGCCGCGCGAGGAGTTGACCTGCTCTCGCGCGGGGAACACGTGGTGCAGATCGCTCCGGAGCGGCTCCTCGCGCGCGCCCATGGACTGCGGCCAGACGTGCTCCGCGTTGATGCCCAACCGCGAGGCTTCCGCTGAAGGATCACCGGCCTGCAGCGTCACGCAGTAGTCCGTGTACACGCCGCAGAGCGCGCCGACCGTGCTCTGCTCCCACCCGTAGAGTTCGTCGCGCGCGCGTCCGTAGCCGAGCGTCCGGTCCGGCGAGTACCGTTCATCGAGCGCCGTGAGCAGGTCCGCGGCGGCCACATCGCGCAGCAAGACCGCCTCGGGGGGCGGATCGCCGGGGCCAGCGGTGGACACCCGGCCCTCGCAGCCGGCGATGAGCACCGCCAGCGCGAGGAGAAATGCTCGGACGCCGCTGGGGAGCGCGGGAGTTCCGGGGTGCGGGGGTGGGGCGTGCATGTTCAGGTCTCCTCGTCCACGAGGGCGACGTGCCGGAAGTAGGTCTGCTCCTCGAAGGAAGCGCCGAGCGCGCCGACGGCGAGCCCGATGGTCGCGACGAACGACGCGAACACAACGATGTGCCCCGTCGCTATGGATTCGCCGAGCGTGGCGGCCCAGCCCTCCAGGATCGCGCGGTCAAACAGGAGGCCGGCCAGCGCGAGCGTGGAGACGAACAGCAGCGCGTACGTCGTCGCCATGCCGATGCCGACCGCCAGCAGCACGGACGCCTCCGCTACGACGCGTTGCTCGCTCCGTCTTCGGCTCCGCCGGTGCACCATGAGCCGTTGTTTCCGTACGAGATAGACGCTCGCGATCACCAGCACTGCTGCCGACAGGGTCAGCACGAGCCCGACCGGCTGGCGGGTGCCGAGGTCCCACGCCTCCGCCGTCATCACGAGGATGACGAGCGTGGAGACCGCGGCGGTCGTCAGCTTGGAGAACTGGAACGGGAAGCGCCACGGGCGGATCTGGCGAACGGCGTCCCCCACGTCGGCGCGTTCGCTCCAGAGCGTGCGGACCGTGAACGCGGCGCTGCCGAGCCGCTGCGCGCCGCTCCGCTCCTCCATCCGGGGATCGGCCACGTCCGCCAGTTCGTCGGTCAGCTCCTCGATCTCCGGCGCGGAGTAGGTCCGCATCCCGTCCAGGTCCGCGGCCGCGCGGACGTCGTGCATGAGGTCGTCCGGGTCGTCTCGGTGGCCGAGGCCATTGAGGTGGCCCAGTTCGTGCAGCGCGAGCGTGCTGATGCGGTCCGCCAGCCGGTCGGGGTCGGGCGTGGCATCGCGGAGGCTGGGGTCCAGGCGGGCCACGGAGAGCACGGCCACGCCGAGCGCCTGCGAGGGCGTGCCCAGCGCGAAGGGTCGGAACCGGGCGCGGAGATCGGCCGCGGTGACGACGAGGGCGAAGTCCCACCCCCCGAGGTCGCGCTCGGCCGCGCCCACATCCAGCAGGTCTACAGGCTCCACGCGCGCGCCGGGCGTGACATCGCGCCGGCGAATGGAGGGGAGGCGCCAGTCGAACGGGGGCAGCGCGCGGCGGAGTTCGTCGCGCACGAGCTTCCGCGCGAGGGCGACGGCCCGCCGCTGAGCGTCCGAGAGGCCGCCCACGAGCACCCACCCGACGACAACGGGCGGACGCGGAGAGTCGGGCGCAGCGACGGGCGAGGCTTCCATTCCAGAAGCTACCCGCCGCCGCGCTGGCGGTTGCCGTCAGCGGGCGACGGTCACGCGGAGCGCCTGCGCGCCCGTCGCGCTCGCGATGCGGACGATGTAGAGACCCGGCGCGAGGCTGCGCGCGTCTACCTCCACCTCCCGCGGAGCGGCACCGTCGTGCAGGAGCGCCACGCGGCGGCCGAGCGCATCGTACAGTTCCACGCGGACCGGCTCGTCCGTCGCGGGAAGCGAGAGCGCCGCACGGTCGCGGATCGGGTTGGGCGCGATGTGGGCAGTGCCGAGGTCCAGCGTCGCGATGGGTGCGGCGACGGGCGCCACAAGCCCCGTGGCGATGGTCTGCCCGTCGTTGAGGACGCCCTGCGACTGCGGCACCGGGCCCGTCCACGCGAAGTCCGCCAGCCCCGTGCCCGCGCCGATCAGTTGGAGGCTTTCGGTCTCCGCCGTCCGGTTGGTCTCGCGCACGCCGATGTCCACGGAGGTCTTGCCCGCCGCCGGTCCGTCCGTCGCCGTCATCGCGCCCTCGTAGGAGAGGAACTGCACCACGGTCCCCTCACCGTCGATCAGCGCGATGCCGAGCGTGCGGTTGGGGATGTTCTTGATGCGGAGCCAGACCGCGCCGTAGCCCGCGCCCTCGTCCGGGATCGTCGCGCGGAGGCGGACGGACTTGAGGAGTTCGCCGTTGACGTAGCCCGCCAGCGTCCAGCCGTCGCCTTTGCATCAGGGAGCAGAGCAGGACGATAGACCAGCAGCATTGGCTTGCCATCAACTATCCCCACACTGATCGCGGCAACGTATGCCTT
>DUBD01000046.1:23786-38733 GCA_012960515.1 Bacteroidota bacterium | reverse complement strand
GGGAGGTCGTCCTCCACGTAGGAGGTGGCCACGGGGTCCACGGTGGAGGTCCGCGCGGAGGCGAGAACGGAGAGCTTGTCCCGGACGATGGGCCCCTCGGCGCTGCCGGAGGCCACGAACGAGGCCATAGACCCCGAAGCCGAGACCTCGCGCAGGTTGCCCGCCCGCGAGGTCACGTCCAGCACGGACGAGAGCTGCCCGCCGAACCGCCCATCGTACCCGCCAGCGTAGACGTCGGCGCTCTGGAGGAGGTCGGCGGGGAAGGCGGAGTAGAAGCCGAGGACGTGGAACGGCTGGAAGACGGGGATCCCATCCAGGAAGACCTGGTTCTGCGTCGGCTCGCCGCCCCGGATGAAGAGCTGGCCGCCGCGGTCGCCCGAGGTGACGATGTTCGGGAGAGAGACGAGGTAGTTGACGAGGTCGCCCGAGACGTCCGGCGCGGGGACGGACTTGATGTCCTCCGCACGGATCTGGAGGCGCCCGGCGTCCGTGTTGGCAGAGCCCGCCACACGCTCGCTCTCGACGGTCACCTCACCCACGCCCTGGGTGGCCGGCGTCATCTCCACGTCCAGCTGGCGGGTGCCCTCGGCGAGGGTGAGCGTGTCCCGGACCGCCTCGAAGCCGACCGACGTGATCGAGAGCGCGTAGCGCCCCGGCGCCAGCCCCGGCACCACGTAGAGCCCGTCGAGGTCCGTGGACGCCCCGCGGAGGGTCTCGGGGTCGCTCAGCGGCCGCAGCGCCACGTTCGCGCCGATGAGTGGCTGACCGTCGGTAGCGTCGGTGATGAACCCCCGCAACGAGGCCGACTGGGCGAGCACGGAGGGCGCCGCCAGCAGGGCGGCGAGAAGGGCCAGGGAGAAGCGCATGCGCGGCAGAAGGGGGAGGCCAAAGCTAGGCGTCCGGCCTCTCGGGAAGCGGGGCAATCTGCCCGCCCCTCCCCCGCCCCGCGCCCCGGCGTGCCTAGTTTGCCGGCCTGCCTTCTCTCTCGCCTGTGCGCCGCCTCGTCCCCCTCGCCCTCCTCCTGTTCATCGCGGCCGGCTGTGAGCCGCTCCCGGGAGAGGAGAACATCACCGGCACACTCATCGAGCGGCTGGAGCGCCGGAGTGACTACTCCCTCCTAACGGACCTGCTGGGCCGGACCGGCACCCGGTCGCTCTTCGACTCCGGGACGGAGTACACCGTCATCGCACCGACGGACCTCGCGTTCCGCTACGCGGGCGAGGACTTCGTGGACGCGCTGCGCGAGGACAACGAGGCCCTGACCCGCGTGGTGCGGCACCACCTCGTCGAGGGCCGCCTCGCGCCGGAGGACTTCGTGGACGGAGGCACGCTCCGCACCATCGACGGCCGCGAGCTGGCGGTCTCGCGCACCGGCCCCATCGTCCGGATCGACGGCGTTACGCTGGACCTGGAGGCCGCGATCGACGTGGAGGGCGGCGTGGCCTACCCCACGGGCGGGCTCCTGCTCGGCGCGCTCACCGTCAAAGAGCGGATCGCGTTCTCGCCGTCGCTCTCCCTCTTCGAGCTCTACGCCAGCCGCGCGGGGGTCTTCGACGACGTCTCGGGCGAGCGCACTGTCCTGGCTCCCCTCAACGACGCCATCTCGGCGCTCGGCCGGACCGGCGACCGCCTGTTCTTCCTCACCAGCAACGACGCCGTTTTCCAGCGGGTGATGGATTTCCACGTCGTCCCCGGAGAGACCGCCCTGACGCCCGGCGGCTCGGCCCCCTCCCTCGGGGGGGCCCCGCTCCAGGTGCGCGAGACAGACGGTGTGACGAGCGTGGGACTCGCGCCCGTGCTCCGGCGCGAGACGCTGGCAGATGGCACGCTGCTCGTCCTCGGGGGTGTGATCCTGGAGCCGCTGACCCTCGCGGAGCGGCTCCGGATCGAGACGCTGCCGCAGATGTACAGCCGCGAGGTCCAAGATCTGCTCCCCGATACGTGGGCGCGGCTGGAAGACGCAGGTGGACAGGAGTACACGCTCCTCGCGCCGAGTGATCGCGCGTACGAGGCCCGCGGGCTCCTGCTCAACACCGCTCTGGGCGACGAGCGCAACGCGGCCCTCAACCTCCGCCTCGTTCGCGCGCACATCGTGGAGGGGCGCTGGACGCGGGAGGACCTCACGGACGGTCTAACGCTGACGGCGCTGGACGGAACGACGCACCGGATCAGCAAAGACGCGCGGGGGCGCATTACCGTCAGCGGCCGCGAACTCACGCAGGGGATCTCCGCCGCGAACGGCCAGCTGTACAGCCTCGGCAACTTCCTCTCCCCTGCGGTCGATGCGTTCGATACGGCCCTGCTACAGGGGTTCACGGAGCATGTGGCGGCCGTCCGGCGCGCCGGGCTGGAAGACCTGTTCCGGACTCCGGGAGTCACGGCGTTCATCGCGAACGATAGCCTGTACGCGCAGGACCCCGGAACCCTGCAGAACAACCCGGAGCCGTTCCTCCGGCACAACATCACCCGCGCCCCCATCCCGGTTCTCGAAGAGCGGGACGTCACGTTCGAGGACGGCTCCACCGAGGCGATCTCCTACCGCGCCTGCGGCGGCGACGGGCCCGAGGAAGAAGACCGGGCGTGCTCGCCGTGGCGCTTCCAGGACAACACGCAGATCTACCAGGGCTCCGCCTCGTTCGATGGGCAGAGCTACCTGCACCAGCTCCGCGAGCTCCACTACCCCGGCGGCCACTAGGATCGGGGGCGGGCGTTACGCCCGGTCGCGGTGGCGGTCGGCGGCACGCGGCGGGGCCGCGTCCGTGACATCGAGCGCGTCGAGGTCCAGGAGCGGCGTGGAGCGCTCGGGCGCCTCCGGCTGGCGGTCCGTCCCGGCGGTGGAACCCGCGGCCGTCGGGGGGTGACCGTCGGGCGCGAGCTGGCCCGCGATGCGGTCGGCGAGGTCTTCGAGCTCCCGCATCTTCTTGCCGCGCCAGGCCACGTCCGCCTTGTAGATCGCGAGCGAGGCGACGACGTAGAGCGCGAGCCCGATGGTCACGGCCATCGCGACCGCCAGCGCGCCGTCGAACACGAGCGCGCTGAGCCCGGCCGCGGCCGGGCCGAGGGCGACCATGGAGAGCAGGCCGTACATGGCCGCCTCCCACGGCGGGCTCGCGAGGCCCACCTGCTGCTCCAGCCGGATCCGCGTCCGCTCGCCGCGCTCGCTCACCACCAGCCGGTGGTGCACGCCCAGACCGCTCGTGTGCTCCCACGTCCGGGTCGCACCGGTGCGGACGGTCTTGCCCGAGTCCGTGCGGCCGTACATCGGGCCGTAGTCCTGCCCGAGACGCCGCCGGAGGTCCTCGGTGAGGTCCTCCCAATCGTGCGGGTCCAGCGGGCCGGCCGTCCACCGCTCCACGTGGTTGTGCGTGGCGGTGGTGTGGCGGGCGCGCTCCGAGGCCCCCGCGTCGATCTCGGCGGCGGCGGCGCGGAGGTGCTCGGGGTCGATGCCGACCTCGCGGCCGAGCGTCTCGATCTCTCCCAGCGAGAGCCCCGCACTGCTCGTGCGGCGGCGGGCCTCCTCCTGGCGCTCCACGGCCCGCTCGATGATGAGGGCGACCTCGCGTTCGGTGTACGTGTTGGGCATCGCGCGATGCGGCGGCGTGGTTGAGGAAGCAAGCTAGCGCGAGGCGGCGCCCTCCTCCCGCCGAGGCCTGCCGCCAGCGGGACGAACCCTCCCGGAGGCCTCGCGTACACCCCCCGCCCCTCTCCCCCTCTCGTCCGTGGACCCCTTCTCGATCTCGACCGGCCCCGGGCCGCTCGTCGCCGCCGCCGTGCACGACGGCCACGCCGCCCACCCCGACACCCTCGCGCGCTTCGCGCTGGACGACGCCCAACGCCTCCGGGAGGAGGACCCGTTCACCGGCGAGCTGGCGGCCGTCGCCGAGACGCGCATCGTCGGGCAGCGCTCCCGCTTCGAGGTGGACCTCAACCGCCCGCCCGAGGGCGCCGTCTACCGCACGCCCGAGGACGCCTGGGGCCTCACCGTCTGGACAGACGACCTCCCCCAATCCGCCGTCACCCGCGCGATGGGGCTCTACGACGCGTTCTACGAGGCCGTGGAGAAGGTGCTGGACGAGAAGGTGCGGACGTACGGCTCGGTCGTCGTCTACGACCTCCACTCCTACAACCACCGGCGCGAAGGGCCGGACGGCCCCACCGCAGATCCCGAGGCCAACCCCGAGGTCAACATCGGGACGGGCACGCTGGACGCCCGCTGGCGCCCGCTCGTGGACCGCTTCATGACGGACCTCCGCGAGGGCGCCGCGGACGCCGGCCTCGCCGACTTGGACGTGCGGGAGAACGTCAAATTCCAGGGCGGCCACTTCTCGCGCTGGATCCACCGCCGGTTCGGCCCCGCGGCGTGCGTCCTCGCCGTCGAGTTCAAGAAGACGTTCATGGACGAGTGGACGGGCGAGCCGGACCGCGAGCACCTCCGCCAGCTACGCGAGGCGCTGGCGGCCACGGTCCCCGGCGCGATGGCCGAGCGCGAGGCGATCACCACCGCGGCGGCGGCATGAGCGAGTGGGAGGACATCCGGCGGCAGGCGCGCGCCGTCATCGGGGAAGAGGAGCCGCTCCGGCTGGACCTCCCCGAGCGCGATGGTGCCCCCATCGGCCGGCTGTTCGTGGACCACGCGGCGCCCGCGCTGGCGGTCCACCGCTGCCCGCCCGCTTCGCCGGAGCACCCCGCGCGCTGCTCCGAGGCGCACCGGCTCGTCACGAGCCAGCCCGCCTACCTCCTCGCCTCCGCAGCCGAGCCCGATCAGGCCGAGATCCGCACGCTCGCCACCGCCACCGCGGAGTCCCTCGCCGACCGCACGGGCGCCGCCCTCCTCATCGAGGTCTGGACGCCGTTCGAGCACGACGACGAGGACGTGGACCCGTTCGGCCGCCGGCCCGGCTTCACGCTCTACGTCCCAGACGCGCCCGCCGTGCAGGCCGCCGGTGCCGCGCTGGCGGACGCGCTGAGCGGGATCGAGATCGCTGAGCAGGGCGCGGACGTGACCTGCATCACGACCGACGCCATCGCCCCGCCCGGCCTCGCGCCCCTCGTGGACGGGACGGACGGGCGGATCGCGCTGCTCGGGCTGGCGGTGGACGCCGTCTTCCTCAACCCACGCGAGGGCGAGTTCTACCCCCGCGTGCTGGACGCCCTCCGCTCCGCCCTCGCGCCCGCCCTCGCAACCGCCACCCAGACCTTCGCCCGTGAAGCCGGGACGCCCGCTGCTCCCGCCGGCCGGCGGCACCTGGAGCCCGTCGCTGAGGTCGTGGACCGCGGCCTCTCGGAGCTTTCGCGCGAGTACGGCTTCCTGCTCCAGGTCACGCCCGTCAACGCCGCCGAGGCGTGGGACGCGTTCCAGACCGGCGGCTTCGAGACCGCCCCCGAACTCCTCTACCGCCCCCTCACCTTCGACCCCGACGCGCTGCGCCGCCAGCTCTTCGCGCTCCCGGTGGAGCGGGTGGAAGACCCGGACGTGGCCGCGCTCCTCCGCGAGAAGCGGGACGAGATCGGCGCGGAGGTCCAGATGATCCTGGACCGCGAGACGCCCGGCTTCCTCGCGGGCAGCCTCAAGGTCTACGGCGCCCCGGACGACCGGCTCGTCGCGCTCGCGCACGGCGTTCTAGACGCGCTCCCCGAGAGCGACGGCTCGGCAGACGAGATCGTCGGCGCGACGGCGTTCGCCTCCCAGGCCCGCGCCGAGCTGGACCACTACCGCGCGCAATACGAGGGCTTCACCTCCTCCGTGGAGATCCGCGACGACATCCCCGGCAGCCTGATGGTGTCCAAGGGGCACCTGCTCGTGGGCGCCGCGGCGGGTGTGCCCGCGCCTCGCGTCCGCGCCCTGCTGGCGCACGAAGTCGGCACGCACGTGCTGACGTACTACAACGGGTGCGCGCAGCCGCTCCGGGTGCTCCGCCACGGGCTGGCGGGCTACGAGGACCTGCAGGAGGGGCTGGCGGTGCTGGCGGAGCGGCTCGTGGGCGGTCTGACCGCCTCGCGGATGCGGACCCTCGCCGCGCGTGTCCTCGCGGCCCGGTGCCTGGTGGAGGGCGCCACCTTCGTGGAGGGGTTCCGCCAACTGCGCGAGGCGACCGACCTGAGCGCCCGCGCGGCCTTCGGGATCGTGCTGCGGGTGTTCCGAGGCGGCGGCCTCACCAAAGACATGGTCTACCTCCGCGGCCTCCGCGATCTCCTGCGGCACCTCGCGGACGGCGGGGCGTACTGGCCCCTCTTCGTTGGCAAGATCGCGCTGCGGCACCTCCCCCTCGCCGAGAGCCTCCGCCAGCGCGGCGTGCTCGGCCCCGTCCCCCTCCGCCCCCGCTACGCCGACGACCCCGACGCCCTCGCGCGGCTGGACCGCGTCCGCGGCGGCCTCTCCGTTCTGGACCTGCTCCGCTAGCCGCGGGGCGCGCCCCTCTCCTCTCCCCTCCGCATGCGCATCGCCTTCCTCATCAACTCCTTCGAGACGGAGCAAGACGTCTACACCACCACCCGCCTCGCGCTGGCGGCCCACAAGGCCGGGCACGACGTCCGCTACCTCTCCGTGGAGGACTTCCTCTGCGACCCGGACGAGACGCTCCGCGTGCGCGTGCGAGCCCCCGGCGGCACGTACAAGACGGAGAAGACGCTCCTCGCCGGCATCAAGGGCGATGACCACGTGGAGGAGAAGCTGCCCGTGGAAGAGCTCGACGCGCTCCTGCTCCGCAACAACCCCGCGGACGACGCCAGCGAGCGGGCGTGGGCGCAGTCTGCCGGCATCGTGTTCGGGCAGATGGCGGCGCGCCGCGGCTGCCTCGTGCTCAACGATCCCGAGGGGCTGGCGAAGGCCGTCAACAAGGTCTACTTCCAGCGCTTCCCGCGCGACGTCCGGCCCAAGACGCTCGTGACGCGCCACGCGCAGGACGTCCGCCAGTTCATCGAGGACCACGGCGGCGACGTGGTGATCAAGCCGTTCCAGGGGTCAGGCGGCGAGGGCGTCTTCGTCGTCCGCGAGGGCGACCACGCCAACCTCAACCAGATCATCGACGCGGTCTGCCAGAGCGGCTACATGGTGGTGCAGGAGTTCCTGGAAGAGGCCGCGGGCGCGGACACCCGGATGTTCCTGCTCAACGGCGAGCCGCTCCGGCGCGATGGCGTCTACGCCGCGCTCCAGCGCCAGGGCGCCGAGGGCGACATCCGCAGCAACATCTCCGCGGGCGGCAGCGCGACCGAGGCCGTGATCGGCGAGCGCGAGTTGGAGATCGCCGAGATGGTGCGGCCGCAGCTCATCCAGGACGGCATGTTCATGGTCGGGCTGGACATCGCGGGCGGCATCCTCCTGGAAGTCAACGTGTTCAGCCCCGGCGGCATCGGCGGGATCAAGGAGATGACCGGCGTGGACTTCGCGCCGGACGTGATCGACGCGGTGGAGCGGAAGGTGCTGGCGCGGAAGCGGTACACGCAGCACTTCGCCAACGTCACCCTCGCGACGATGTAGGCGCGGCTACGCCCGGTCGCGCTGGCGGCCGGGCTGGGCGGGCACGGCGTTGGACGCGGGCGTCTCCAGAAGCGAGGCGTCGAGGCGAGCGGATTCTGCGGGCGGGGCCACTCGCTCGGGCTCGGCCGTGGCCTCCGCCAGCGCGGCGGTGTCGCGCACGGCGAGGTCGATCTTGTCCAGCACGGCGTCGAACGCGCTGGTCTGGCGGCGGCTGTGGTTCCGCATCCCGAACACGGCGATCAGCGCGAAGACGGCGGAGAAGGCGAGGAGGATGGCGGCGGGCGTCATCAGCTTCGGGTTGCCCGTCTCCACCATCGCGAAGAAGAGGAAGACGAGGCCGAGCAGGGCGTTCGTCCCGAACGCGATGCCGAGCCCGAGCGCCACCTGCGCCTGCGACTGCTCGATGACGACGCGCGTGCCGTCGCGCTCTGGCGTGAGCGTGACCATCACCGGCTGGTTGTTGATGCCGGTGTCGGAGCGCCACTCGCGCAGCTTCCCGATGTCCGTCACGAGGCCCGGCTTGTTGAACCGGCCCCGGAGTTCGCGGACGATCTCCGCCCACGCGTCGTCCGAGATGGGGCCGCGGACGAACCGCTCGCGGCGGTACTCCAGCGGCATCCCGAAGACCCGCCGCGTGGTGCCGGTCGTCTCGGGTCGGAGCGCGTCGATGGCGGCCTCGCGGACGAACGCCGGATCCAGCCCGGCCGCGCGGCCCACCTCCTCCAGTTCTTCCAGCGAGAGGCCGGTGTCCTCCTGGCCGCGCTCGTGCTGGCGCTCGGCGGCGAGGGCGAAGATGCGCTGGGCTTCGGCTTCGGAGAATCGCTTGGGCATGGCCGAAGCTACGGGGCCCGGGTGCGATGGGTGCGCTACGCCCCGTCGCGCTGGCGGCGGCGATGAGCGGGCGCGGCGGTCTCCGGATCCACGTCCAGCAGCGCGGGGTCGATGCGCGAGCCGGTGGCGTCCGGCACCTCGGGGGCGGAGGCGAGAGCCTCAGCGCGTTCCTCCTCTCCGGCGAGACCCGCCAGCGCGTCGAGCGCGCGGTCCAGCTTCCCGTCGATGCGTGGACCTTTGGCCCAGAGCCGCGGGCGGACGACGGCGGCGGCGGCGATCGTGCCGAGCGAGAAGAGGACGGAGATGATCCACGGCAGATCGGCCGGGTTGCCGAGCGCGAGGACCGTCATCATGACGGAGATGCCCGCCATCATCGCCACGAAGCCCGTCGCGCCGATGGAATCCCCGCGCCAGTAGGCGGAGGCGGTGATCCGGGTGTCGTCACCCTCGGGCTCCAGCAGAAAGTGATACGGCTCGCGCCGCCACTCCCGCACCTCGCCGATGGATCCCTGCGTTCCGGTCCCGCCCAAATGGCGGCGGAGCGCGGCGACCATCTTGCCCCACTCGGCATCGCTCACGCGGCCGGGCACGACGCGCGTCCGGCGCGATCCCGTCTGCATCCCCAGGAACGGCTCGCTCGGTGGGAGGTCGTCTCCCGCGCCGAGGGCGGCCTGCTCCACGTACACCGGGTCGATGCCGGCGGCGTGTGCGGCCCGCTTGACCTCGTCTAGCGTGAGGCCGGGGCCGTGGTCGTTGTCCGCGCGGGCCTGGAGGTGTGCCGCGCGACGCAGGAGGTCGGCGGCTTGCTGTTCGGAGAGTTCGTCGCGGGACATGCGGGAGGCTACGAACGCGAGGCGCCCGAGATGCTACCGCACGTAGCTCGCGCCGTTGACGTCCACCGTCGTGCCGGTCGCGTGGTCCGCCAGACCGGAGGCGAGGAAGACGACGGTCGGGGCGACCTCCTCCGGCTCGGCGATCGCGCCGAGGCTGGTCTGCGCGCGGAGCCCGTCCGCGTCCTCCGCCAGCGCGCCGGAGGCCATGTCCGTGGCCGTGAACCCGGGCGCGACGCCAAAGGCCGCCACGCCGCGCCGTCCCCAGCCTCGCGCGATGGATTTGGTGAGCGCCACCACGCCGCCCTTGCTCGCCGCGTAGGCGAGGAACGCCGGATCGTCGCCGCGGAAGGCGGCGCGAGAGGAAACGGTCACGAGGCGTCCGACGATCTCGCCCGGCTGGCGGTCGCTTTCGGCGTGGCGCGCGGCCCAGTGGTTGACGGCCTCGCGCGAGAGCACCGCCAGCGACGTGAGGTTGACGCTCAGCGTCTGGTCCCACGCCGCGAGCCAGTCGTCCAGCGGCACCTCCGGATCGGCCTCCACGAAGACGCCCGCGTTGGCGACGACCACGTCCACCGTACCGAGGACATCCAGCGCTTCGTCCCACAGCCGCTTCGCCTCGCGCGGATTCGCGAGATCGGCGGCGATCTCGTGCCCGCCCAGCCGCTCCGCCAGCGCGGCGGCGGCCTCGGAATTCCGGCCGCTGTGGTGCACGGCGACCGTCGCGCCCGCGCCGGCGAGCTGCTCCGCCACGGCACGACCGATGCCCCGGCTGGCGCCCGTCACGAGCGCCGTCTTCCCGGTGAGGTCGAGCGTCACGAGCGCGGCGGGCCTGCGGGCTTGACGCCGGCCGGCTTCACTCCAGCGGGCTTGATCCCGGCCGGACGCGCGGGCTTGGCGGCTCCGGCGGGCGGGGCCGCGGGCGGCTGCCGCCAGACCGGCACGGACGAGCACGGCTCGCCGTACATCAGCTTCTTCGCCACGGCCTGCAGCTTCTGCGTCGCCAGCAGGAAGGCGTCCAGCGGGACGGTGTCGTTGCCGCAGCCCTTGATGACGACGGGCTTGCCCGCGTACTGGCTCCAGTCGTGCGCCTCCATCGCGCGGACGAAGTGGTCGCGGCGCACGCTCGCTTCCGTCCCCTCACCCACGCTCGCGGCGACGCCCGTCAGCTTGGCCGCGACGAGCATGTACGCCCACGTCGGCACGATGGCATCGGCGGAGCAGGTGACGGCCACGTGCTGCCCGGCGTACTGGCTCCAGTCGTGGTCCTTGACCGACTGGCGGAAGTCGCGCTCGCGAAGCACGAGGCCGCGGTGCAGGAAGGGCGCGAGGTCGAAGGTGACCGTCTCGACGCCCTCCGCCAGCGCGGCGAGGTCGAGGGTCGTGATGTCGCTCTCGGCGACGCGGTTGACGAGGTCCATACTCTGGTTCCGAGTGAGCCGGTCCCAGGTTCCGGCCGAGGGCCAGTCTTCAACCCGGAACCGAGAACGCGCTAGGCCGCGCGCCGCTGGCGGGTGTTCGCGACGGCATCGGCGACGTGCTGGACCGCGCGGTCTACTTCTTCTTCGGTCGTGTAGCGGCCGAGCGAGAAGCGGACGGTGGAGAACGACTCCTCGGGCGTGAGGCCCATCGCGGTGAGCACGTGGCTCGGTTTCTGGACGCGGCTCTGGCAGGCGGCGCCCGTGCTGGCGGCCACCTCGCGCAGGGTGCTCAGCAGCTTCCCGCTCCGGATGCCGTCGAAGATGACGCTGGAGGTGTTGGGGAGGCGCGGCGCGTTCTCCGCGTTGACGCGGACGTTCGGGACGGCCTCGCGCAGCCCGGCCTCAAACCGGTCGCGCAGGCCCTCCATGCGGAGCGCGTCAGCTTCGAGGTTCTTCGCCGCCAGCTCCGCGGCCACGCCCATCCCGACGATGCCGGGCACGTTGAGCGTCCCCGCACGCATCCCGCCCTGGTGCTCGCCGCCCGCGATCTGCGGCTGCAGCCGGACCCGCGGCGAGCGCCGCCGCACGAACAGCGCGCCGACGCCCTTCGGGCCGTAGAACTTGTGCGCCGAGACCGCCAGCAGGTCCACGCCGGCCGCGTCCGCGTGCACGGGCACCTTCCCGACGGCCTGCGTCGCGTCGCTCATCATGAACGCGCCCGCCTCGTGCGCGATCTCCGCGATGGGCCGGATGGGCTGCACCACGCCGGTCTCGTTGTTGGCCCACATGACCGAGACGATGAGCGTCTTGTCGTCGATGGCGGCGCGAAGCGCTTCCAGGTCCAGCAAGCCATCAGCGTCCACGGGCAGCAGCGTCACCTCAAACCCGTCGTGCTCGAGCGACTGGCAGGTGGTGAGCACCGCCTTGTGCTCCGTCGCGACGGTGAGGATGCGGTGCTTGCGTCCGCCGTAGACGGAGGCAGCGCCGCGGAGCGCGAGCGAGATGGACTCCGAGGCGCCGGAGGTGAACGTCAGCCCACGGCCGTCGCAGCCGAGCGCGTTGGCGACCCGCTTGCGCGAGAGCTTGACCGCCTCGTCGGCGGCCCACCCGTAGGCGTGCTCGCTGTTGGGGTTGCCGTAGTGCTCCCGGAAGAACGGAAGCATGGCATCCAGGGCCTCGGGGGCGATGGGCGTCGTCGCGTTGTGGTCCAGGTAGATCGGCGCGCTCATGTCCTCTTGGGGGCCTCTACCCCCCTCTCGCTCCTACGGCTGGCGGCGCGTTCCGCCAGCACGGATACCAGATACGGCGGCACGCCGGCGGTTGTTGTGAGGAATCTCCGGAATGGCCGTCCCGGCGCTCAATCACCGGACTGACCATTCCCAATCCCCCCGTTCAGTCACAGACCGCCTCGCCCGCCAGCAGCGTGTCACACACCCCGATCCGGACGATCGTGCGGACCTCGGGGTTCGTCGGGAGAGACTCGTGGGTGGCCTCTTCCGGCGCGAGGTAGCCGCCCCCCGTCGGGGCTGCGAAGGCGCCCATCGTGCGGCCGTGCTCCTCGGGCACGACGGTGTCCCGCTGCCCGTGCGCGATGTACAGCCGTGTGCCCGGCGCGGTCTCCTCCGTGAGGAGGGCGGGGGACCGCACGATCCCCTCCACCCGGGCCTCATCGATCGTCGCGGCACCGTCGCGGACCTCGCCGGCCGTCAGCGCCAGCACCTCGGTCAGACCGGGGAACGCATCGTAGGCCACGCCGCGGAGGTACGCGCTCGTCGTCTCGCGGACCGAGGGCAACTGGAACGAGGCGGGAGCCGCCAGCGCGACGGTGAGCGCCTCGGTGTCCGCGATGGCGCGAAGGTTCAGACCGGTCGTTCCACCACGCCCGTAGCCCAGGATCCCGACGGCCCCCTCGCGGACGCCGTAGGTCTCGCGCCGCTGGCGGACGTACTCGACGAGCGCGAGCGCATCGCCGACGTGCTCCGGCGCGAAGGGGTCGAGCGCGGAGGGGCGCGTCCCGACCGTGGTGCCGCCGATCTGGAGGCTCCCCCCGCGGCGCACCACCACGAGCAGCACGAACTCGTTCAGGAGGCTCTCGTCCAGGGGCAGGTCCGCGATCAGGCGGTCCAGGCCCAGGTTCGGCTCGTCCCACAGGACGACGAGGAGCGGACGGCGGCGCTGGTCCCCCGCCTCGCGCGGGGGCTGGCGGACCGCCCCCGCGAACACGGGGCCGCCCTCGGTCCGGTCCCCCTCGAGAACGGAGATCACCTCGCGGTCGCCCGGGGAGACGGTGAGGCCCGGCGTGACGGTCCGCCCGCCGAGGGCCGCCGCCAGCGTGTCGCGCGCGGCATCGATCTCCGCGAAGCGCGGCGTGGCGTACAGCTCCGTCAGGTTGACGCCCGCGACGATCTCGTCCCCGACCGGCCCGCAATCGGGCTCGCAGCCCGTCGGGGAATCGCCGCAGGCGGCGAGGAGAAGCGCGAGGGAGAAGAGGAGAGGTCGGATCAACGGGTTTCGCGCCAGCGGCGGGCGCCGGAGACCGCGAAGCCCGCGAGCATCACGAGCGTCCCGATCCAGAGGACAGAGATGAAGGGTTTCTCGGCGGCCTGCACCACCACCCACTCGTCCTCGCGCGGCTGCGCGCCATCGAGCATGAGGCGGATCGCGTCGTCTTCGACCTCCATACCCACGAAGGCGACGCCCAGGTTCCAGTCCGTCGCGCGGTTCTGCACGTACTGCTGGCGGCCGTCCGAGGTGATGGAATAGACGGGCCGGAGCGTGCGGCTCTCGCCCGTCTCCAGGTCGCGAACGTCCAGGCGAGCCGCCACGGCGAGGTCTACCTCGTCCTCCACGAGGCCGACGGCCTCGTAGTCCACGCCGAGCTCGTAGTCCGTGAAGGTGAGCGCGTAGCGGTCGCGCCCGGCCACCTGGAGCGTGAGGGAGTCGCCGCGGGCGACGGTCACCTCTTCCGGCGCGTTGGGATCGCCGGCCTCGGTGTTGCCGGTGCTCATGGCGGAGGGGAAGACGGCGACGTAGAGATCGCGCACGAGGCCCTCGCGCACGTCCGAGCGCTGGATCCACTGCTCGCGGCCGTCCTTGTAGACCACGTTCCGCGTCTGGAACGTCTCGCCTTGCGGGTTCCGCCAGTCCAGCACGTAGGCCGGGTGGCCCTCCGCCGTCAGCTCCTGCCCGACGTACGTGATCTCGAACCCGTCGCCGGAGGGGACCGTCTCGCCGAGCGGGACGACGACGTTATCGCGCGAGCCCTGGATGTCCGTGCCGGCGCCCTCGCCCACGGGGTCGTTGAAGACGGAGGAGGCGAAGATGCCCAGCAGCATCAGCCCGAAGCCGACGTGTGTGAGGCTGCCGCCGACGAGCTTCCAGTTGCCCTTCGCCACGCGGAACATGACGAGGAGGTTGCCCCAGAGCGTAAAGAACGACGTGAACAGGAGCAGCAGCAGCAAGAGGCTGGTCCCGTGCGTCGCGAAGAAGCCGGAGTCGAAGAGGCCCATCTGCGCCACGCTCGGCGCGCTGGCGGCCTCGATGGGGCGGACCGTCTCCGCCACGAACGGCGTGGTCACGAGGACGACGGCCGTGCTCGCGACGGTCAGCCCGAGCGGACGGAAGAGCACGCGGTTCACGTCGTCCACGGTCATCTTGCGCCACCAGAACACCTGCCCGAGCCCCATCAGGAACGCCACGCCGACCGCCAGGGGGAGCGTCCACGTGTTGTAGAACGCGACGGGGACGGCGCTCGGGTTGTCGCGGAAGAGCTTGCCCAGGATGGGCGCGCTCGTCCCGAGGATGATGACGAGGCCCGCCAGCGCGAGGAGAAGGGCGCCGGTGAAGATCATGGACTCGCGCGAGAGCGTGGCCGGGGGCGCGGGCGGCGCGGGCAGCTCGCGGTAGCGGAGCGCGAAGAGCCCGAAGCCGAGCAGGCCGATGCTCAGGATCCAGACGAGCAGCTGGTTGTAGAGCCCGAGATCCACGAAGCTGTGGACGGACACGTCGCCCAGGACGCCGCTCCGCGTCAGGAACGTGGAGTAGATGACGAACTGGAACGTGACGATGCTCAGGATGAGCGCCGCCTTGTGGCCAGCGCTCGTCCGCTTCTGCACCACCATTGCGTGGAGCGCGGCCACGCCGAAGAGCCACGGCACGAGGCTGGAGTTCTCCACGGGGTCCCACGCCCACCAGCCGCCGAAGCTCAGCGTCTCGTAGGCCCAGTAGCCGCCCATCATGATCCCGCAGCCCAGCACGCCCATCGCGGCGAGGCTCCACGGGAGGGCGGGGCGCACCCACTGCGTGTACTTCCGCAGGGCGAGCCCGGCCACGGCGAACGCGAACGGCACCATCGCGAGGGTGAAGCCCACGAAGAGCGTCGGCGGGTG
>DUBD01000046.1:15685-23752 GCA_012960515.1 Bacteroidota bacterium | reverse complement strand
CCAGGGGTTCTGGAGGAGGTCGTTGAGGCCCTGCCCGTCCGCCGGCACGAAGCCCGCCACCTGGAGCATCGGCGCGTCCGGGAATTTCTCCGCGAGGGGGAGGAAGGGGCTCGCGCCGAGCGTGAACGCGCCGAGGTCCAGCCCGACGACCATCGAGAGGAGGAACGCGCTGCACAGCGCGACGACGGCCATGACCGGCGGCCCGAAGGTCTCGCGCGTCTGGCGGGAGACCTCCGCCAGCCCGGCGCGGCGCGCGCTCCACATGGAGAGCACCACACCCGTGGTGACCGTCATGAGGATCCACAGCAGGAACGAGCCCTCCTGCCCGGCCCAGAACGCGCTCAGCGTGTAGTGGAACGGCATCGCGTCCGACGTCTGCTGGTAGACGTACGCGTACTGGTACTGCCCCCCGAAGAGCGCCGTCCAGAGCAGCACGCTCGCCACGATGACGCCGCCGAAGACGGCCCACCACGTCCAGCGGCCGATCCGCGCCCACGCGTCCCGGTCGGCCGGGGCGGAGGCGAAGGTGGCCCGCGCGAAGGCGATCAGCGCCGCCCCGCTGGCGACGAATGCGATGAGAAGGGCGATCTCGCCCGCGATCCCGAGCATCTCGGTGTGGTTTTCAGCCTGGAGTGAAAGTTACGGCACGTCTCGCGCCGCTCCAGTGCAAGGAACGGTCATCCCGCGCCGTTGCTGCCGCCTTTGCCAAGAATTGCCGCCTGATCCGTTCGGGTCGCTCGCGCAGCGATGGTCGGATCTCGCGCAGGGCGCGGCGTCACTGGGTGTCTGCCCTCGGGCTCACGCGCTGGCTCCTTCTCGCTCTGCTGTTTCCGCTCACCGCAGCCGCTCAGGACAAGAACCCGAGCACGGCGACGGCGCTCGGGGCAGCGTGGCTGTACGGCGTGACCGACGCCCCCGAAGCGGCCCACCGCACCAACCGGCGGCAGGCCTCGGTCACGGCCACCCCGACCGCCAGCGGGGCGCGCGTGCACTCCCCATCCCGCTGTAGTGGCCGGCTGGCGGTCCGTCTCGGCGAGCGCTAGCGGAGGACGCGGTCGGCGGCGGCGTCGCTGCCCGCGTTGGGTGCGGGCGTGACGCCGAGGGCGCGGGCGAGGATGCCGTACACGTCCACGGCGGAGAGCGGCTCCGTGACCACGCCGTCCGGGAAGCTGGGGCCTCGCGCGATGAACACGCCATGCATGGCCTCTACGGCGTTGTCGTAGCCGTGCGCGCCGCCGCTGGGCATCCCGCGGTTCTCCACGTAGCCGCGGCTGGAGACGGTCCAGCCCGGCTCGGGGATGATCACGACCGGCGGGATGCGCTCGCTGGCGCGGTGGTGGAAGCGCGCAGGCACGTCCTCGCGGCGGTACGCCTCCACGTGGTCCAGCGCATCGATGCGGGCCACGAGATCGTCCACGTCGGCGGAGGGCGTGGGCCAGACGCCGCCGGCCTCGCCCCAGATGACCGCGACGGTCTCGCGCTCGAGGTCCACCACGTCGTCCAGGAAAATGGGCTGGGAGACGGGCGCCATCCCGTGATCGCTGACGATGACGAGGTCCGTCGTCTCCAGCGCGCCGCGCTGGCGGAGGCCGTCCGCCAGCCGGGCGAGGGCGGCGTCCACGTCTTCCATCGCGCGGGCGGTCTCCTCGGCGTCCGGCCCGAAGCGGTGGCCGGCGGTGTCCACGCCCTCGAAGTAGAGCGTGACGAGGCGCGCGCCGCGGCCGATCCACGTCAGCGCGGAGTCCACGCGGGCGGCGTACGGGAGGTCGCCGTCGTAGACCATCCAGTTGGTGGGGCGGACGCCGTTGATCTCGGCCTCGCTGCCCGGCCACGAGACGGTCCCGGTGCGGACGCCCTGCCGCTCCGCCGTCACCCAGATGGGCTCGCCGAGCCACCAGCGGCCGTCCGTGACGGCGTCGCGGTTGCCGAGCGAGAAGCGCGCGGTGTCACCCCGTGCGTCGCCCATCGTCGGGTCCAGGATCGTGTTGCCGACGATCCCGTGCGCCTCGGGGTGGAGGCCGGTGACGAGGGAGTAATGGTTGGGGAACGTCTTGGTGGGGTAGACCGGGACGAGCCGCTCGGCTCGGACGCCCTCGGCGATCAGCGCGTCCATCGTCGGCGTCTCCGCATCGGTGCGCTCCGGGTAGTCGTGCCGGAAGCCGTCGATGGAGATCAGGACGACGGCGCGGGCGGTGGGATCGCCGGACTCGGGGGCGGTCGGTGCGGAGGCGGAGCACCCCGCGAGGACGAGCAGGGCGAGGAGCGAGAGGAAGGAGCGGCGCATGGTGGGCGGGGGGTGTCTGCGGCAAGATCCGACCGGGCGTGCCCCGCCGTGGGTGAACGTCCCGTTGCGGCTGGCGGTCGCGATGGGCGAGGCCGGGCTCTGCGGACCAGACCTCGGGGCAGAACAAAACGAAGCCGGCCCCGCCCGAAGGCGAGGCCGGCCGAAAGCATCCGCCAGCGCGCGGCTGGCGGGGAGCCGGTCCGCTTAGAAGCGGAGGCGGGCGCCGACGTTGAAGCGGCGCGGGAGGCCGAGGTACACCTCGGCGTCGTCCGCGTCGTGGTCGCCGTCGAAGCCGTTGTACTGGCTGTTGTCCGTCGCGTCCTGGATGTACACCTTGTCCAGCAGGTTGAACACGTTGCCGAACACCTCGAGGCCGACCGGCACACCCTCCAGCGGGAGGACGTACGAGAAGTTGGCGTCGAAGATGGTGTAGCCCGGGGCCTGCCAGCTCTGGGCACGGTCCGGATCGCCGTCGAACTCACCGTCCCCGTCCTCGTCGAAGAGGGCGCGGCCGAGCGGGTCGAAGCTGGCGAAGTGGCGGCCGTAGGTGCGGCCGAGGGCCTGGACCTGGAGGCCGTCGATCGGGAGCAGCGTCACGCCGTAGGCCACCTGCGTCTGCGGCTGGTCGCCGACCTTGAGGCCGTCGATCGGCACGAAGACGTCGATGGACGCGGAGCGGTCAGCGAGCTCGTAGGAGCCGGTCACGTCCTCCGTGTAGCTCCAGTCGCCGATGCCGGCGCCGATGTCGATGCGGACCTGCTGGATCGGCTGGTACGCGATCTCCGCCTCCAGGCCGGAGTGGAGCTGTTCCACGCCGCGGAGGAAGACGATGGCGTCCTCACCCGTGAGCGGGTTGTCCACGCCCCGGTTGATGGTGCGGTTGCTCCAGTCCGTCCGGTACGCGGCCAGCTTGACCGCCAGCTGGCGGGTGCGGTACTGCGCGCCGAGCTCGAAGGAGAAGATGTCCTCGTTCTTCGGGTCCGGGTTCAGCGTGCCGGTGACGTCGTTGATGACGCCGTCGAAGACCGGGGTCTTCGAGATGTAGCCGAGGTTGGCGAACACGCCGGCGGCCGGCGTGAAGTTGTACAGCGCGCCGCCCTTGAACTGGTAGCCGACGAGGTTGTCGCTCTGGAGCTTCAGGGTCTCGCCCGTGTCGTCCATCACGAAGAAGTCCTCGTAGTCGTAGGAGGTGTTCGTGAGGCCGGCCATACCGAACGCCGTCACCGGGCCGCGCTCCACCTCCGCCTGGAGGTAGCCGCCGAGCCAGTTGACGTCGTTCTCGTTGTAGTAGTCCACCTTGTCCCCGAGGCCGACCTGGCGCGTCGGGTTGAACTCGTCGGAGGTGTCCACGAAGTAGTCACCGCCGAGAAGGTCGCGGACCTCGCGGTAGTGCTCGATCGTCGCCGTGCGGGCGTCGATGCCGAGCTCGGCCGTGATGCCGGGGGCCGCGTCCACGGTCAGCTTCGAGATGAGGCCGAGCGTGTTCTGGTTGTTGCGGCTGTTGCGGATGATCGTGTCCGACCCGTCGTTATCCGTGTCGTCAATGTTCCGCTGGATCGTCGCGTCCCAGTCGATGGAGTACGGGGCGCTCGTGTAGAACGCGTTGCCGGAGCCGTCGAACGGCGTGCGGACGACGCTGCTGCCCAGCGTGCCCGTGCCGCCGCCGATGCCACCGGAGTAGTAGCCGACGGTGGAGAGGAGCATCCGCTCGCTCAGCTGGCTGTACCAGTTGAGGTTGATCTGCGGCTTGTGGTAGAAGTTCTCCCGCTCGTTGAGGATGGTCTCGTCGTAGCGGTCGAACGTGTTGTCACCCACCGCCTGGAGGCCGTCGTAGCTCGGGGAGACCGAGGCCACGTTCTGGTTGAACTCGCGGCCGGCCTCGTTGTAGGTCCCGCCGTTGCTCTGGAGCGCCTCCGAATCGTAGGAGTCCAGGCCGAGGGCGAACTCCGTGTCGTAGACGGCGATGTTCTGCCGGTAGAGGTTCTGGCCGTGGCGCTGGGGCGCGCCCACCGCGTAGAGCGCGAGGGTGTTGGTCGGGCTGAGCGTGGCGGAGGCGGCGGCGTAGTAGGCCCACGCGTCCGTCCAGGTGCCATCGATGATGCCGTCGCCGGTCTTGCGGACGCCGTTGACGGCGAACGCGTAGCGGCCGTCGAGGGAGCCGGTGGAGGCCTGGAGCGTGCTCTTGAAGAAGCCGCCGGAGCCGATCTCCTGCTTGAAGTCCACGCCCTGCTCCTGCTGCGCCGGGTCCGTGAGGATGTTGAGCGTGCCGCCCACGGAGGGCGCCGCGAGGTTCACCGCCGCGAGGCCGCGCTGGAGCTGGATGGAGGAGGCGGCGTCACCGAGGCCGTCCCAGTTGGACCAGTAGACCCAGCCGTTCTCCATGTCGTTGACCGGCACGCCGTTGATCATCACGGCCGTGTTGCGCTGGTCGAAGCCGCGCACGTTGATGCGGGCGTCGCCGGAGCCGCCGCCGCTCTCCGTCGCGTAGACGGACGGCGCGGTGTTGAGCACCATCGGGAGGTCGCGGGCGCCCAGCTGCTGCTGGATCTGCTCCTTCGGGATGTCCGTGAACGCGACCGGGGTCTTCCGGTCGATCGCGCGGTTGGCGAGCACCTCCACGCCGTCGAGCGCGGCGTTGATGGTCTCGAGCGCGAAGTCCACGCGGACCGTTCCGCCAACGGGGACGGTGACCGTGGTCTCAGACGCGTCGAACCCGACGAAGGAGGCGCGGAGGGTGTACGTGCCAGCCGGCACGGACGCGATCCGGTACTCGCCTTCGATGGTGGTCGCGGCGCCGAGGTTGGTGGAGACGAGGCGGACGTTGGCGCCCGGGATGGGCAGGCCGTCCTCGGCGCCCGTCACGGTGCCTTCGATGGTGCCGCTCTGCGCGAGGGCCACGGCGGGCACGAGCGCAAACAGCAGGATGAACAGCTTGTTCAGCATGGGAGGGTGTGTGTTGGGTGTCCTCTGGAGACCCCTCGGCGGCAGTCCGAGGGGGTCTCAGGGGCCGAAGCTACCCGACGCCTTCCCTGGGTTCGTGAAGGGGCCTCGGAGTCACAGTCCCGTAACCCCGACCCGGCGCGGAGGCTGTGCAGAGCGCGATCCGGCCCCCGCGTCCCCCGTCTTTTCACACCACCCGTCCCCGGGCCTTCCCGGGGGCACCCCCCAAACGCCCCCACCTCCAGCCATCCCGCCCCCGCTGGCGGTCGTCGCCAGCGGGGGCAGAGGATCGGCTGCGCTGCCTTACTCGAAGTCCGTGTTCAGCCGGTAGCGGCTGATCCGGTTGTTGCCCGTATCCGCCACGTAGACGATCCGCTGGTAGTACGACACGCCCTGCGGGTTGGAGAACTGGAGCGGCCCGGCGCCCGTCCCGCCGAAGGAGACGCGCACCGGCAGCGAGGACTCCGCGCCCGGCGGCGGCGCCACGCCCTCGACGCCCGCCTGGTTGAACACGAACAGGCTGTCCTTCCCCGCGTCCAGCACGAAGAGGTAGCCGGTCTGGTCCGCGGCGTAGCCCAGGCTGCTGACGCTCTCGAACTGGCCCGCCTCGAACAGCGCGCCGTCGCCGAGTTCCGGGTTGGAGGCCGCCGCCAGCCGCTGGCTGTCCACGCGGTACTCGATCCCGTCGCTCGTCTCCACGATCTGGACGGAGAGGACGCCGTAGGTGGCGTCCGGCTGTCCCGCGGGAGGGGCCTGCGCGAGGAGGAAGTTCTCGTCCAGCGCCACGCTCGCGCGCTGCGGCGGCCCCAGGAAGGTGAGCACGTCCGAGGGGAAGTAGGCGCTGAGCAGGCTGGGCTGGTCCGGCGTCAGCACGCGGACGTACTGCACGTAGTCGCCCTCGGCGGTGTAGACGAGGAAGGCGTTGAACGGGCTGAACGTCTGGCTCGGCCGCCCGCTGGCGGTGCTGTTGACCGGGCCTCGGCGCGTGACGTAGACGCGGTTGTTGGCCAGCGGCGCGATGCCGGTGAACTCGGCGTCCTCGTCGCTCGCGCCGCCGTCGTAGATGCCCGGGCGTTCGAAGCGGGTGAAGCGGCGGCTGCCGTCGTCGAACGGGTGCCAGATGGTGTCCACCACGCGGGGCGTGCCGGTCGTCAGGCCGCGGACGCGGTAGACCACGGGGAGGTCCCAGGTGAGATCGCCGTCCGGGGAAAGGAGGTCGTCGTAGCCCGGGTCTCCGGGCTGCACGTCGAAGGTGGTGTCGCGGCGGGCGGCGATGTAGACGTCCAGCCGGCGGTCCTGCACGACGGCGGTGATGCCGCGGAGGTCCTGCCCGTTCACCTCGTCCAGGAGGAAGGCCGGGCGGCCGGCGAGGTCCAGCACGTGGAGGCCGTTGTCATCGGCGACGTAGATGAACTCGTCGTAGCCGACGTAGACATCCACGGGGTTCTCCAGCGGCCCGTTCAGGCCCTGGGTGTAGAACGGGTTGAGCGGGACGTAGCCCACGTCGTCCGCGAGGGTGGGGTCCGTCTGGCCCTCCTCGAAGATCTCGCGGGTGGTCTCGTCGCCCTTCGAGCCGAAGACGGCGTCGCAGCCGGAGAGGCCGGCGGCGGTCAGCGCGAGGAGGGCGAGGGGGAAGAAGCGCGGGAGCGTCATGGCGGGGGTCGTCGGGCGGGCGGAGGCCGCGAGCGGGAGGCCGCAGGCGCGTGCCGCCAGCCGGGCGCGCTAGAGGCTGGCCGTCAGGCCGATGCGGTGGGTGGCGCCGAGGCGGTCGAACTGGCTGAAGGCGTAGTCCGCCCGGAGCGAGCGCTCGCCGAGGCCGGGGATCTGGAGCCCGAAGCCGACCGAGGGCGTGGTCCGCTCGTCGGCGCCGAAGGCGTAGCCGGTGCGGAGGGAGAGGAGGTCCGCGAAGACGTACTCCGCGCCGAGGTTGAACAGCTCGGAGTCGTCGTTGGGGTTGGTGAGCTGGCCGGAGACCGTGAGGGCGTGGTCGCCCTCGGTCATCACGTCGTAGCTCATGCCCAGGAGGAAGGTCGTCGGCGGGACGAGGTCCTCGAAGTCGTCCTCGGTCACGGTCCCGCCGTCCACAGTCTCGCGCGGGAGGTCGCCGGAGGCGGTCCCGTTGAGGCCGAAGTTGCGGATCGCGATGCCGATGGCGGCGCCCGTCTCGCCCACACGGTAGTGCACGCCGAGGTCCAGCAGCGCCGCGTCCATGTTGACCTCCGCGGCCGACTCGCGGACGAACTTGGCGGTCACGCCGTAGGAGAAGAGGTCCGTGAGCGCCTGCGCCACGGTGAGGCCACCGGAGACGCCGAGGTAGGAGAACGTCTCCCCCGTACCGGAGGGGCCGGAGAACTCGTCCGTCACGCGCATCTCGCCGGAGTCCAGCGCTTGCACGTGGGCGGCGAGCGTGAACGGCCCCACCTTCTGGGAAGCCGCCACGTAGTTCAAGCTCACGTCGGCGACGTACTCCAGGCGGGCGGCGCCGAGCTGGGTGTCCCCGCCGCGCGTGATGAGCGCGGGGTTCCAGAAGAGCGCGCTCGCGTCGTCCGCGGTGGCCACGGCCGTGCCGCCGAGGGCGGCGCCGCGCGGGTCCACGGGCACCTCGAGGAACTGGAAGCCCGAGGTGCCGGCGCGGTCCTCGCCGTAGGACGGCAGGACCTGGGCGGCCGGGGCGCTGGCGGCGGCGACGAGCAGCGCCAGCGGGACGAGGCGGAGGAACTGGGTCATGGGAAGCACGGAGGGCAGGGCGCTCGGGGGTCCGGCACCGCGCCCCTCCTTTAGAACTTGTAGCTCAGCCCGAACACGACGTGCCGGGGCGCGAGGAAGCGGGCGGGGTTGAACGG
>DUBD01000046.1:993-15628 GCA_012960515.1 Bacteroidota bacterium | reverse complement strand
GTCGGGGTCCTCGTAGCGCGGGTCGCGCAGCGAGTTGGTCACGTCGTAGTCCGGGTTGCCGCGGAGCTCGGTGAAGTCCGTCGTCTCGGGGTCCACGTCCGGGTAGGCCTGGCCGGTGACCGGGTTGACGATGACGGCGTTCTTCTGGTCGAAGAGGTTGGAGACCTCCACGGTGAAGACGAGGTCGCTGCCCGCGATGCCGAAGCGGCGCTCGGCGCGGAGGTCGAACCACCACCACGGCTCGCCGCTCTCGGAGTAGCGGAGCGCGGGGTCGTCCACCACCTCGTAGATCGGCCGCCAGTCGCGCTCGCCCGTGAACGGGTTGCGCTCGTTGCCGATGAACTCCACCGGCGTGTAGCGCTGGCCGCTGCGGAACGTGCTCTGCACGAACAGCTTGACGCGGTTGAGGCCCGGCACCCCGAGCCATGGGCGGTCCTGGTCGTGGGAGAGCGTGACGCTCGCCTTGACGTCCAGCGGGCGGTCCCACGCCAGCGGCGTCTCGAACGTGTTGTCCGTGTTGCCGGTCTGGAGGAGGTCCTGCAGCGCGTCGTTGTTGGTGGAGGAGAGGCCGGTGGCGCGGGAGTAGCTCGCGTTGAGCGTCCCGTTGAACCACGAGCCGATGCGCTTGACGTAGCTCGCCTCGATGCCGCGGACGCGGGCGAAGTCGCCGTTGACGCGGAGCGCGCGGGAGGTCTCGCGGCCGGTCGGGTCCGTGATCTGCGCGCGGGCGACGGTGATGAAGTCGTACTTGTCGCGCCAGAAGGCCGTGACGCTGAGGGCGTCGTTGGCGGTGAGCTGATTGCGGATGCCGAGCTCGTAGGCCACGTCCACCTCCGGGTTGAGGTTGGGGTTGCCGAGGTCCGAGAAGAAGGAGCGGTCCTGGTAGAACGGGTCCAGGTTGGCGTAGAGGTACGTCGGGTGCGGCTGGCGCATCGAGTGGCCGTAGCTGAAGAACATCACCTGGTTCTCGCGGACCGGGAAGCTGACGCTCAGCTTGGGCAGGAGGCGGCCCTTCCAGCGGAGGCCTGCCAGCGAGGTCGTCTCGTTCTCGTAGCCCTCGCGGATGGCCTCCGGGATGGTGAAGGCCTGGGCCTCCACGAGGTCGTCCACGTAGGAGCCCGCGGCCCAGCCCTCGAACCGCGCGCCGAGCGTGGCGATGAGGCCGTTGTAGCGGATCCGGTGCGTGGTATAGAGCGCGCCCTTGCGCGGCTTCACCCGCCAGATGTCCGCAGACTGCCCCAGACGGTTGGACTGCGAGACGGTCCCGTCCGGCAGCAGGATCGGCGCGCCCACCCAGGGCCGCACGATGTCGATCCACTGGTAGTCGTTCGCGTTGGCCTCACCGCCGATGGTGAACTCGTAGGCCTCATCGGAGGAGAAGCGCGTGTACTCCGCGCGGGCCGTGAGCTGCTCCGCGAAGTGGTCGTGCCAGTCCGTGGCCACGCCGCCGTTGTTGAAGAAGCCCGGGCCGGGGAGCACGAACAGCGCGGAGTCCGAGGGGATGTCCGTCAGGTCCGGGTCGCCGAAGATGACACCGGGGTAGCTCGGGATGGAGGCGGGGTCCAGCTCGGAGTCCACCTGCTCGGGCCGCCAGTCGCGGCCGTTCGCGTCGGCGCGGAGCTGGGTGAACAGGCGCGAGACCTGCACCTCGTAGATGCTCTGCGGGGTGGGGGAGTGGACCCAGAGGAGGTAGGAGAGGTTGGCGTTCTGGGTGTACGTGTTCGCGAGGTCTGGCTGCTGCGCGAAGGCGTACTGGAAGCCCGGGGAGACCACGGCGTCGTTGCCGGTGACCTGGAGCATCCGGGTGTCCTGGTTGATCGCGAGGGAGCGCTGGTAGGAGCCGGTCAGCTTCATCCCGCTCTTGGGGATGAAGACGAGCTTGCCCAGCCCGTTCCAGCGGTTGCCGCGCGAGGGCGCCCAGAAGTCGTCCTCCACGACGGAGGACTCCAGCTGCTCGGGCACGAAGCCCTGGAAGCCGTCCGAGAAGTTGGCCTGCCCGGAGACGAAGAAGCGGAGCCGCTCCGGCACGATGGGGCCGGCCACGGAGAGCTCCAGGTTCTGCTCGTTGAAGGTGCTCGCCCAGTCGTCGTTGAAGCCGAGGTTGTCGCCCTGGTAGGCGAGGCCGACCTCGAACTCGTCCGAGCCTTCGCGGGTGCGCACGCTGACCACGCCCGAGGTGGACTCGCCCACGCTGGCGTCGGCGCCGGTGGTGTTGACCTCCACCTCGCCGAGGGAGTTCGCACCGAGGTCCAGGCCGAAGCCGGTCCCCGCCAGCGGGTCCTTCGCGTTGACGCCGTCCACGACGTAGCCGGTCTCGTTGGCGCGGCCGCCGCGGATGTACAGCCCGGTCGGGTCCTCGAAGACGCCGGCCTGGTTGGCCACCACGTCCTGCACGTCGCGGACGGGGCGGGAGGCGATCTCCTCCTCGCTCACGAAGTAGGCGCTCTGCGCCTGCTCCACGTCGATGAGCGGGCGCTCGCCGATGACGACGACCTCTTGGTCCGTCCCGAGCGAGGCCTCCTGCATCTCCACGTCCAGCGTGGTGGTCTCCCCGCTGGCGACGGCGATGCCCGTGAACTCCAGCGTCTGGTAGCCGATGTAGCTGACGCGGATGGTGTAGTCGCCGGCGCGGATGCCGGTGATCTCGTAGCGGCCGTCGAGGTCCGTCGCGGCACCGCGCGTGGTGCCGATGACGAGGACGTTGACGCCGACGAGCGTCTCGCCGGAGGCGGCGTCCGTGATGGTGCCGGAGAGGGTGCCCTGTGCGCTGGGCGCGGCCGCCAGCAGGACGAGGCCGAGGAGCCCGAGGGCGAGCGTTGCGGTGTAGCGTCGCATCGGTTAGCGGAGGGCCAGGGTCGCGGAGGTCGGGAAGTCGAGGCCGTCGAGGAGGACGGCGAGGGCCTCGGGGACGCCCTCGGAGGAGCCGTCGGCCGGGGCGAAGAGCGGGTTCGGGCCGGAGAACAACGGCAGCGCGAAGAACGCCACCCGCTGGTCCGCCCGAATGCTCGCGACGACCTCGCTCCCCTCCCAGGCGTTGGAGGGCGTGTTGTTCTCGTAGAACGCGAGCCGGTAGAGCACGATGTCGTCCGGGCCGGGCTCGTAGGGAAGGGCGCTCGTGAGCAGGCGCGAGGTCTGGAGCGGCGGGAGCGTGCGGCCGGTGCCCGGCACCTCGGAGACGGGTCGGACCGGCGTGCCGGTGCCGGCGCGGAGGGCGCGGACGCCGTCCGGGAACTCCACCAAGCCTGCCAGCGGGAGCACGTCCACGGCGGGGTTGCCCTGCGCCTCGTCCTCGCTCTGCGGGAACGACACGGGGGAGTGGAGCAGGAGCCGCCCGCCTTCCTCGAAGAAGAGGTCCAGCACACCGGCGGCGCGCGGGAAGTTGTTGCCGGAGACGCGGTTGGTCACGGCGTTGGAGACCCAGTAGATCCGGTTCCAGAGCGCGAGGGTCTGGCGAAGCGTGGGCTCCTGCGTCGCGGGGAGCGCGTCCGAGAAGGACGGGCTGGAGGAGCTCTGCGGCGTGGCCGAGAGGTCCCACTCGTCGTAGTCCGCGGTGCCGTGGACCGCCAGCGACTGGCGGGCGACCCCGAGCACGAGGTCATCGCCGCTGGAGCGGTAGTCGTTGACGAGGAGCACGTCGCTCGTCACGCGGCGGACGTAAAAGCTGCCGAGCGGCTGCTCGTCCTCGTCCAGCGCGGGGTAGCGGAGCGTGGGGGAGGTGGCGCCGGCCTGATCCACGGCGCGGAGGTAGAGCACGTTCTCGCCGTCCAACTGGAGGCCGGGCAGCGTCACGCCGGAGTTGGAGAAGCCGCGGCCCAGGTAGAGCTGGGCGCCGGTCGTGCCCGTAGCGCGCGGGTCCTGCGCGACGAGCGTGAGGAACGTCGTCGTCGGGTCGATGCGGGTCCAGCCGCTCAGCGTGTCGTTGAGCGCGAGCTCCACGGCCAGGAGGTTGGCCTCGCCGTCCGGGTCGCCGGAGGCGAACGAGAACGAGATGACGGGCCACGTGGAATCCGGCGGCGCCTCCGCGTCCACGAGCCGGAACGTGGGGTTGGAGTTGCGGATGGGGAAGACCGTTCGCGCGGGCGTCGGGTCCTTGGCCTCATCGTCGTCGATGGAGCGGACCTCCACGGCCACGTCCGCCGTGTCGAAGCCGAGCGGGATGGGGAGGAGGATGGTAGAGTCGCGGCGGGCCGTGCGGCCCCAGCCATGTTCGGGGTCGGGAGCCGGGAGCCCGTCGCCCACAGCGTAGGCGCGGACCTCGTACGCGAGGACGACGCCGTCGGGGTCGGTGCCGCTCCAGGCCACGTCCACGGTGGAGACGAGGCGGCGGTCGCCGAGGTCGTCGCGGAGATCCGCGGACCGGACGGCGAGCTCGGTCTCGGGCGCGGCGTTGTCTGTGCGCGAGCCTTCGAAGCCAGCGTCGCAGCCGGTAGCGGCGGCGCTGGCGGCGAGGGCCAGGAGCGCCAGGAACGGCGCGCGGAGGGAGCGGGAGCGGAGAGTCATACGGGGTCGATCAGAACGGCCCGGCCCCCGGCGTGGGGGCCGGGCCGGGTGTCATCGCGAGACGGGTTAGCGGACGACCGCCAGCCGGGCGGTGGCCACCTCGCCGTTCGCGCCGAGGCGGACGACGTAGACGCCCGGCGAGAGCGCGCCGGCGGAGAGCTCGGCGGTGTGCTCGCCGGCGGCCATCGCGCCCTCGGCCAGGACGGCGACCTCGCGGCCGGTCACGTCGTAGACGCGGAGGGAGACGGGGCCGGACTGGTCCAGCTCGAACGCGATCCGCGCCGTGGAGCGGGCCGGGTTTGGGGCCGTGCCGAGGATGCGGATGGAACGGGCCTCCAGGCCGCCTTCGACGGCCGTCGAGATGGCGCCGATGTCGGTCAGCTCGACCGGCGTCAGCTTGTAGTCGCCGAACGAGAAGTACCAGATGCCCTGGATGAACTCGCGGACCTCGCCGTTCGCGAAGAAGACGGACGGGTCGAAGTCATCGAAGGCGTCGGTGTAGTCGTCCGCGCGGACGGCGTCCGCGGCGGAGCCGGTGGAGGAGAACTCCCACTCGCCGAAGCCCGCGTCGTTGTTCGTGATGGTCACGTCCTCGAAGCGGATCAGCATGCCCTCGTGCGCCTCGGCCACGTCGGCGTCCGTCAGCACGCCCGTCTCCACCGTCTTGTAGGCGTAGGGGCTGCCGCTGGCGGTCGTCGTGAACGTGACGTCCTCGAGCTGCGTCACGTCGAACCGCTCGTTGATGGCGGCCTCCGTGATGTTGATCTGGTCGCCCACGCTCAGGCCGGGGTTCTCGGCACCGAAGAAGACCCAGATGCCGCTCCACGGGTCGAGGTCGGCGTTGTCCTGGATGGAGCCGACCCAGTTGGCGCCGAGCTGGAAGATGGACTGCACCGTCGCGTCGAGGTCGAAGTCGATCGGGGCGTCGGCGTTGTTCTCGCCGTTGGTCTCGAAGTAGAGCGGGCTGGCGTCGCCGCCGGCGAGGGTCTCCTGGATGGAGCGGATGGACCGCACCGCACCGTCGATGATGCGGTAGGAGCCGGTCACGCTGGAGGACTCGCCCTCGCTGTCCGTCGCGGTGACGGTGTAGACCACGAACGCGCCGTCTGCGCCGGCCGGGATCGTGCCCTCGTAGTCGTCACCGGAGGTGCTGGAGAGCGCGATGGAGCCGGTGCCCGCGCTCGTGCCGTCCACGAAGTACTCGTAGTCCGCCGTGACGGAGGCGATGGTGCCCTGGCCCGGGACCACGGTGGCCCCGATGGTCACGTCGTCGGTCGCGTTCGGGATGGCCGCCAGCGGGGCGAGCGTGATCGTCGGCGGGGCGACGGCGACCTGGAAGTCCTCCTCCTCGAAGGGGTTGATCGAGAAGTTGGCGCCGTTCGGGACGGAGTAGCCGAAGCCACCGGCCCAGCCGCTGAAGGTCAGGAAGCCCTGCACGTCCGCGGTGCCGGCCGGCGGCGGCACGAAGTCCTCGTCGATGCAGGAGGGGGCCTGACCGGCGGGGAAGTACTCCTCACCCCGGTCGTTGCGGTAGCAGACGGAGGTGTCGTAGGAGTTGACCTGCGGGTGGCTACCGGCGGCGTCCTCGGAGAAGAGGATGTTCGGGCGGTTGCCCGGCACGCCCTGCACGATGGTCACGCCGGAGAGGCGCACGTACTGGCTGTTGAAGTCGGAGAAGTTCTCCCAGCGGATCTGCGTCTGGCCGTTGACTTCGCGGTGGAAGTCGCTGATCTCGACCTCGATCGGGTCGTCGAACTCCGGGTTCGCGGTGAGATCCACGACGGGGGTGCCCGCGAGGGAGACGCTGACCGGGTTGATCTGCATCGTGCGGCCGGTGGAGCCGAACGGGGCCACGAGGCCACAGACGACGATCTCGTCCCCGACGAAGAGGTTCTGCGTCTCGACGCGATCGGCGCGGTCGTCCACGATCTGGATGTCCATGCCGGCGGGGCCCTGGCTGAGCGCCGTGGTGTCCCGCACGAAGACGTGGATGCGGCCCGGGATGCCGTCGTTGAGGGACGCGAGGCCGGAGAGGATCGGGTTCGTCAGCACAACGGCCTGGAACTCGACGAGCTCGCCTTCGAGGTCGTTGGTGACGAGGTCCTGGATCTGCTCCGTCGTGAGGCCGGCGCCAGCCGCGTTGAGCTGGTCGATGTTGGCCTGCGGGAGTTGGTTGATCTCGCTGACGGAGACTTGCTGGAAGTCCACGCCAGGCGTGCCGGTGCACTGCGCCATCGCCTCGGGGGCGAGGAGCAGCGCCAGCGCGGCGAGCGCGAGGGTAACGTTGCGCATGGGATAAGCGGTGTGAGGGAAGGAGGAGCGGACGCCCGTCGCGCGGAGGCGCAGACGCCGGGGCGTCACCGGAGGATGACGAACTTGCCCGTCCGGGTCTCGCCGGTGTCGGCGTCCAGGACGGAGAAGAGGTAGAACCCGCTGGAGAGGCGGAGCGAGTTGTCGGAGAGGAGGTCCCAGGCGCGGACGCCGCTCGCGACGACGCGGTCCGGCGTGCTGAAGTCCTGGTACCACCGGAGGTCGTCCACGTTGGTGCTCGCGTCGTGCTCGAGCTCCGTCACGATCTCACCCGCGAGGGTGTAGACGCGGATGGTGGCGCGCTCCGGGAGGTTGTAGAAGTAGAGCTTGCGCTGGGTGGCGAGGTCGCCGTCCCAGGCGGCCTGCACGCGGTAGGGGTTGGGGAAGACGCCCACCTCGCCCTCGGCGCTGGCGGACGGTCCCGGGAAGACGCGGACGGCGTTCGTGGTCTTGGAGGACTCCAGCGGGTCCAGCCCGCTGGTCACGTCGCCCTCGTCGAAGGCGGTCACGGCGAAGGCGTACTGCCAGCCGTCCAGCAGGCCGTCCGCCTCGAAGCGGTAGGCGTACTGGTTCTCGTCGCCGGGGAAGGTGGCGGGCTCCGCCAGCCGGACGGACTCGAAGCCGTTGTTGAAGCCGACCTCGTTGTCCTCGCGGTCGTACTGCGCGATGAGCCCGGCCTCGCCGAGGATGTTGCCGGCGCGGTCGTCACCCGGGTCCGAGCGGTAGATCCGGTAGCCCTCGAAGTCCTGGCGGCCGGTCACGGGGTCCACGGAGTCCTCCGCGAAGTCCGTCCAGTAGAGGACGGCGCGGCCCGCTTCCAGCTCCACGCGGAGCTGCGGGGAGGCGGGCGGCGCGGGGATGAGGTAGCGGTCCAGCACGCCGTTTCCGTTGGCGTCCTCGCCCGCGTCCAGCTCGCCGTCGAAATCGGCGTCCTCACCGGCGTAGGTCTCGCCGGCCCAGAAGACGTTCGTGCGGAGGTTGACGCGGGACTCCGGGGTGTCCGCCTCACGGCCGGCGGGCACAGACTGGAAGTCGTCCGGCTTGAGCGCCGCCACGAGCCCGAAGGTGACGGTCACGCTCTGCCCCGGCGCCAGCTCGACGAACGGGCCGACGGAGGTGAGCCCGATCCAGTTGCCCGAGCCGATGCGGCCGTCCGTCTGGATGCGGCCCTGGCCCTGGCCGGTGCCGAAGAAGGCGTCCCGCGCGGCGAGGTAGTTCGGGTACGGCGTCTGCATCCGCTGATACCGCTCCAGGTCATCGCTGGGGCGGGCGAGCGCCGGGTCCGGGTCGTTGCCGCCGAAGAGCCAGAAGCGGGGGTTTAGGCGCGGGACCGGCAGGCCGAGCGCCTCGTACTGATCCGCGACGGCCGGGTGGAAGAACCGGTCCGCGGCGGAGCGGCCATTGCCGCCCGCGTCTTCCCAGTTCGCGCCGAGGAAGGCGATGGAGCCGTACGTGTTCAGGCTCTCCTCCACACCGCCGGCGTTGAAGGCGTAGGAGACGTACTGGCTGTCCGGCGCAGGGTTGAGGATGGCGCCCGTGCCCGCCTCGTAGAGCGGGTAGCCGAGCACGCCGCGCGCGCCCTTGTTGAAGTAGGCGCCGCCGCCCTCCGTCGTGGTGATGACGTTGCGGACCACGAGGTCATCCCAGAGCCCGACCCACACGTCCTGCAGCGTCTGGTCGCTCACGTTCGTGATCTCGTACTCCACGATCACGAAGTACTCCGTGAAGGGGAAGCTCCAGGCGTAGGACCGCTGCTCCACGCTCAGCCCGAGCTGGTTCTGCACGTCCGGCAGCGGCGTGCTCGTGCCGGGGAGCGTCGCCAGCGTGTCGGAGTAGGTCGTGATGAAGTCCTGCTGGCTGACGGCCGCCGGCGAGAAGAACGGGGAGGTCTCCAGCGAGGAGCGGCGCGTGAACAGCGCCTCCTGCGCGAACTCGAAGCCCGGCGCACCCGGCGAGTAGCCGCCGGAGGACGTGACCGAGCCCGTCCGCACGGAGACGACGCCGTCGGCGCGGCGGGCTCCCACCCAGAGGCCGGCCTCGAAGAGGTGCTCGATCCCGGAGTTCAGCGGGTACTCGAAGGAGGGCAGCCCCGAGGGGTCGTTGTTGACGCCGGGGCGGCCGAGCGTGCCGGCGTTCGTGAGCGCGAGGCCCGTGTTACCGACGTCCGTGGCGACGCGCTCGAACGGCTGAGCGCCCACAGCGCTCCCGCCAAACCAAACGAAACCAACGGTGAGCAGCGCAACCGCGCGGCCCGCGAAGCGAGAGAGAGCCTTGGAGAGAACCAACGGAGGGCGGGAAGAGCCGGGGGACAAGGAGTGCGAACGGCGTCCGGGTGGAGTATGCGGGACGCGGGGGGCGAGCGCGAACGAAGTTTCCGTTACCGAGGAGGCACTCCCGCGTACCCCGCTCGCCCCGTCGGGGGTCCGGGAGGCGTCAGCGGACCCGGACGAACGTGCGCGTGCTCACGGCGCCATCGGCCTCCAGGCGGACGACGTAGACGCCGGGCGAGAGGGCCGAGGTATCGAGCGGGAGGGCGTGCTCGCCCGCGCCGAGCGTGCGCGACTGGCGGACGACGCGGCGGCCGAGGGCGTCCAGCACGTCCACGCGCACCTCGGCCGGAGCCGCGAGGGTGAAGCGGGCCGTGGCCTGGGAGCGGACGGGGTTGGGCGCGACCGCCAGCGCGGCGGCGCCAGCGGGGCCCTCCTCCGCCGAGACGGGGACGAGCGTGAACCGCGCGATCACCGGGAGGTGATCGGAGACTGTGGAGGTGTAGGAACTGAACGCGCTCACGACCTCTTCGTACCGCGGGTCCTCATCCTCGACGTACGAGGCGGCGAGGTCGTTGGAAAACAGGATCTGGTCGATGGCGCTGCCCGACGTGCACGAGCCGTTCGAGCAGTACGTCGGGACGTTGAGCCGGTCGATGTCGTACGTCGCGATGGTGTAGTCCGGGTCCGTCCGGTACGGCCGGTATGGCGAGAGGCCGCCGGAGATGGAGACGTTGAGCCGGTCGTTGAAGTCACCGAGCACCATCACGGCACGGCCGTCCTCGATGTACTCGTCCGTGAACTCCTTGAGCGCCGCCGCGGCGTCCGCGCGGCGGTTGTACGAGTTCTGGTCCGAGCAGCACTTCGCGTGGATGTTGAGCAGGCGGAGGGACTGCGTCTGCCCCCCCACCGTCACGCTCGCCTGCATCTCGAAGGGGAGCCGGTACGCGAACGCGTACTCGTTGCCCTGGAGGACCGAGCGCGTGAAGACGACCGTCACCACGTCCTCGTTGTAGATGTAGGCCAGCCGCTGCGCGCCGCCAGCCGACGGCGTCGGGCCGAGGATGCCGCGGTAGCCGTCGTCCACGAGTTCCTGTAGGAGCGCCTGGAAGTCGGTCGCGTCCACGATCTCTTGGAGCGCCCAGAGGTCCACGTCCGCCTGGCGGATGACCTCAGCGGCGGCCTCGCGCTGGGCGGTCCCCCCGGAGCCGGAGCCGAAGTTCTCGATGTTCCACGTCGCCACCTCGAAGGTGGCGTCCGCGCCCTGCGGCGGGAGAGACTGCGCCGATGCCGCGGCGGCGCTGAGGAGGACGGCGGCGAAGAGAGAGAACGAACGCATCTCGGGGTTAGGCGGTGGGGCCGCTCGAAAGTAGGGGCCGCTCTGGGCGAGTCCGCTACCGCCCGGCGCCCCTCACCGCGTATTCGCGCCCGGCCCCGGACCCTTCCGCCACACTCGGGCGGAATATTGCGGGGGATCCCCTATGTTAACAGGGTTCTAGACCCGACCCTGGCATGGCTGCTTCCTCTCGGAAACACCGGCGCTCGAGCGATGGCGAGTTCCCGGCCTACTTCACCCGACACACCACCGACTCTGTCGGCTGGCCCTTCATGATCGCCCTCGTGGGCATCATCGTGCTTGCCCTCCTGGCGGCGATCCTCATGGCGTGAGGCCCCTGGGCGGACCGGAGGGCCACCGGCGGCGCTAGCTTGGTCGCTCCCGTCTGTCCCGCCCCGATGTCCTCGCGCCCCGCCGTCCTCGTCCTCAACGGCCCCAACCTCAACCGGTTGGGTACGCGAGAGCCCGAGGTCTACGGCTCTGTGACGCTGGAGGACCTGGAGCGAGGGCTCCGGCAGGCCTTCCCCGAGTTGACGCTCCGGTTCGAGCAGCACAACGCCGAGGGCGCCCTGATCGACGCGCTTCACGCGGCGGACACCGTGGAAACGGCCGGCATCGTATTCAACGCGGCGGCCTACACCCACACCTCCATCGCGCTGCGCGATGCCGTCGCGAGCCTCTCGACGCCCGTCGTGGAGGTCCACATCTCGAACGTGTACGCGCGCGAGAGCTTCCGGCACACGTCGCTGCTGGCGCCCGTCGCCGCGGGCGTGATCGTGGGTTTCGGGGTGAAGGGCTACCACCTCGCCGTGCGCTACTTCGCGGACCAGGCGTGACGGACCGCCCCTCTGACGAGCGCCCGGCGGCGGAAGAGATCGACGCCAGCGCCGCGCCGCTGGCGGAGGCCGTCGCCGAGGACGACGCCGAGGCCGCGCTCGAGGCGAAGGCCTCGCAGGGCGCAACCGCCAGCCGAGGCAGCGCGGCGGGGCTCGTGGCCGCGGGCATCCTCGCGAGCCGGGTGATCGGGCTCGTGCGGGACCGCGCCATCGGCTACTTCTTCGGCGTGGGCGCGTTCTCGGACGTGTACCGGCTGGGCCTCCGCGCGCCGAACCTCTTGCAGAACCTCCTCGGCGAGGGTACGCTGAGCGCGGCGTTCATCCCCATCTACAGCCGGATGACGGAGGAAGGGCGCGACGAGGACGCGGCGCGGTTCGCGGGCGCGGTCCTCGGGCTGCTCGCCGTCGTGGCGTTCTCCGTGGCGCTGCTGGGCGTGATCTTCGCGGACGTGCTGGTGACGGTCCTCCAGCCCGGCTGGAACGGCGACGCCGCGGCCGTCGCGCGAGGCGAGATCCCCGTGGACCGCCACGCGCTGGCGGTCACGATCGTGCGGCTGGCGTTCCCCATGACGGCCGTGCTCGTGCTGAGCGCGTGGGCGCTGGGCGTGCTCAACAGCCACCGGAAGTTCCTGCTCTCCTACTTCGCGCCCGTCGCGTGGAACGTGGCGCTGCTCGCCGCGCTGGGCGTGGGCGCGTACCTCTACTTCGACGATCCGCTCGCACTCGGCGCCCTGGAGTCCGTCCCGACGGACGCGCTCTCACGCCTGCTCATCGCGCTGTTCGTGGGCGGCATCGTGGGCGGCGTTCTCCAGCTCGGGGTCCAGCTGCCGACGGTCTTCCGAGTGCTCAAGCGGTTCCGCCCGAGCGTCTCCACGCGGGCGCCGGGCGTGCGCGAGGGCATCCGCGCCTTCGTGCCGGTGGTGCTGGGCCGCGGCGCGTACCAGCTCTCCGGCTACCTGGACGTCTTCCTCTCCAGCTTCCTCGCGGCCGGCGCGCTGGCGGCGCTCGGCAACGCGCAGACGCTCTACCTCCTGCCCATCTCGCTGTTCGGGATGAGCGTGGCCGCGAGCGAGCTCCCGGAGCTCTCGCGCATCTCCAAAACAGAGTTGGACGCCTTCCTCGGGCGCGTCCGCCAGTCGCTCGGGCAGATCCTCTACCTCGTCGTCCCGACCGTCGTGGGCTACCTCGCGTTCGGCTACCTCGTGGTGGGCGTGCTCTACCAGACGGGGCAGTTCGGCGTGGAGGACACGTGGCTCGTGACGTTCGTCCTCGGGGCGTACACGCTCGGCCTCGCCGCGACGACCGCCAGCCGCCTGCTCCAGAACGCGTTCTACGCCCTGGACGACACCAAGACGCCCGCGCGGATCGCGGTGTGGCGCGTGGCGATCTCCGCCGTCGTCGGCGCGGGGCTGATGCTCGCGCTGGACCGCGTGGCCGTGACCGAGGTGCCCGGCCTCGCCTCGCTCGGGTCGCCGGAGACGGACCCGCTGCGGATGGGCGCGGTCGGCCTCGCGATGGGCTCGGCGCTCGGGGGGTGGGTGGAGCTGTGGCGGTTGGTCCGCGCGCTGCGCGGGCACGCGCCGGCGTTCCGGCTGCCGTGGGGGCGGGCCGCCCGGATGCTCGGGCTGGCGGTCGTAGCGGCCACGCCCGCCGGGCTGGCGTACGCGTTCATCCCGAGCGACGTGCTCCCCATCTGGCTCTACGGCGCGGGCATCCTCGCGATCTACGGGCTCGGCTACCTCGCGCTGGGCCATATGCTGGGCTTCCCCGAGGGCGAGGCGTGGACGGGCCGCTTCCTACGGCGGTTCAAGCGGAAGTAGGCCGGGCGGGGTGTCAGACGGCTGACGCCCCCGCCCGCGTTCTTCCGCCTCTTCCGCCTTCCCCCTCCTCTTTCCGTGGCCGGCTACAAAGGACACATCCTCGGCGCGCTCATCGTCACCGGGCTCTACCTCGTCGCGCTGGCGACGCTCTTCACCGTGGACGAGGCCTACCGCCAGTTCTCCCAGATGGAGATGGTGGGGTGGGGGACCGTGCTCATGGGGGTCGGGCTGATGTTCGGGCTGTGGCCGGACGTGGACACCAACTCGAAGGGCCAGAACCTCTTCTACTGGCTGTTCTTCCTGACGGACGTGGCGCTCATCGTGGGGGACCACTTCCGCGAGGCGGCTTACCTCGGCCTCTTCTGCATCCTCCCCGCGCTCGGGAAGCACCGCGGGTGGACCCACACCACGTGGGCCATGCTGCTCATCCCCTCGCCGCTGCTCCTCGTGCCGATGCTCCTCTTCCACGACACGGAACCGATGGCGGGGCTGCCCCTTTACGGGGCTGCCGTCGCGGGGTACTTCAGTCACCTCCTCGTGGACGGCCTCATCGTCCCGCTCCCCTGGAAACGTCGTGGTGCTCGCGGCTGGTAATCCCCCGGTCTGGTTCTCCTCGTGGTCCTCGCTCGGCGAGGTGCTGCTCAAGGGGCTCGTGGCCTACGCGCTGCTGGTGCTCTTCCTGCGGCTCTCCGGCAAGCGGACGCTCTCGAAGATGAACGCGTTCGACTTCGTGGTCACCATCGCGATGGGCTCCACGCTGGCCTCGACGATCCTGAGCGACACGCCGGTTGTGGAAGGCGCCGCCGCGCTGGCGCTCCTCATCGGGCTGCAGTTCGTGATCACGTGGGCGTCTGTGCGGTGGGAGCGCGTGCAGACGCTCGTGAAGTCGCAGCCGGCCATCGTGTTCGCACGAGGGGAGTTCCTCTCGCAGACCATGACGGCCGAGCGCGTGACCACGGAAGAGATCCGCGCCGCCGCCCGCCAGCAGGGCGTGGCCTCGTTGAGCGAGGTGGCCGCGGTGGTCCTGGAGACAGACGGGACGTTCACCCTCCTCCGCGAGTTCGCCGACGGACCAAGCTCGGCGATGGCGAGCGTCATCGGGGCGGAGGACCACGCCACGACGGGATCACCGCACCCGCCCATCGCGCAGGCCCGCGATTGACAGGAGTGGTCAGGAGCCGCCGCGGCGCGCGCCGTAGAGCCGGAGGTCCATCTGCTCAGGGGTGAACCCCGTGAGCGTGTCTGCACCGATCACCAGCAGGGGGAGCGCGCCCGCACCACCGAGCCCCGGTACGCCTCGCGAGCCGCCGGATCCACCTCGACGTCGCGCGCGACGTACGCCACGCCGTGGCGGTCCAGGTAGGCGCGGGCGCTGTCGCAGACGCTACACCACGCAGCCTCGTACAGCACGATCTCCCCGCTGGCGGCGGGCGCCAGCGGGCGGATGGCGCCCTGCGCCCGGGTCAACCCGACCCAGCCGGATACGACCACAAGAACGAGGAACAGCGCGCGCATGATGCGCGGTATCGGCCGGTTGCTTCCGAGCTTGAATGGGGAAGGCGCCGC
>DUBD01000046.1:0-959 GCA_012960515.1 Bacteroidota bacterium | reverse complement strand
GTCCCCAGCCGCAGCGGCACCCGGCGAACGATGGGAACGTTCGAGGCGGCCCCTCCCCAAAACACGAGCGCTGTGCGAGCTTGACGCATGGACCTTCAACTCCCCGTCACCGACCCCGTCCTCATCGTCGCCATCACGATGGGGATTCTCTTGCTGGGGCCGCTTCTCTTCGAGCGCTTCCGCATTCCCGGCCTCGTGGGGCTCATCGCGCTGGGCGCCGTGGCGGGGCCGAGCGTGACCGGCCTGCTGGAGCGCGACGCCACGTTCCAGCTCCTCGGCACGTTCGGGCTCCTCTACCTCATGTTCGTGGCGGGCGTGACGCTGGCGACGGTGTTTGGCGGCACCACCAGCGTGACAGAAACGGCGGCGGTGCGCAATTTCACCGTCGCCGCAGCGCACTTTGAAGCCCTCATCGGCACGCTGGTGACACACGCGCGCGTGCCGGGGCGCACCGACGGCCGCATGGCGTGCGCGGCGGTGCTGCCCATACACTTGCGACACGTGGAAACGCTGATGGTGGAAGTGATGCGGTGGGCGAACGCTACGTGTTTCACGCCGATGTTTGTTGGCGTGCCCATGCGCGGCGTGGCGTGGCGTCGTGACGACGGGGACGTGGCGTGTGCCATGAACGTGCGTCTGACGTCGTTCAGCTACGAGCAGAGCGTGGTGCTGGAAGCGTTTCCGGGGTGGGGGCTGGACCCGGTGCCGGTACAACGTCCTCACCGCGTGGACATTGCGTACGAGGACGGACGGGGCGAAACACGGGAAGACAGCGTGCACGGGCACGCGGCGCACTGCGTGCAGTCGGCGGTACGACTGTGGGGCGGTGCCACGGTACACGACTGACTAGCGTGGGCCGGTATAAACGCGTGCGCGCGCGGGCGTGCAAGGACACGGGCATGTCGCCGCCGCAGCTGGTGGTGCGCGCCAGCGTGCGGTGCAATGCAAAGACGTACAGC
>DUBD01000045.1 GCA_012960515.1 Bacteroidota bacterium | reverse complement strand
ATGGAGACCACGCGGCCTTCGACGACCATGCCCTCGACGAACCGCTCGTGGATGTTGTCCCACGGGTGGCCCATGAGCTGCTTGTAGCCGAGGCTGATCCGCTGGCGCTCCTTGTCGTAGTCGAGGACGACGACCTTGATCTTCTCGTCGAGCTCCAGCACCTCGCTCGGGTGGCCTACTCGGCCCCACGAGATGTCGGTGATGTGGAGCAGGCCGTCCACGCCGCCGAGGTCGACGAAGGCGCCGAAGTTGACGATGTTCTTGACCTGGCCCTCGAGCACCTGGCCGACCTCGAGCGAGTCGAGGATCAGCTTCCGCTGCTCCATGAGGTCCTTCTCGACGAGCGCCTTGTGGGAGATCACGACGTTCCCGTTGTTCGGGTTCGTCTTGACCACCTTGAACTCCATCGTCTTGCCGAGGTACGCCTCGAAGTCGCGGACCGGGCGGACGTCCACCTGGGAGCCCGGGAGGAAGGCCTCCGAGCCGAGCAGGTTGACGATCATGCCGCCCTTGATGCGCTTGACGATCTCGCCCTCGAGGACGGTCCCGTTGTCGTGGGCCTCCTCGATGATGTCCCAGCGCATCCGGTCGATCGCCTTCTCACGCGAGAGGCGGAGCTGGCCGCGCTTGTCCTCGAGCCACTCGACGTAGACGTCGATCTCGTCGCCGATCTCGGGGACGGCGTTGAACTCGTTCTTCGCGACGACGCCGTCGGACTTGAAGCCGATGTCGACGACGATCTCCTTGTCGGTCATGCCGACGACCTTCCCCTTCGTGAGGGAATGCTCGTCGACGTCGCTCATCGAGCGATCGACCATGGAGATGAAGTCCGTGTCGGAGAGCTGGACGCCGTCGCCGCCCGCGTTCTCCATGTCGTTGAGTTCATCGAGGGTGATGGTCCGGCCGAGGTCCTGGCCGGTGTAGCCCGTCACGGACGGGGCAGCCTTGTCCTCGCGGCCGGTGACGCGCTCGACGGCGTCTTCCACCACGTCGGCCACCTTCGCGGCGGCGTCGCGGACGGCGTCGGCCGCCTTCTCGATGATGGACTCGCCCGCGTCGTCGGCGGCCTCGTCCTGGGTGTCGGTCGCCTCGGCGGCCGGGGTCTCCTCCGCGGGAGCGTTCGCCTCAGTCGCCTCAGCGGCGGTGTCGGGCGTTTCCGTCTCGGTCACCTCAGGGGTGTCGTTCTCGACGGGAGTGGTCTGGTCGTCTGCCATAAAGTTGGATGTGGCGGCGTCGGCGCTCCGGGGTTGGGACGGAGGCGAGGCGGCCGGCGCTCACCCGGGGGGTTGGGGTGTGAATCCCGCTCGGGTCGCGGCCTCGCGCGGTCCCGTCGGGGTCTGGTGAAACAAGGAGTGATCCCGAGGCGGCGTCAGGCGGCCTGCTCCTGAGCGGAGCGGACGGCCTGGACGACGCGCTCGACCTGCTCGTCCGGCGTCAGCGTCGTCGTGTCCAGCACGACGGCGTCCGGGGCGGCGCGGAGCGGGGCGAGGGCGCGGTCGGCATCGCGACGGTCGCGCTGGGCGATGTCGTCGCGGACCTGCGCGAGGTCCACCGAGTCGCCGCGGGCGGCGAGGTCGGCGGCGCGGCGCTGGGCGCGGGCCTCGAGATCGGCGGTGAGAAAGAACTTGACGGGCGCGTCGGGGAAGACGACGCTGCCCATGTCGCGTCCCTCGGCGACCACGACGCGGCCGTCTCGTGCCCATTCCTGGGCGACGGCGCGCTGCGCGTGGAGCATCGCGGTACGGACGGGCGCGAGCGCGGCGGCCCGGCTGGCGGCCTGTGCGGCCGGGCCGGAGCGGATGCGCTCGGTGACGTCCTCCCCGCTGAGGCGGACCGCCAGCGAGGCGTCCGGCAACGGGTCGAGCTCGACCCGGAGGTCGGGGACGATCTCGGCGGCGGCGCGCTCGGTGAACGGGCGGTCCTGGTCCAGGAACGCGAGGCCGATCGCTCGGTACATCGCGCCCGTGTCCAGGTACAGCCCGCCCAACTCGTGGGCGACCCGCCGCGCGGTGGTACTCTTGCCGGACCCGGCCGGGCCGTCGAGGGCGACGATCACGCGGAGTGGTGCTCTGGGAGCCTTCCAGTATAGGGCTCAGCGGCCCCAGACCAACGATCCGAGCTGTGGAAAACCCGTGCAGTCGCCCCCGCTCCCGCCCCTTCCATGCCGCAGGTTAACAACGACTTTTACACCGACCTCGGCGACGCTTGGTTCGAGGGCGACGACCACCCCATCGCGCTACTCCGGGCGGAGAGCCGAGTGAAGGTGGACTACACGATGGAGACGCTCCACGCGCTGGGCATCGGGCCGGGCGCGAGGGTCCTGGACGTGGCGTGCGGCGCAGGGCTCGTCTCCCTCCCGCTGGCGGTCGCCGGCTACGAGGTGGAGGGCGTGGACCTGGCCGAGGGCGCGATCCGGACGGCGCGGGAGCGGACGCCCCCCGGCGCGAGCGCGACGTTCCGCGTGGGCGACGCCTACGCGCTGGACGCGGAGGACGGCGCCTTCGACGCGGTGCTCCTGCTGGACATGTTGGAGCACGTGGAGCGTCCCGCCGACGTGCTGGCGGAGGCCGCGCGCGTGACGCGCCCCGGCGGCGCCGTCGTCTTCCACACCTTCAACCGGACGCCGCTCGCGTGGGCCCTCGCCATCCACGGGTTCAAGGTGGTCACGCCGGGCGGGCCGCCGCACATCCACGTCTACGACCTGTTCATCCCGCCCCGCGACCTCCGCCAGTGGGCCGGGGACTCGGGGCTGGACGTGCGCGAGGTCCTCGGCGTCCACCCGGTCCCAAACGGCGCCTTCTGGCGGTCCGTCCTGCGGAGGCGCGTGGACCCGGCGTTCTCGTTCCGGATCGGCGGGCCGCCGTGGGTCGGGTACATCGGGCACGCGGTGCGGCGCTGACCGCCTCTCGCTAGGCGGGGAGCACCTTAAAGCGCTCGAACGCGGCGCGCTCCAACTCCTCGCGATGGTCCGGGTGCGCGATCTGGATGAGGGCCCGCGCCCGCTCCTTGAGGCTTCGGCCGTACAGCTCCGCTACCCCGTACTCCGTCACGATGTACTGCACGTGGGCTCGGGTGGTCACCACGCTCGCGCCGGGCTGGAGAACCGGCGCGATGCGGCTCCTCCCCTTCCGTGTCGTGGACGGTAGCGCGATGATCGGCTTGCCGCCTTCGGAGAGCGACGCCCCGCGCACGAAGTCCATCTGACCGCCGACGCCCGAGAACTGTCGCGTCCCGATCGAATCCGCCGCCACCTGCCCCGTCAGGTCCACCTCGATGCACGAGTTGATGGCCGTGACTTTCGGATTCCGGCGGATGGTCTTGGTGTCGTTGACGTACGCCGCGCTGAGGAGGACCACCTGCGGGTTGTCGTCCACGAAGTCGTAGAGCCGGCGCGTGCCCATGAGGAACGTCGCCACCAGCTTGCCCGGGTGGACACGCTTGAGCTCGCCCGTCACGGCCCCGGACTCCACGAGGTCGATGACGCCATCGGAGAACATCTCCGTGTGGATGCCCAGCTGGCGGTGGTCCTGGAGCGCCGCGAGGACCGCGTCCGGCACCGCGCCGATGCCCATCTGGAGCGTCGCGCCGTTGTCCACGAGCCCCGCCACGTTCCGCCCGATGGCCTCCTCCACATCGGTCCGCGGCGGCGGCGCGAGGTCCGGCAACGGCCGGTCCACCTCCACGCCGAGGTCGATCTCGCGGACGTGCAACAGCCCATCGCCGTGGGTGCGCGGCATCTGCGGGTTGATCTCCGCCACGACGGTCGTCGCGCTCTGCACCGCCTCGCGCGAGGCTGCGACTGAGACGCCGAGCGAGCAGAACCCGTGCCGGTCGGGCGGCGAGACCTGCACGAATGCCACATCGAGCGGCAGCACGCCGCGCGTGAACAGCCGCGGGACCTCGCTGAGAAAGACCGGCACGTAGTCCGCGCTCCCCTCCGCGACCGCCGCCCGCACGTTCGCGCCCACGAACAGCGCGCGCGTCCGGAAGCTCTCGCCCGCCTCCACGTACGGTGCCGGCCCCTCGGTGTGGAGGTGCACCAGTTCGACGTCTCGCAGCTCGGGAGCCCGGGAGGCTAGAGCATCCACGAGGCCGAGCGGTGTGGCGGCGGCGGTGTGGACGAACACGCGATGGCCGGAGGCGACGACGGAGACGGCGTCATCGGCGGAGACGAGGCGCATGGGGCAGATAGAGAGGGGCCACAAGGAACGCCCGCCCCGCTGGCGGCGCCAGTCGGCGGCGGGATGGAGGGCGCGCCCATATTCGTCCCTTCTTGCAGGCACCGCGCGAACCGCTTCCGGCAGGGCTGATTACCCTGCCGCACCTCTTTCGCTCATCTCCCCATCCCAGACATGAAGCTCACCGTCGTAGGCGCGGGCAACGTCGGCGCGACCGTCGCCGAGTGCGTCGCGCGCATGGACATCGTCCAGAACATCGCCCTCATCGACATCAACGAGGGCGTCGCCAAGGGCAAGGCGCTCGACCTCATGGAGGCCGCCCCCATCCACGGGTTCGACACCGTCATCGAGGGCGGCGACGACTACGGGATCACCGAGGGCTCCGACGTGACGGTCATCACGGCCGGCCTCCCCCGCAAGCCCGGCATGTCCCGCGACGACCTCCTGAAGGTCAACTCGGACATCGTCTCCTCCGTGACCCGCCAGGTCGTCGAGAAGAGCCCGGACACGATCGTCATCGTCGTCTCCAACCCGCTCGACGTCATGACGTACGTCGCCTACATGGAGAGCGGCTTCCCGAGCGAGCGCGTGATGGGCATGGCCGGCGTGCTGGACACGGCCCGCTACCGCGACTTCCTCAAGATGGAGACCGGCGCCAGCGTCCGCGACATCAACGCGATGCTGCTCGGCGGCCACGGCGACTCCATGACGCCGCTCCCCCGCTTCACCACCATCGGCTCCCAGCCCGTCACGGACCTCATCTCCGAGGAGCGGCTGGACGAGATCATCGAGCGCACCAAGAAGGGCGGCGGCGAGATCGTCAAGCTCATGGGCACGAGCGCGTGGTACGCGCCGGGCGCCGGTGCGGCGGAGATGGTGGAGGCCATCGTCAAGAACTCCAACCGCGTGCTCCCCGCCGCGGCGTGGGTCACGGGCCAGTACGGCCTGAACGACATGTTCATCGGCGTCCCGGTCCGCCTCGGCACCGGCGGCGTGAAGGAGATCGTCGAGCTCGACCTCAACGAGAAGGAGGCGTCGGACATGCAGGCCTCGGGCGCGCACGTCCGCGAGGTCATCGAGGCCTACCAGAACCTCCCGAAGGACGCCTAAGCGTTCCCCTCGCTCCGCTGGCGGCAGCCGCCAGCGCGCCGGGCGGCTCTCTCCGGAGGGCCGCCCGTTCCGTTTCAGTAGGACACGGACCCCGGCCGATCCGCAGCCGTAGGTTCGCCCGCCCTCTCCCCGCCCCGCATGGCCGAGACCGCCCCGAGCGGCACCGCCACCGCCCGCTTCGGCACGTTCGCCGGCGTCTTCACGCCCAACGTCCTCACCATCCTCGGCATCATCCTCTTCCTGAGGACGGGCTGGGTGGTGGGCCAGGCCGGGCTGCTGGGCGCGCTCGCCATCATCCTGCTCGCCAACAGCATCTCGCTGCTGACGGGGCTTTCGCTCTCGTCCATCGCGACGAGCATGCAGGTGAAGGCGGGCGGCAACTACTACCTCATCTCGCGCTCCCTGGGACTGGAGATCGGCGGCGCGATCGGGATCCCGCTGTACCTCTCGCAGGCGATCTCCGTCGCGTTCTACATCATCGGCTTTGTGGAGGCGATGAGCGCGGTGCCCTGGCTGGGGACGCTGGACCCGCAGGTCCTCGCGACGAGCGTGGCCCTGCTGTTCGTCGGGATCGCGTACGTGGGGGCGGACTTCGCGCTCAAGATCCAGTTCGGCATCCTCGCGATCCTCGTGGCGGCGCTGCTGTCGTTCTTCGCCGGCGGCTGGGGCTCCATCGACTCGCCGACCCTCGCCGCCAGCTATACAGACGGCGTCTCGTTCTGGGTCGTCTTCGCGGTGTTCTTCCCGGCGGTGACGGGCATCGAGGTGGGCATCTCTCTCTCGGGCGACCTGAAGGACCCCTCGCGCAGCATCCCGCGCGGCACGATCGCCAGCATCCTCGTGACAGCGGTCGTCTATGTGCTCGCGGCCGTCTGGTTCGCCACCCACGCGGACCCGATGACGCTGATCCTGAACACCGCCGCGATGTCCGAGATCGCACTGGTCCCCGTGCTGATCCTCGGGGGCGTGGCGGCGTCCACCCTCTCCTCCGCCCTCGGGAGCGTGCTCGCGGCGCCGCGGACGCTGGAGGCCGTCTCCACGGACCGGGTCGTGCCCCGTTGGATGGCCAACCGAATGGGCTCCCCCACCGAGCCCCGTGCGGCCGTGCTCCTCACCGGCGCCGTGGCGGTCGGCGTGATCTGGGCGGGCGACCTGGACGTGGTCGCCCCCATCATCACGATGTTCTTCCTGAACACGTACGGGATGGTCAACCTCGTGGCCGCCATCGAGAAGGCGGTGGGCAACCCGAGCTTCCGTCCCACGTTCTCCGTGCCCGTGCTGGTCCCGGCGTTGGGCGCGCTGGGCTGCTACGGTGCGATGTTCCTCATCAACGCGCCCGCGACCGTCGCCGCCATCGTGGTGACGTACGGGATCTACTTCCTGCTCCGTCGCCGCGCGCTGGCGGGGACGTGGGGCGACGTCCGCAGCGGCGTCTGGACCAGCCTCGCGCGGTTCGCGCT
>DUBD01000044.1 GCA_012960515.1 Bacteroidota bacterium | reverse complement strand
CTCGGGCCGCACGTGCTGCGGGCGGAACGGGTCCGGTCGCGTCGTCCGCTCCTCTTCCGGTGGCGCGAGCGCTGGCGTCTCCTGCTGCGGCGTCCGCCGGACCGGCACGCCCAGATCGTCCCGCTGGCGGTCCTCGCGCGCCGGCTCCGGGCGTGCCGGTGCAGAGCGCCTGGGCGTCCGCTGGGGCGCCTCAATCCGGGCCGCGGCCCCGCGGATCTTCCCGTGCTCGCGCAGGCAGCGGACCCGCGCGAGGCCGGTCAGCCCGTCGCACGGGGAGCCCGTGCCAGTGGAGGAGGGTCGGTCGGCCATCTATCGTGCGTGCTGCGGCCGCGGGAGTCGGCTGTTCGGGGACTGGCGGTAGGCCTCGTGGATCTCCCGCATCTCCTCGGCCGAGAGCAGCCCCGCCTCCCAGGCCTCCGTCGCATCCAGCGTGTCCGCGTACGTCGGCCCCGCCTCCGGATCCTGGTCGTAGTACGCGTCGATCGCCTGCCCGTCCTCGTCCTGCGCCAGAGAGCCCGGGTCCCGCAGCCGCGCCATCCGGTCGCGACGCTCCTTCCGGAGGTCCTCCAGCCGCCCCTCCAGCCGCTCCCGCTCGGAGCGCCCCGCCATCCCGGCCGGCGCCTGGCGGAGCGCCGCACGCACCTCCTCCATCTCCTCGTCGAGGTCCTGGATCGCCGCGCTCGCGCCCGCCGGGTCCGTCGCGCTCCGGCTCGGGTTCAGCCGCGCCCGCAGCCGCACCAGCGCCTGGTCCTGTGCGAACCGCGCGTCGCGCTCCTGCCGTCGTTGCGCGGCCTGCCGGGCGTCCCGCTCGCGCGTCTCCCGCTGGCGGTCCTCGCGGTCGTCCACGCTCCACTGCTGGTCCCGCTCCGCCGTCGCGTCTTCGCGCGCCCAGCCGGCGTCCCGGTCTGCCACCGCATCGCGCCGGTCCCGCGCGTAGCGCTGCCGCTCCTGCTCCGCCTCGCGCGCGTCGCGGTAGTCGTCCGTCTGCGCGTCGTAGGCCGCTCGCGCCTCCGTCAACTCCAGCTGGCGGTTCCATCGGCCCGCGTCCTCCAGCCACGCCCGGTGCGCCTCCTGCTCCCGCTCGAACAGCGCCCGGTCCGCCGCCGCCACCGCGCCCGCCCCTGCCGCCGCGCCCTGCCCGGCCGAGGCCAGCCCGGTGCCCACGTCGCCGCCGGCCACCGCCCCCGCCAGCTGCGCCGCCGCGCCTCCCAGCTGCAACCAGGAAAGCAGCCGCGACCGCTTCGGGTCCATCGCCGGCGCCTCCCGCGCTCCCGGGTCCACGTACAGCGACGAGAGGTCGAACGGCGGACGCGCGGCACCGGCCACGCTCCCCCCGCCGGAGTCCAGCCCGCGCCCCATCGTCTCGCCCACCGCCGGCACGATCGGCGTCCGCCCCCCGCCCACATCGAGGTCCGCCGTACGCTGCCCCTCCGGCGGGTCGTCGCCCGTCCCGGGGTCGTCGCCCACGTAGAGACCCAGCGCCCTCCGGACGCGAGGCGAGGGCCGCTGCGGCCCGGATCCGATTCGTCGCGTGAACATCGCCGTGGCTACTTCTTCAGGAGGTGCGGGAGGACGGTCGCCGCCGTCTGGAAAGCGCCGCCGATCAGCGCGTTGCGGTTCGCCGACCGCTGGTCGTCGCGCGCCTGCTGCTGCGCGAAGTCCGAGAGCGCCAGCCGACCCGCGCTCAGCTGGCGCTCCCCTGCCACGCCGAGCAGCCGCGTCAGCGCCGAGCTCCGCGCCTGCCCGCGCGCGCTCGCCATCGCCACCTCCGCCTCACCGCCCAGCCCGCCCGCAGCCGCCAGCCGCGCCCGGTCCGCCGACGTGTCCCGCCGCGCCTGGTCGTCCAGCTCCCGGCGGCCCGCCGCGTAGGTCGCCGTCGCCGTGGCCGGCCCCGTCGCCATCTGCGCGAACCGCTGCGCCAGAGCGCTCCGGTGGTCCGCGGGTGCCTCCGCGCCGCCACGGCCCGAGCCGTCCAACAGCCCACCTAGGCGGCCGCCCAGCCACCCGCCGAGCGCCGTCCCCACGCCGGGGATGGGGATGAGCGAGCCCGCTGCCGAGCCCGCCAGTGATCCGAGAGAAGAGAAGAGGCCCACGGGCTCAGGGGGATGTGCGCGTGCCGCTGCTCAGCGCGCCGCGCGGTCGAGGGTCAAAGAGGAGCGTCACGTGGCTCAGCCGCTGCCCCTGCCGCCCCTCGCCCGAGAGCAGGAGCCGGGGCCGGCGCACCGAGCCGCTGAACAGCCGGAACACCGCGCCGTCCGTCGCCGCCACGAAGGGAGCCGCCGCCAGCTCGTCGTCCGCGCTCGGGAGCCGGCTCGCGCGCAGGCGCTCCACCCGCTCCAGCACGGCCACGTCCAGTTCCAGCAGCGGCGGCCGCTGGTGCACCCGCCCACGCCGGAGCCGCTTCGGCTCGCCCGGAAGCCCCAGCGCCAGCGGGCCCGTCTCCAGGAGCACGCCCACCACACCCGCCGAGGCCTCCTCGCGCCACAGCCGCCCCGCCCCGTCGATGCCCACCAGCACCCGGTCCGGGGCACCCGACTCCGCCACGGCCTCGAACCACCCCACCCGGTCCAGCGCCAGCGTAAAGAAGGCGTCCGCCTGGAGGTTGTACGCCACCACGTGGGTCCCGTCGTCGGCCCGCGAGGCCGCCCACACCTCAGCCCCGCGCGCGCCCACCCGGCACGCCAGCGCGGGGCCGTCCGCGAAGAACGCCGCGTACGGCCCCAGCTCTCCGCCCAGCGCCAGCCGCGTGAGGTCGAACCGCGGGAACGGGTCGTAGGGGATCAGCCCGTCGTCGCTCGCCGCCACCACGGCCACGCGCCCCCCGCGCACCACGCACGCCGAGGCCGGCCCGCTGGCGCCGCCCTCCGTCGCGAGCGGGCGCGCGCCGAGGAAGAACACCTCCTCCCCCGCCAGCGCCGTCCCGATCTGGAGCAGCCACGCCCCCCGCCGCGTCAGCGCCACCAGCGGGAAGTCGCCGTACTGCCCCTCAGAGGCCGGCTCCGCGACCGGCGCCACCGCCATCACCCCGTCGTCCGGCCCGTCGCCCACCGCCTGGCTCCGCGCTGCCGGCCACCGCAGCAGGTCCCCCACGTCGCCCGCCAGCACCCGGTTCGGGTCGTGGTCCAGCCGCGCGTTCTCCGCCTCCATCATCGCCGTCGTCAGGTGCGGGATCCCACCGGGCGCGACCGGCGCCACGAGCGTGAACACGTCGCCGTCCCCGTTGAACGTCCCGGCCAGGTTCGTCGCCGCGGGCGCGCGCATCCGGGCCTCCGCCACCAGCTCCCACGTGTCCGCCCCCTCGGTGCCCTCCCGGTACACCAGCAGCCGCTTCGCCCGCCGGTCTGGGTACGTCACCGCCGCCACGTCGATCGCGCCAAACGACGCCTTCCCCACCACCTGGAACGTCTCCCCGGACCGGCACAGCCGCGCTGGCCCGTACCGCCGCAGCAGCCCGTTCTGCGTCTCGATCTCCACCGCGATCCGCGCCCGGTCGTCCAGCGCCCCGCTCCCCGCCGGCAGCACGTCCGAGACCAGGTCCGGGTAGTCCAGCGCCGCGCCCCCGAGCACGGCCCGCCGGTTGAACGCCACCGCCGTCCCCGCCGAGAGCCCGCAGTACGCGAGGTCCCCTTCCGGGTGCGCCTCCGCCGCCGCCAGCACGTCGCCCACCAGCGCGAGGTCCGCCAGCGTCGCGCCCCCCGCGCTGAACGTCTCCATCGGCACCGTGCGGACGTACCGCCACGGCCCCGTCGCCGCCTCCATCTCGGGCGCCAGCCGCCCAGACGCCCCCACCGGCACCACGCTCGCAAACACCGCCACGCCCACGGCCCGCCGCTCCCACGCCTCCCCCAGCCCGCCGTAGGGCGCCGTCTCCACCACCACGTCGAACGTGAACGGCCCGCCCGTCGCGGGCGTCGCGTAGAACGTCGCCGGTCCCAGCGGACCGTACGCCCCGCCCGCGAACTCGAAGCAGGCCCGGAGCGCGTACTGCCCCGGCGCCCCCCCTGGCTCTCCTCCGCTGGCGGTCGCGTGCGCCGTGACCCGGGCGCGCGGCAGCGGCACCGCGCCCAGCGGCTCCACGTCCTCGTCCCCCACCACCAGCGCCGCGATCGGCGTCGGCACCTCGCCCGCCGCATCCTGTGCGGAGAGCACCACCAGGCAGCGCACGCCCATCGGCACGAGCGAGCCCGCCAGCCGCTCGGACGCAGCGGCGTCCGGCAGCACATGGCTCAGCAGAGGCACCGCCGCGGCGTCGCCGGCATCGTCCAGGTCGTACGCCTCCAGCGTCGGCACCCCGCCCACGAGCCGCACCAGGAGCACCCGCCGCGTCGCCTCCAGCCGCCGGTCCGGGTCGCCCGCCTCGCGATGGACCTCGGGCCGCTGGCGGACGTGCAGCGCGCCCCACCGCACCCCCTCCACACCGGGGAACCACCGCGAGGGCGTCCCCACCACCTCGTACTCGTAGCCGCTCCCGTCCGCCGCCGGCGCCGGGCGGAGGTTCTGGCACGTCGCCAGCGCCCCGTCCGGCGCACCGTCGGCGTCCCCGGTCGTCCCGGGCGTGAGTCGGCCGAAGGCCACGGTCTGGGTCCGGTCCGCCATCGCCTACCCGTGCGGCCGCGCCGTGGCTCGCGCGAACCCCGCCTGGCGGTCGTCCGCTCCGTAGCGCCCGATCTCGTCCTCTGCCTTCGCCGCGAACCGCTCCGCAAGGTCGAAGGCCGCCCGCTCCTCGAAGTGCTCTGCCATCACGAGGAACGCCGCCGCCGCCGCCAGCTCGTGCGGGAAAGACGCCACGATCCGGTCGCCCCCGTCCGCTCCGTCGCCCTCCAGCCCGAGCCCCACCGCCAGCTCGCTCCCCGATCCGTCCAACCCGAACCCGCTCCGGACCGCCGCCGTCAGGTGCAGCGTGCCCGCCTCCGAGGGCACCGGCGTGAAGTAGACCTCCTCCGGCCCCACCCGCACCATCGTCGGCCGGCCCGAGGCCGTCGAGACGAACACCCCGTTCGGGTGCTCCACCTGCAGCGCCCGACGCCCGGACGCGTACTCCCACACCGCCTGCGCGATGCGGGCGCCCGTCAGCACGCCGGGCAGCTCCACCCACGCCTCCGACGTTTCCACGGAAACGCTCGCCGTCACGTGCACCCGGCCCGTCTCCACCGCGATCCGGCGGAGCGCCTGCCGCAGCAGCGCCGCCAGGTGAGGCTCGTCGTCCGGCGCCGTCGCCAGCCCCGGCTGGTCCAGCGACCGCGAGAGGTGCCCCGTCCGCGTGTGGACGTCCGCCAGGATCGCGCGGGCCTCCGCGAGCGCGCTGTCGGGGGTCGTGCCGTATCCACTCATCTCAGCTCAGGCTCGGGTTCGGGCTCACGTCCGGCTCTCCGGCCAGCCCCAGCCGCTGCCCCTCCAGCGCCGCCCGCGCCGCCGTCTCGGCCGCGTCCGCCAGCTCCGCGTAGCGCTCCGCCCGGAGCACCCGCGCCGCCGTCGCCCAGTAGAGCGCGTCCGCCAGCTCTGGCGCCGCTGCCACCGCCGTGTCGGGCCGTCGCTCTGCGAGCACCACCAGCTCGTCCAGCGTGCCCTCCCCCTTCGGGTACGCCTCCAGCTCAAACGCCGAGCGCTGGCGGCTCGCCCCGTCCGCCGGGTGCCCCCGCGCGTGGAGGTACACCCGGGGGCGCCACCCCGCCGGCCGCTGGTACGGGTCCGCCTCGCGCGCGTGCGCCACGGTTCCCGTCGGCTCCGCCGCTTCCACGGCCCGCGGCCACCCCGCCAGCTTCAGCCGCACGAAGCGCAGGAACCGCTCCTCACTCGCGAACGGCAGCGACACCCGGTACCCGATCGTCGGCGGCGTCTCCGACCGCGAGGCCGGGTCCCCGATCGCCGTCAGCGCTGGCACGAACGCCCCTCCTCCGCCCTGCCCCGTGTACCGGAGCGCCAGCGGCGCCAGCAGCAACCGCGGCCCCGTGCGGAGCAGCTGGCGCACGGCCTCCGCCCCGAAGCTGTACACCTTCGCCGCCTGAACGCGCGGCGTCTCGCCGTCGCCCGCCACCTCGTCCATCCGCCGCTCCACGGCGCGGACGAAGTCGGTGTGGGCCACCTTGGTCTCGTCGTACTCGAACACGGGATGCCGGGCCTCGCGCGGGTGCGGAGGGGGACTCCGCCTGAGGGTCAGAAATGGGCCACCCGGGGCCACGCCGCCTCGCGAGACGGAACGGGCACCCGGGCGGCCGCCCCAGCACCGGCCACCGGCCGGCGTGCGCCTGGGGGATCCGCCGCGGGCCTAGCCCGCCAGCTTGGGGAAGGCCACGCCCGCCGCCTCCGCGGCCTGCAAGACCTTCTCCAGTTCCAGGCCGTCGTCGCCCTGGAGCGCCTTCACGTCCACGCCCTTCTGCACCAGCACCTGCGCCGCCGCCGTGAGGTCGGCCGCGTCGCTCGTCTCCAGAGAGCCCGCCCCGCTGGCGCCGGCCGCCGCCGGCTTGGACGTGCCCTTCGTGCCGGTGCCCTTCGAGCGCTTCGTCTTACGGGTCGTCCGCTGCGAGGCCGTCGGTGCGGAGCCGGAGCCCGTTCGGGGCTCCATCGCGTCCACAGCCGCCTGCGCCTCCTCGTCGCCCGCCTCCGCGCGCGCCCGGAGCTCCGCCAGCAGGTCCTCCGTCGAGGCCGTCGGCGCCGCGCCCTCGCGCGCCCGCTTCTCCGCCTCGCTCATCCGCGTGAACTTGCGCCCCTTGAACGGGTGCGTCTCCAGCTCCGCGTACTCCTGCGCCGTCA
>DUBD01000043.1 GCA_012960515.1 Bacteroidota bacterium | reverse complement strand
TTCCGGGTTCCGGGTTCCGGGTTCCGGGTTCCGGGTTCCGGGTTCCGGGTTCCGGGAAGCAAACCGCTCCGCGCCCGTCCCGCTGGCGGTCGTTCTAGAGCGACGTGGTCCTGCGTCCGCGGTCTGCGGTCCGGGTGTCAGTCGCTGAGCGATGCCGCCAGTCGGTCGGCGAGTGCGGCGAGCTCGTCGCCGGCCTCCACGCCGTCGCGCCATTCGTCGGGGAAGGCGCTCGCGCCGTTCATCGCGCCGAGAAGAGCGCCCACGATCGCACCGACGGTGTTCGCGTCTCCGCCGACGTTGATGGCGGCGAGCAGGGACGCCTCGGCGAGCGCGGGGCCGCGGGCGGCCATCGCGAGGGCGAAGGGGAACGCCTCGTCGGCCGCGGGACCGGTCCCGGCGCACCGGTCCTGGAGGTCCAGCGGAAACTCGTCGAGGTGATCCGCCAGCCCGGCGAGCCGGGAGGAGACGGCACCGGTCGCACCGTGCTCGGAGAGGGCGGACTCCGCCTGCCGCGCGGCACCGACGGCATCGCGCACGAACGACGCGCTGTCGAGCGCCTCGGGGTCTGCTGCCAGCGCGCGGCGGACGGCGTCGGCCTGGGCGTAGGCGGCGACGAGCGCATCGGGGCGCGCGTCCACATCCATGAGGAGGCCGCGCGTCCACGCGAGGGTGTCCTCAGCCGTGGCGTCCGTCGCGTGGTACCAGATGCCGAGCGGGGCGGCGGCAGCGGCGGCGGCGCTCGTCGCGAACGGCCGGTCGGTGGGGCGGCGGAGCTCCACGCCACGCTCGCGGTGCCAGACCGTCTGCGCGCGCGTGAGATCGTCCGGGTGCTCCGCCAGGGCGACCGCGAGGGCGCGGGCGTTCTGCGTGTCCGCGGTCCACTGACCGGCCTCCAACTCGCCGCGCTTCTCATCGGCGCGGAAGCCCTTGATGCCCTTGTAGTAGGTGCGGACGTTGGGGTGGCTGAGGCCTTCGATGGGCATCCCGAGCGCGTCGCCGATGGCGAGGCCGAGGAGCGCACCGCGCGTGCGGTCGGTCATGGGAGCGGGAGAGCGGGGACGGGAAAATCCCGCAGAGGCGGGCGCGGGTCCTCCCCTACCGAGAACTTCTGCGTCTCTCCGTCCGCGCCCTCCCGCCGTGTCCCGTTTCCTCTCCGCCGCCTGGGCCGTCTTCCTCAACGACGCGCGGCTGGAGATCCGCACGCGGACGGCGCTCGGCGCGCTGGCGATGTTCGTGGCGGCCTCGCTCGTGCTTGTGTACCTCGCGCTGGGGCGGACGCCCGTGAGCACGGCCGTCGCGTCGGCGCTGCTGTGGGTGGTGATCGTGTTCGCGGGGGCGGTGGGGCTCGGGCGCGCGTTCGTGGCGGAGGAGGAGCGCGGGACCACGCTTCTGCTCCGGCTGGCGGCGCCCGCGAGCGCGGTCTACGTCGGCAAGCTGATGTTCAACGTGGTGCTGACGCTGGCGCTGGCGCTCGTGGCGGGCGCAGGCATGCGCGTCCTCATCCCGACCCCACTCGGTGCGCCAGCGGTCTTCTGGTCCGGGCTCGTGCTGGGCGCGCTCGGCCTCGCGAGCACCACGACGCTCCTCTCGGCGCTCCTCGCGCGGGCGCAGGCGGCGGGGCCGCTCCTGCCCGTCCTCGCGTTCCCGCTCCTCGTGCCGCTCCTCGCCCCGGCCGTCGGGCTGACCATCACCGCCAGCGGGGCGGAGGCGGGCGCGTGGGCGGCGGCGCAACCGGACCTCGTCGCGCTCGGGGCGTATGCGGGTCTCACGGCGACGGCCTCGCTGCTACTCTTCGAGTACGTCTGGCGGGACTAGGCTCTGTCTGGCGACTCCAGATCGGCCTACACGCAGCCCCGGATCCGTCCCGCCGCGTCGCGCTCCATCGCCGTAGCTCGCGCTACGCCTGCTTCCCGCTCCTCGCGGGCCGCCCCCGGTCCTCGCGTTCGGCCTCGCTCCGAATCACCAGACAGAGCCTAGTCACGCTGCGCTCGCCCCGCTGGCGGAGGCGGTGAGGGAGCGCGAGCCCTTTCGTTGGGGCTCGGCGACAACGACCGCCAGCCGGACGCGAGGTGCCACGCCCTCCCGCTACATCAACTCGTCGCGGCGGTCGCGGAGGAACTTGTTGAGGTGCGCGCGGGCGCGGAAGATGTGTGCCTTGACCGTCCCGAGCGGGAGGTCCAGCTCCGTCGCGATCTCCTCGTAGCTCATCTCCCGCTGGTGCCGCATCACGATCACGCGGTGGTACTTCGGCGGGAGGTCCTCGATGGCGGCCGCGATGATCTCGTTGCGCTGGTCGGCGACGAGGTGCTTGTCCGGCCGGTACGTCGTGTCCGGAAGCTCCATCTGCATCTCCCCATCGCGCGTCTGCACGGGCTTGTCGATGGAGGTGGTCTTGAGCTTCTTCCGCCGGATGTGGTCGATCGTGTGGTTCGTCGTGATGCGGTAGAGCCACGTAGAGAACGCGTACTCCGGGGCGTAGCGGTCGAGCGCTTTGAACGCCTTGACGAACGCCTCCTGCACCAGGTCCTCCACGATGGCGGTGTCCCGCACCATCTTGCGGACGTGACGCTGGAGCGGCTCCTGGTACTTCGCCATGAGCCGGGCGTACGCGCCCTGGTCGCCGCCGAGCGCCTCGGTCACGAGGGCGCGGTCCTCTTCGCTGGAGGCGGACGGGGGGGCGGACGAGGGCTGGGCCATGCCCCAAGCTACCGAGACGCCGCGCACGATGCCGCGCCGACTCCGCCGTAGCGGGCAACGATCCGCCCGGCTGGCGGTCTCCGCCGCACGCCTCTCCCCCTCCTCCCATGCCGAACGCCGCACGCCCCACCCCGACGATCCCGACCGCCTCCATGGCCGACGTGGCGTTCCTCCTCCTGGTGTTCTTCCTACTCGTGACGGCATTCCGCTCCGAGGTCGGGCTGCGCACAGACCTCCCGCCGGCCCTCTCGGAGCCCGCTCGGGTCTCCGCGCGGCTCGCCGTGCTCGTCGGCCCGGAGGGACGGCTGGCGGTGGACGGCGAGCCCGTGTCCGCCGAGGCGGTCCGCCAGCGGGTGGAGGCCTTCGCGGGACAGGGACCGGTCGTGCTCCGCGCCCATCGCGAGGCGCCGTACGCGGACTACATCGCGGCGCTGGACGCGGTCCTGCTCGGGCACCAGGACGCGGGCGTCCCGCCGCGGCTGGCCCTCCACCAGCCGGAGGACTGAGCCTACATCAGCCCGCGCTCCGCGAGGCTCGTGTACCCGCGGCCCGCGATGATGACGTGGTCGTGGACGGGGATGCCCAACACCTTGCCGGCCTCCTGCAGTTGCTTCGTGACGGCCACGTCCTCGCGCGAGGGCTCCGGGTTGCCGCTGGGGTGGTTGTGGAGGCACACCACGCTGGCGGCGTTCTCCAGGATGGCGCGGCTGAACACCTGCCGCGGCTCCACGATGCTCGCCGCCAGCCCGCCCGTCGTGAGCGTGTGCTCGCTCATGATCACATTGGCCGTATTGAGGTGGAGCACCACGAACACCTCGCGCGGGAGATCGCGGAGGCGCGGGCCATAGGCGGCCGCCACGTCCGCGGGCGAGCGGACCTGCACGCGGGCCTCGGGAGGCGCGGCCTCCACCCGTCGGCCGATCTCGAACGCCGCCGCCAGCTGCGCAGCCTTCGCGGGCCCGACGCCCTTCGTGGCCTTCGCGACCTGCGCCGCCTCCCGACGTGCCAGCTTCGCGAGGGAGCCGTACGCCCGCAGCAGCACCTCCCCCAGTTCGATGGCCGAGAGGCTGCGCCCCCCCACGCGCGTGCCCGTCCCGAAGATGAGCGCGATGAGCTCCGCGTCCGCCAGCGCGGCGGGGCCGTGCGCGAGCAGCTTCTCGCGCGGCTGCTGGTCCGCGGCGCGGTCCTTCAGCGGGACGTAGTCCGTCGGGACCTCGGGCTCATCGATGGGCTCCGCTACGGCGCGGTCGAGCGAGAGCGGGAGCAGCGGCGAGTGCGACATGGGGCGCGGGCAGATGCCCCCCGCCAGACACGCCCCTCGCGCCGATCTAACGCCCCGCTGGCGGTGCCGATGAGCGGGGCCGGTGAGCCGCGCTACAGCGCGATGGCCTTCGCCGCGATCACGTGCTCCAGCCCGCGGATGCGGTCCAGCGTGTCCTCGTCCGGCTCCCCGTCGAAGCGGATACGGGCGCTGGCGGCCTCGGCCCCGGCGAAGATGAGGTTCTCCATCTCCTGCACGTTCCAGCCCGCCTCGCGCATCTCGCCGAGCACGCCCGCCAGCACGCCGACGCGGTCCAGGTGGCGGACCGTCAGCAGGTGCGTGGCGGGGGTCTGGTCTGCGAGGTTGACGCCGTTCTCCACGCGCCCGGTCTCGGCGTAGGTCAGGATCACGCGTGCGGCCTCCTGCCCGATCGCCTCCGTCGCCTCGTCCGTGCTCGCGCCGACGTGGTGCGTCACGTACACGCGCGGGTGGTCCGCGAGCGGGTACCGCCAGTCGCCCGTCTGCTTGGCCTGCGGCTCGCCGGCAGGCACGTCCGTCGCGAAGGCGAGCCCCTTCGCGTCCAGCGCGGCCGCTACCGCCTCCTCGTCCACCACGTCCGCCCGCGAGGTGTTGACGAGGAACGCCCCCTCGCGCATCGCGCCGACGAACTCGCGCCCGACGAGGTGTCGGGTCTGCGGCGTGCTCGCCACGTGGACGCTGACCACGTCCGACTGGCGGGCCACGTCGAGCGGCGTCTCCGCGTAGTGGACGCCGAGCGCGGCGGCGTCTGCGGGCGTCAGCGAGCGGCTCCACGCCACGACCGGCATCCCGAAGCCCTTCGCGCGGCGCACCATCTCCTGCCCGATGTTGCCCATGCCGACGAGCCCGAGCGTCCGCCCCTGGAGGCCGCGGGCGCCCGCGTACTCCTTCTTGTTCCACTCGCCCTCGCGGGCCGTCGCCACGTTGTCCGGGATGCGGCGGTCCATCGCGAGGATGAGCCCCCACGCCAGCTCCGCGACGGCGGCGGCGTTCTTGCCGGGGCAGTTCGCCACGAACACGCCCCGCCGGCTGGCGCCGTCCACGTCGATGGTGTCCACGCCGGCCCCGGCCCGGACGATGAGCTCCAGGCCGGGGCTCGCGTCGAGGTCTGCGGGCGTGACCTTCGTGCTGCGCACGACGAGCACCTCGGGCGCGTGCTCCGCCAGCGCAGCGGTGAGGGCGTCCCCTTTTAGCGCGGGCTCCGCGATGACGGTGTGCCCGGCCATCCGGAGGCGCTCCTGGGCGGCGGGGCTGAACGAGTCGGCGACGAGGATCTTCATTGGGAAGGTGGCAGGGGCCAGTCGCCAGTGGCAAACGGGCGCCCCATTGGCCCTTTCCCACTGGCCACTGGCTCAGAAACGGTGGACGAGGAGGCCGCTGCGGAGCTTGGGCTCGAACCAGGTGGACTTGGGCGGCATCAGCTCGCCCTCGTCGGAGACGTCGAGGAGGTCCTCCGGGCTCGTGGGGAACATGGCGAAGGCCACGTCGCACTCGCCGGAGTCCACGAGGCGCTCCAGCTCATCCGTCCCGCGGATGCCGCCGACGAAGACGATGTTCTCGTCTGTGCGCGGATCCGTGATGTGGAGCAACGGCTCGAGCACGTGCTCCGCCAGCCGGGCCACGTCGAGCGTGTCCGCGATGCCGTCGCGCTGGGTCTCCGGGAGCGTCATCTGCAGCCACCCGAACTCCTCGCCGAGGTAGACGCCCACCATGCCGGGCTCGTCCGGGTCCGCGATGGGGGTCTCCTCGATCTCGCCTCGGGACTGGAGCTGCTGGAGGAACTTCCGCGGCCCGGCCGGGAGGTCCTTGATGGCGCGGTTGTAGGGCAGGATCTCCATGTCCTCCATCGGGAAGAGGACGGCGAGGAAGTGCTGCGCGCCGGGCTTGTCGCTCTCTTTCGCCGCGCGGCTGGCGGCAGCGGAGCGGTGGTGCCCGTCGGCGACGTAGAGGTGCTCGATCTCGCCGAAGGCCTCCACGACCGGTGCCGGGTCCTCCACCTTCCAGACCGTGTGCTGGACGTAGTCCTTGGCCTTGAAGTCGAACAGCGGCTCCGTCTCCATCGCGGCCTCCACGGCGTCGTCGATGGCCTCGTGCGCGCGGTAGATCAGCATGACCGGCTCCGCGTGCGCCTCCTGGGTGAGCAGGTGGCGGGTGCGGTCGTCTTCCTTGTCCGGGCGCGTGAGCTCGTGCTTGAGGATGACGTCGTCGTCGTACTCCTGGGCGGAGACGAGGCCCACGATGCCGACCTGCACGCGGCCGTTCATCTCCAGGCGGTAGACGTAGAGTGCGGGCTCGCCTTCTTGCACGAAGTGCTCAGAGGCCGCCAGCCGGTCGAGCGCGGCGCGGCCGGCCGCGTAGACCTCGTCGGCGTGCTCGTCGGTGCCGGGCGGGAGGGAGATCTCCGGGCGGACGACGTGGAGGAAAGAGAGCTCGTTGCCCTCGGCCAGCTGGCGTGCCTCCTCGGAGGAGACGACGTCGTACGGCACGGAGGCGACGCGCTCGGCGGCCTCGGGGGTAGGGCGGAGGGCGCGGAACGGTCGGACGGAAGCCATGAGGACGCGAAAAGAGCGCGGGATCGCGCGGAGGTGTGTGAGCAATCTAGCGCGTAGGGCGTGCCGCCTCCACCCGCCCGCCACTCGCTCTTCACGCGATGGGCACACGATCCGCTTGTGACGCTCCCGCGATGCCCGTATGTTGGGCGTCCCGATTGCGGGGTGGAGAAGTGGTATCTCGTCGGGCTCATAACCCGAAGATCGCAGGTTCGAATCCTGCCC
>DUBD01000042.1 GCA_012960515.1 Bacteroidota bacterium | reverse complement strand
AACGAGTGCGAGACCGTCGGCGTGCTCCGCCAGCTCACGCTCGGCGCGGGCCTCGAGTACTGGTACAACGACCTCCTCGCTCTCCGCGGCGGCTACTTCTACGAGGACCCGGCCAACGGCAACCGCGAGTTCCTGACCTTCGGAGCGGGCATCCGCTACAACGTCGTCGGCTTCGACCTCTCGTACATCTACGCGCTGGAGGAGAACTCCCCGCTGGCGGACCAGCTCCGGTTCTCCTTGCTCCTCAACGTGCCGCGCTAGGCGCCTCGCCGTGAGAGCCGCGCGCTCCGCATTCCTTCTGTGTGCCGCGCTGGTGGGGGTCCCCGCCAGCGCGGCGCAGGATAAACCCTCCCGCGATTCCCTCCAGACGCCTCGCGCCGAGGCCACGACGGAGGTGACGCGGTGCTGCGAGAACGAGCCGGCGGTCTCGTGGCTGATTCGGCTGGGCACCCGCCTGGTCCCCCGCCCCCCCTACCGCCTCCCGCTGGAGGTCCGGCCGTACCGGCTCACCCTCGACCTCCGCGGCCCGGACCGCCCCGCCGCCCGGTTCTACGCGCTCCCCGAGACGCCGCCCCAGGTCCGCCGCCAGCGCGACGAGGACGAGTAGCCACCCGACTGGCGGTCGCCACCGGCGCGAGGCTGGCGGTGGAGCTTTTCCGCGCCGTCCGGGTCCAAGGCGCCCCCTTCTCTGAGCCCTGTCCGTGGAGATCCGCCGCAACCTGATATCGCGCAAGAAGCCGACGTACGCCGTCAGCGAGTACCTCTCCGAGTACCTCGGCCGGTACGGGCGGCTCGCCAGCGGCGGCGTCCGCTACGACGACCTCGCGCGGTACGCCGGCCAGACCCCGCTCTACGACGAGCACGGCGCGGACACGCTCTGGAGCACGGTCTACTTCGGCCCGAGCGAGCAGCGCGAGATCCACGACGGCCTCCGCGAAGCCTACGCCCTGCTCAAGTCCGACGGCGACATGAGCACCGTGGAGCACCTCTACATCGACCGGGTGGACCTCTGCCTCTACGGCAACACGCTCCCGTTCCGCGTCCGGATCGTGAACCGGCTGAACGAGAACTTCGACTACTTCTACGTCAAGCGCGCGGACGCCAACCGCGTGTACGGGCTGGAGTTGGAGCACGTCCTCTCCCCCAACCGCATCAACTTCTTCGCGCGGATCGACGGGCCGGACATCCGGGACCAGACGCTCGTGGAGGAGCACGTCGTCGGCCTGCCCGGAGATGCGTTCATCCGCGATCAGCTCCCGCAGAACCGGTTTGACCAGGTGCGCCTCGCGAAGGAGTTCGTCAAGTTCAACGAGCGGTGCTTCGTCCGCCTCCTCGGCGACATGCACGCCGGCAACTGGGTGGTGGACGTGACGCCGGACTTCGAGAAGCTGCACTACCGGATGCGGCCCATCGACTTCGACCAGCAGAGCCACCACGGCGCGAAGCGGGTCTACCTCCCGCAGTTCTTCTCCCAGAACAACCCCGTCATCGAGTTCGGCCTGCAGCACCTCACGGAGACGACCGTGGACCAGTACCAGCGCGAGGAGCGCGCGCTCATCGCCGGCCGCCTCCGCGTCTCCAGCGACCGCTACGAGGCGCTCACGGCAGTCATGCGCGAGGACCTCATCTCCGAGCCCGAGAACATCCGCCAGTTGGCGGAGGCCCTCACCGCGCACTACGCCGACGACTCCTTCCTCCGCGCGCAGACCATGGGGGAGCTCGTGTACCACTCGCTGGAGCTGCTCCAGGCGCGCGCCGAGCCCGCCAGCCTCCGCCTCCTCCGCGGCGCGACGGCCCCGGACGTGGCGGGCGACGTGGCGCTGGGACCTCCTGCTTAGCCCTGCAGGAACGGGTTGCTCTTTCGCTCCGCGCCCACCGTCGTCGGCGGGCCGTGGCCGGAGAACACCGTCGTCTCGTCCGGGAGGGTGAGCACCTGCTCGCGGATGGAGCGGATCAGCGTCTCGTAGTCCCCGCCCCACAGGTCCGTCCGGCCGATGGAGCCCGCGAAGAGCACGTCGCCGCCGATCAGCTGGCGGCCCGCCTCGTCGTAGAAGACGACGTGTCCGGGCGCGTGCCCCGGCGCGTGGCGGACCTCCAGGACCGTCTCGCCGAGTTCGATCCGGTCGCCGTGCGCCAGCTCGCGGGCGGGCGGCGGCGGTTCTTGCACGGCCACGCCGAACAGCTCGCCCTGCACCGTCGCGTTCTGGAGCAGCGGCAGGTCCGCGGGATGGAGGCACCACCCGCCGTCGTCTGTGCCCTCCGCGAAGCGATGCGCGAAGGCCGCGCAGCCCAGCACGTGGTCGATGTGCGCGTGCGTGAGGAGCAGGTGCCGGACGCGCAGGCCGCGCCGCTCGATGTAGTCCAGCACGCGGTCGCGCTCCTGGCGCGAGGCCGTGCCGGGGTCCACGACGGCGGCCTCTCCCCCATCGTGCAGGACGTACGTGTTCTCGGCGAACGGGCCGACGGTGAAGGAGCGGACGGTCAGGGGCATGGGCAGAAGATCGGGACGGGCGCGTGGAGACGCACCGCCAGCCGGGCGGGCGCGAAGTGACGAGGCTGACGGGTTGCGAACTTCCGCGTTCCGCCTCCCTCCCCGCCTCTTGCTCAAGCGCCTCCACTGGGCCATCCTCCGCGCGCTGCCGCTGCCGTTCCTGGCCGCGTTCGGGACGCTCATGTTCTTGCTGCTGATGCAGTTCCTCATCAAGTGGCTGCCGCAGCTCGTCGGGCGGGGCCTGCCATTCGGCGCGATGGCGGAGTTGGTGACGTACAGCCTCGCGTACATGGTGACGCTCGCCGCCCCGATGGCGTGGCTCATCGCGCAGCTGGCGGCGTTCGGGCGGCTGGCGGAGAGCCGGGCGTACCTCGTGGTGAAGAGCGCAGGCGTGCCGCTCTGGCGCCTCGCGTGGCCCACGCTGATCGTCGGCGCGGGGCTGGTGGGAGCGCTGGGCTACTTCAACAACGTGATGCTGCCGGAGGCCAACTTCCGGATGAACGCGCTCTGGCGAGACATCAGCCTCTCGCGGCCCGCCTTCGCGCTGGAGCCCGGCGTGTTCTACACCGGCGTGGACGGTTACGCGATCCGCGCCGACGCCATCCCGCCGGACTCCGCCGGGTTGCTCGTAGGCGTGACCGTCGTGGAGAGCCGGACCTCCGGCGGTGGGCAGGCCGTGCTCGCGGCGCAGCGCGCGCGCATCCAGACTCAGTTCGGCGGGCAGCGGCTCACGCTCTTGCTGGAAGACGGCGAGGCGCACGTCCGCCGCTCGGACAACGACGACCGGTACGAGCGGCTCTCGTTCGCGCGTCACCGCGTCGCGTTCGACCTCGGCAGCGTCGGGTTCGAGCGGCGCGAGGCCTCGGGCCGCGCCCGCTCCGACCGCTCCATGCGCACGAGCGAGATGCTCGCCGTCATCGACTCGCTGGACGCGCAGGCCGAGGCTCGCTCGGACTCCGCCCGCGCCGCCGCCTTCCGCCTCGGCCGCGACCCCGCCTCGGCGGACCTGCCCGCGGAGCGCCCCGCCAACCTCGCGGCCCCGCCCGACTCGGTCCCGCTCGTCGCCACGCCCGCCCCGCTGGCGGGGCTCCCCGAGCCCATCGCGCGGCAGGCCCTCGCGACCGCCACCGAGCGCGCGCGGTTCGTCCGCTCCACCGCCGAGACCGCCGAGGGCTCCGCCCGCTACGAGAGCCAGCGCGCCGACCGCTACCGCGTGGAGGTCTACAAGAAGAACTCCATCGCGCTCGCCTGCCTCGTGTTCGTGCTCGTCGGTGTGCCGCTCGGTCTGGCGATCCCGCGCGCGGGCGTCGGCGTGGTGGCCACGCTCGCGGTCGCGGTGTTCCTCTTCTACTGGGTGACGCTCGTGCAGGGGGAGAAGCTGGCAGACCGCGGCCTTCTGCCGCCGTGGCTCGGGATGTGGGCCGCGAACGTGGTCATCGGGATCATCGGCGCGTACCTCGTGGCGCGCGAAGCGCGGGACCCGGCGTGGCGCGATCCGTTCGCCGCGCTGGCGGGGCTCGTGAAGCGGCGGAAAGGCTAGGGATTCGGGATTCGGGATTCGGGATTCGGGATTCGGGAAGCAAGACGATTCTGACGAGCGCCGCCAGCCCGGCGGGCGCCGTGACCGATCCGCACGACGGTTCGCGTAGCACGGAATGCACCCTAACGCCCACCCCATGCGACGCCTCGCGTTCTCTCTCCTCGCCCTCGCGGCCTCGGCGCACGCCCAGGTCCCGCTCTCCGCCACCCCGGACCCGCAGTCCAGCATCCCGCTCTTCCTCTCCGAGTTCGACGGAGAAGTCTACGCGCTCGGCGACGCGGCCCCAGACCCGCAGGAAGTCCAGGGGACGTGGCGCACCGACGGCACGCCGGAGGGCACGGACTACCTCTTCGGTCTCAACTGGCGGGGCGGCGCGGTCACGCTGGACGGCGCGCTCTACTTCATGGGGGTGGACAGCCCGGAAGACGGCACCGCCGGACCGACGGACCTCTACCGGCTGGATGGCGAGACGGCCGTCCGCCTCACGGACTTCCCCTCCGGTTCGATCGCCAGCGATCCCATCGCTGCGGGCGGGCGGATCTTCTTCAGCGGGACGCCCTCACCCTCGGCGTTCGACGTGGAGCTCTACGCGTACGATCCTGCGGGGGGCGTCGCGCGGTACGACCTGAACCCGGGCGAAGGCCCCGGCGGCGGGCGCTCCTCGTCCCCCTTCGCGTTCACCGTCCTCGGCGACGACCTCTACTTCCTCGCGGACACCGAGGACAGCGCCTCGTCGCAGAACGGCCGCGGCGTCTGGCGGGTCTCGCCGGCGAGCGAACCGGTCGAGGTCGCGCCCCGGCCGGACGGCGTCTTCCCGAACGAGCTCGCCGCCATCGGCTCGACGATCGTCGCCGCCAGCGGGTCGGCGGATGGGCTGTTCCGGCTGGAGGGCGACGCGCTCGTGCCGCTCGGCGACTTCACGGCGGCCTACGGCCTCACGCCGTTCGGCGGCTGGCTCTACTTCGCGGGGAACTCCGCAGGGGACACGCCGGACGCGGGCCTGGAGCTCTGGCGCACCGACGGCACCGCCATCGAGCTCGTGGCGGACATCGCGCAGTTCCAGGGCATCACGAGCCTCTCCAGCTCGCCGGGCGCGCTCTTCCCGCACGGCGGCTGGCTCTACTTCAGCGCCGAGGCCATCCCCGAGGGGAGCAACCGGCTCACCCGCCGCCTCTGGCGCACCGATGGCACGACGACGGAACAGGTGCCCGGCATCGACCCCGTTGCAGGCCCCACGATGCAACCGTACGGCACGGACAACCCGGACTTCTACACGTCCCTCGGCGCCGACCTCGCGTTCCGGTGCGCCGTCGCGGGCGTCGGCAACCAGTCGCTCTGCCTCGTGGACGGCGAGACGGGCCGCGCGCGCGTACTGGACTTCGAGGGCGTCCGCGGCGAGAACATGGCGGCCGCGGGTGAGCGCCTGGTGTTCACCGGCTTCTCCTCCACCGTCGGGTACGACCTCCACGTCTACGACCCCGCGCACGAGCCCGTCAGCACGCTCCCCATCCCGACCCCGCTCGGCTCGCAGCGTTCGCTCCGCTTCTTCCGCAACGTGGGCCTCGAGCTCCGCACGATCTCGGACGTCGCGGGGGCGGGCTCCGTCACCGCGGAGCGCCTCGCTGGCCCTCCGGTCGAGCCCACCGGTATCCCGGACCCTGCGAGCGTCGCTTGCCGCTGGACGCTGGCGGAGAGTGGCGGCGTGACGTTCGACGGCTCGTTCGCGCAGGTGCGGATCAGCCCCGTCGCGATGGAGACGTGCTACGGCGACGATCCCACCATGACCACGCTCTACTGGCGGCCGATGATCGGCAGCGGGGCATTTACGGCACTGACCACGGACGCGAGCGTGTATGAGAGCGCCCGCCAGATGCGCTACGAAGGCGCCATGGGCTTCGGCGAGTTCGCGCTCGCGTCTGCAGGCGTCGGCACCGACGCCGAGACCGTCCCTCGCGCGGAGATGCTGGCGATCACCCTCGCCGGCGCCAACCCCGTGCGCCGCGAGCTGGCGCTCCAGGTGAGCGGGCCGGTCGGCATGCGGGCGCGTGTGACCGTGTGGGACGCGCTCGGCCGCCAGGTCGCGCGGCTGCCCGAGGCCGCGTCGGGCGTCGTCCGGTTCGACACCTCCGCGCTCGCGCCGGGGCTCTACCTGGCCCGGTTGGAGAGCGGCAGCACAGTCCGGTTCACCGTCGCCCGCTAGCGCCGCCAGCCGGCCGCGGCGGTCTCCCGCCCCGCTCCGAGGCCTCGGGGCGGGGCGTTCTTCTGCATTCCGCATTCGCCGTTCGGCGTTCCCGCGCCGTCTAGCTTGACGGCCAGACTGCCGTTTCCTCCCGATGTCCACCCGCCTCCCCCTCACCGACGCCCCCCAGCACGGCCGGCGCACGCACACCTGCGGCGCGCTCCGCCTCTCCGACGCCGGCCAGACCGTGACGCTCAAGGGCTGGGTGGATACCAAGCGCAACTTCGGCGGCCTCAACTTCATCGACCTCCGCGACCGCTACGGGCTCACGCAGCTCGTCTTCTCGCCGGAGTTGGACGCCGATCTCGCCGCGCTGGCGGAGAAGATGCGCATGGAGGACGTGATCTCCGTCCAGGGCGAGGTCCGCGAGCGCGAGCGGAAAAACCCGGACATGGCCACCGGCGACGTGGAGGTCTACGTCACCAGCGTGGAGGTTCTCAACCTCGCCGACGTGACGCCGTTCGTCGTCAGCGAGAACGACCCGAAGGCGACGAAGCCGGGCGAGGATCTGGCCCTCAAGTACCGCT
>DUBD01000041.1 GCA_012960515.1 Bacteroidota bacterium | reverse complement strand
GATGGGCGATCCCGTTGTTTCTTGTCGGTGTCGCGATCGATTGGATGATCTACATGCCTGCGCTCGGGCGTGTGGGTATCCTGATCGCGCTGCTGGTGGTGTCGTGCTACCGCGCCTGGCGATGCGGGTGGCGTCAACTCCGGGCGTTCGACGCCACGCGCACGGCCTTGCAGCTCGAAGCACATCACGGCGATCTCGAAAGTCTGTTGATCTCGGCGGTTCAACTCCGGGATGAGGTCGCTGCCGGCGACGTACAGGAACGCGCCCGCCGTGATGGGGAGCAGCCACTGCTGCAACCCTTCGCCACCGAAGGCGAGCACCGCCAGCGCGCCGGGGATCGTCGCCAGACCGGCGAGGAAGTTCAGCCCGAGCGCCCGCTTCGGCGGGAGGCCGGCGTAGACCAGCACGCCGAAGTTGCCGATCTGCTGCGGCACCTCGTGCGCCATCACGCCGAGCGTGGTCACGAGCCCCGCTTCGATGGAGACGCTGTACGCCGCCGCCACCACGGCCCCATCGATCAGGTGGTGCGCGATGGTGCCCACGATGCTCATGGTCGCGAGCGGATCGCCGTGGCTGTGGCCGTGGTGGTGCACGTGGCCCGTCGCGCCCTCAATGGCCTCCGGTGCCCCGTGCTGGTGCTGCCAGTGGAGAAACTTCTCCAGCACGAAGAACGCCACGACCCCGCCCAGCACGAAGAGGCCGGTCCGCGGTCCGCCGCCCAGTTCTTCGTAGGACTCGGGGATGAGGTGGAGCAATGCGCCCCCCAGCATCGCGCCCACAGCGAACGCGACGAGCAGAAATAGCAATCGTTGGAGCCGATCCGGCCCCAGCGAGAGGGTGGCCGCCCCCGCGAGGGAGGCGAGCGCCACGAGAGACACGCTGCCCAGCGCGTACGCCCAGACGGTCATCCGCGCCAGGGGGTCGGGTTACATGCCACGCGTTGCGTCGTCGGTGTCCACGTGGACCGTCGGCTTGTCCTTGCCGAGCGAGCCGGGGTCTTGCGGGCCGTTGTTGACGGCGGGCGGGACCTCCTCGGAGAGATCGTCGCCGTCCACGTTGCCCTGGCCCACTTTGTCCTCGACGTAGTCGGGGCGTTCGTCGCGGAGGTCGAGGGGGTCCTTCTTGGTCGAGAGGTCGGACATGTCGGGGGGAGAGAGGTGCGCGGGTAGTACGGCCGGGACGAGGGGCGGTTCTTCCCGCGGCACCGCCGAAGATGAGCGCCAGCGGGCGGCGGCGCTGAGGGGCGCGCGTGAAGCTGGCGCTCGCGCTCGGCGAGTCGCTAGTTCATCATGAGCGGCGGGCCCTCGTCCACGACGGTCACGTCCTGCACGGCGAACCAGCCCTCGTTCTCCGTCCCGGCGGAGTTGGTGTACGGGACGGGCTCGCCGTCCGGGCCGGGCAGCGGCTCGATGTCCACGACGTAGACGAGGTCTTTCTTGATCTCCTGCCCGGCGGCGTCCGTGCCGACGGGGACATCGGCGGCGGCGTCTGCGACGCGGCCCGAGAGCGCCCCGAGGAGGAGCCCCTCGCGGGTGTAGAGGTGCACGCGGACGGACTTGCCGACGAGGCGGTAGCTGGGATTGGCCATGTCGCCCGTACGCGCTCGCCGCCCCCTGGCTCCCGCCCGACTGGCGGAGACCGCCGCCTCGCCGGATCTTCGCGCCATGCCCACGCCGTATCTCGACGCTCTCCGCGACGCCCTCGCCGAACCGGACCCGCCCATCGCGCCGGACGCAGAGGCGCTCGGCCCGTGGCGCGAGAGGATCGACGTGCTGGACCGCGCGCTGGCGGCGCTCCTCCACGAGCGGATGCGGTGCGCCCACGCCATCGGCGAGATCAAGCGGCAGGTGGGGACGCCGGTCTACGCGCCGCGCCGCGAGGAGGACGTGCTGAGCAACGCCGCCAGCGTGGCGGGGCCAGTGCCGCCCCACGTCGTCCGCCGCCTCTTCGAGCGCATCATCGACGAGACGCGGACGCTTGAGCGCGAGGCGTCCGGGCGCGGGTAGCGCGGTCCGCTCGGCGGGGGGCGCCCGTAGCTTCCCGCCATGCAGACGCCCCCCCGCCCCCTCCAGATGGTGGACCTCCGCGCGGAGGTCGCCGCCCTCCGGCCCGAGTTGGACGCCGCCCTCGCGGACGTGCTGGACGCGACCGCCTTTGTGCGCGGCCCGTTCGTCCGCCAGTTCGAGGCCGATCTCGCCGCGTACCTCTCCGCGCTGGACGCCCTCGCCCCCGAGGTCCACGTGGTCAGCTGCGCCAACGGCACCGACGCCATCCAGATCGCGCTGATGGCGCTCGGCGTGGGGCCGGGCGACGAGGTGGTGTGCCCCGCGTTCACGTTCGTCGCCACGGCGGAGGCCGCCGCGCTGCTCGGCGCCACGCCCGTCTTCTGCGACATCGACCCGGCGTCGTACAACCTCGACCCCGCCCGGCTGGCGGAGGCGATCACCGAGCGAACGAAGGCCGTCGTGCCGGTGCACCTCTTCGGGCAGATGGCGGACATGGCCGGGATCCGCGCCGTCTGCGAGCCCCGCGGCATCCCCATCGTGGAGGACGCCGCGCAGGCCATCGGCGCGACGCGCGACGGCGAGGCCGCCTGCCTCTCCGGCGCGATGGGCACGCTCTCCTTCTACCCCTCCAAGAACCTCGGCGCCTACGGCGACGGCGGCGCCGTCGTCACGACGGACGCGGACCTCGCGGAGCGCGCGCGGCGGGCCGCCAACCACGGGGCGGCGCGGAAGTACTACCACCCCGAGGTGGGCGTCAACTCCCGCCTGGACGCGATGCAGGCCGCCATCCTCGGCGTCAAGCTCCCGTACCTCCCCGGCTGGACCACCGCCCGCCGCCTCGCCGCGAGCCTCTACGACGACCACCTCCGCGACGCCGCCGACATCGTCCGGCCCGTCCGCCAGCCGGGCGCGCGGCACGTCTTCCACCAGTACACCGTCCGCGTGCCGGAGCGGGACCGCGTTGCCGGAGCGCTCCGCGAGCGGGGCATCCCGACGATGGTCTACTACCCCGAGCCCATCCACAACATGACGGCCTACGCCGAGGGCTGGGCCGAGGGCGACCTCCCGGAGACGGAGCGCGCCTGCGCCGAGGTGCTCTCGCTCCCCATGCACCCCCACCTCTCCCCCACCGACGTCGCGTACATCGCCGAGACGCTGACCGAGGTGGTGGGCACGCCCATCGCCGCCTGATGTCCTCCTTCGCGTACACCGAGCCCGTCCGCCTCGCCCAGGTCGGCGTGGGCTACTGGGGGCGGAACCTCCTCCGCAACGCCGCCGCCATCCCCGGCGCGGAGATCGTGGCCGTGTGCGACCGCTCCGGCGACGCGCTGGACCTCGCCGGCCGGCTGGCGCCTCGCGCGAGGCTGACCGAAGACGTGGACTCCGTCCTCGCGGACCCGTCGGTGGAGGCCGTCATCCTCGCCACGGAGACGCCCACGCACGCGGACCTCGCGGCGCAGGCGCTCGAAGCGGGCAAGCACGTGTTCGTGGAGAAGCCGCTGGCGCAGACCACGGAGGACGCCGCGCGGCTCGTGGCGCTGGCGGAGGTGCAGGGGCGGCGGCTCATGGTGGGCCACCTGCTCCGCTACCACCCCGCCTACCGGCACGTGGAGCGGCTCGTGCGCGAGGGCACGCTCGGGCCCATCCGCTACCTCTACAGCGTCCGCGTCAACCTCGGGATCGTGCGCGAGACCGAGAGCGCGTTCGACAGCCTCGCGCCGCACGACCTCGCCGTCGCGCTGGCGCTCATCCCCGGCACGCCCGTCTCCGTCTCCGCGACGGGCCACGCGTACCTCCAGCCGGGCGGGCCGGAGGACGTGGTGTTCGCGAGCGTCGCCTTCGAGGGCGGCGAGATGGCGCACCTCCACTGCTCGTGGCTGGACCCGCACAAGGTGCGCCGCACGACCGTCGTGGGCAGCGAGAAGATGGCCGTCGTGGACGACATGGCCGGCGCGGAGCCCGTCCGCATCTACGACAAGGGCGTGGACACCGAGCGCGACGGGCACGTGCCCTACGCCGATGCCCTGAAGGTCCGCACGGGCGACGTGCTCCTGCCCCGGATCCAACGGGCCGAGCCGCTGCGCCTGGAGGTGGAGGAGTTCATCGCGTGCGTGCGCGAGGACCGCGAGCCGCGGACGAGCGGGCGCGAAGGCCTCGCCGTGGTCCGCCTGCTGGACGCGGCGCGGCGCTCCATCGCGGAGGGCGGCTCGCCCGTCGCCGTCTGATCCCGCCGCGCGCTGGCGGCGCCGGTCGGCGCGAGGAACCGCCCGCCGAGTGCCTTCGCCAGCCGGGAGAGACGACGCCCCCGCAAGCCCCTAGCTCAGTAGCGCCGTGAGTTGGAGGAGGTCGTAGTCCACCTCCTTCTTGCGGCCCCAGACGTTGCGGATGGGCGTCAGCTTCACGTCGCCGTTGACGATGCCGACCATCACGCCGGAGTGCCCTTCGATGAGCGCTTCCACGGCCGCGTTGCCCAGCCGGCTCGCCAGCACGCGGTCGCGCGCGGTGGGGCGGCCGCCGCGCTGGACGTGCCCGAGCACCGTCACGCGCGTGTCGATGGAGTCGAACGCGGACTCCTTCTTGAGCGCCTCCGCGATCCGGTGCGCGCCGCCGAGTTCGTCGCCCTCCGCCACGACGACGATGCTGGAGCGGCTCTGGCTGGACATCAGCGAGAGGATCCGCTCCTTGATGGAGCTCATGTCCGAGAGCATCTCCGGGATCAGCACGAGCTCCGCCCCGCCGCCGATGCCGCACGAGAGCGCGATAAAGCCGGTGTCGCGGCCCATCACCTCGATGAGGAAGAGCCGGTCGTGCGCGTCCGCCGTGTCGCGGATCTTGTCGATGGACTCCAGCGCCGTGTTGAGCGCGGAGTCGTAACCGATGGTCTCGTCCGTGCCGAAGAGGTCGTTGTCGATGGTGCCGGGGCAGCCGACGACGGCCACGCCGTGCTCTTCAGCGAGCCGCGTGGCGCCGGTCAGCGTGCCGTCGCCGCCGATGGCCACGAGGGCGTCCACGCCGCAGGTGCGAAGCTGGGCCGCGGCCCGCTCGCGCCCCTCCTCCGTGCGGAAGGCGTCGCTCCGCGCGGACTTGAGGATGGTGCCGCCCTGCTGCAGGATGTTCGAGACCGACTGGCGGTCCATCTCCACGAAGTCACCGTCGATCATCCCGGCGTAGCCGCGGCGGATGCCGACGACCTCCAGGCCCTCCGCCAGCGCGCGGCGGACGGCGGCGCGGATGCAGGCGTTCATGCCGGGGGCATCGCCGCCGGAGGTAAAAACGCCGATGCGAGAGAGCTCCATCACGGGACTGTGGGACGTAGGGTCGGGTGTGCGCCCCCCAGTTTACCGACGCCTCCGGGGCGCGCCCATCACGCGAGCGTCACGCGCCGCTGGCGGCACCCGCCAGCCGGAATGGAACTACCGGGCGGCCTCGCGCGGGTCCACCGGACGCGCAACGACGACGCCGATCTGCGACGAGATGCCCTGCACGTAGTCCTCCAGATCGTCTGAGATCTTGACCTGCTCGGAGGAGAGCGAGGCGTGCATGAACCCGGTGTGCGCGTCCGTCTTGTGCACGAACCCGGTGTGCGTCACGTCCAGCCCGCCGATGCTCGTGGCCGTCGCGATGATGTCGCCGGGCTGCATCGCGGCGTAGCCCTCGGCGATCCGGCTCTGCGGGATGTAGTAGAGCTCCACGTCCGCGAGGTCCGCTTCCATGTCCACGATGCAGGCGTAGGTGGAGTCCGTGGTCAGTTTCGGGTACGCGTCGCGGTGCTCGCTCATGAACGTGATGGCCTTGTCGAACCGCTCGCCGCCGGCCTCCGTGGTCACGTTGCGGACCATGCCGCGCGCCTCGTTGTCGCGGATCCAGTCCGAGAAGTAGTGGAGGCGGCTGCAGTAGGCGCCCATCTCGCCATCGCGGTAGCGCATGCGCTCCACGCGGCGGACGTACGCCTCGTAGCCGGTCTCCCCCGTCGCGATGCCCTCCGCCAGCGCGAGCACGTTCTCGACGTAGAGCACGCAGTCGAACGCGCGGAGCGTGACCACGAGCGTCTCCTCGGCGGGCTCGTCCAGCAGCCCCGCCACGTACGGCTGGCCGACGAGCGCCTCGCCTACGCGCTGCACGATCTCGCCGTAGGGCAGGCTCGCCCAGTCCTCCGCGGCGGCCTGCTCGTGGATGGAGGCGAACAGCTGCGCCGTCTCGGCATCCGGCTCCGCGACGAGCGTGTCCGCTGCCGCGAGCGAGGCCGTGGACGGGCTGGCGTTGCTGGCCGGCGGGGCCGCGGGCTCCGTCGCCGCCTGGGGCGGACGCGCATCGGCGGCACCCGGATCGGTGCAGGCGCCGGCGATCAGCGCGAGAAACAGGACGAGGAGCACGGGAGGGGCAGGCATGGGGCGGCGAAGCTAGTCCCGGATCCAACGGGCGAGCCGTGCGCTCGGTGCCCGCGCCCTGCGCATCTCACGCCCTCCGCCGCTCCACCTCTCGCGCCGTAGGTTTTCGCGATGCGATCTGCGCTCCTCTTTCTCGCCCTCGCCGCGCTGGCGGCCTCGCTCGGCGGCTCCGCCAGCGCGCAGCCGGCGGGCGAGCCCCTCGTCGGAGAACCCCTCGTCTGGGAGCGCGTCGGCACCGCGGAGCAGGCCGAGTGGCTCGCCTTCGACGCCGACACCCTCTACGCCGGCACGCGCTCCATCAGCGGCGGGCGGCAGGACCGCGCCATCGTCTCGCTCCGGCCCGGCGACGACGACTGGAGCGTGGTCGAGATGTGGGACTGGTACGGCACCCTCGACGACCTCTACTTCGACGCCGACCGCACGCTCTTCACCTACCGCCTCGGCTCCATCTGG
>DUBD01000040.1:6403-6933 GCA_012960515.1 Bacteroidota bacterium | reverse complement strand
AGCGGCCGGCTTGCCGCATGAACCACACGGGCGTGGCATCGACGGGCTCGCCGCGGAGGGCCTTCAGGAATCGGGACAAATCAGGTTCGGGGTTCGGGGTTCAGAGGGGGCGTCTGAAGAGCCGCGCGCTGGCGGACAGCTTCCGCCAGCGTGGAGCGACGGGAGGGTCGGGGTCCAGCGCTCGGCCGTCCGCGTGCGAACCCCGAGCCCTGAACCCCGAACGCATCAGTGACCGCTGCCTTCGTGGTCCAGCGCCCAGGCGAAGGGGCCGGCGCTCTGCCAGACGGCGCGACCGACGAAGAAGGGGCCGAGGCGGTCGAGGAACTCGGCGGTGTGGCGCGTGCCGCGCATCCGCTGGACCACCTTGGAGAGCGGCGAGAGCTCCTTGCCGACGAGCCCGGCGATGAAGTCGCTGTCGTTCTCGTCCATGCCGTGGCACGCCAGGCGGACGTCGTGGGCGTAGTCGCCCTTGCCGAAGGCGCGGCCGATGCCGCCGTGCTCCATCAGCATCCGGCGCTGCTCCTCGCGCG
>DUBD01000040.1:0-6393 GCA_012960515.1 Bacteroidota bacterium | reverse complement strand
CCGCCGCCGCCACCTCGCGCGGCTCGCGCTCGAACATCCCGCTGCGGCGGAGCGGGTACCAGACGGCCCACGGCCAGTCCGGGTTCGTCATCGTCTTGACCGGGCGGGCGACGAGCGCGCCCAGGAGGTCCCGCTCGTAGCCGATGGAGTACGTCCGCCCGAACATTGTCATCTCGGGGCGGCGCGTGAGCGCGGCGAACGGCTCGGAGTTGAAGAGGTCGCGGGCCTCGCCCACGAAGTAGTTGTCGCTCTCGCTGAACGTGACCACGGCGACGCCCTGGGGATCCTGCGCGCTCTGGTAGATCACGCCGCCAATCCCGCGGCGCTCGGCCTCGGCCGCCAGCGGGGCGGGGTCGGCGCAGCCGGTGTAGGCCTGGAGCTGGACGAGCAGGCGGCGGTCGAGCGATTGGGGGGCGCCGTCCGGCGTCTTCCCGCGCTCGGAGAGGTCGAGCCCTCCGCCGTCACCGCTGGGCTGGCGGTCGGCCTGGGGCACCGTCTGGGGCTGGATGTCGAGAGGCATGGGTAGGTCTGGGGGGAGAGCCGCAGCGGCACCGGAGGCGCGCGGGTCGTGGCGTGTCAGTGGTGGAGCCGGGGCTACGCGCCGTCTCGGAGCCAGCGGGCCGCCTGGGCGGCGTAGTAGGTGATGACGAGGTCTGCGCCGGCGCGGCGGATGCTGGTGAGCACCTCGAGGGCGGCGCGGCGCTCGTCGGCCCAGCCGCGCTCGGCGGCGGCTTTGAGCATGGCGTACTCGCCCGAGACGTGGTAGGCGCCGAGGGGGCGGTCCGGGAACGCTGCCTTCGTCTGGCGGATGACGTCGAGGTAGGCGAGGGCGGGCTTGACCATCAACAGGTCCGCGCCCTGCTCCACGTCGAGGGCGGCCTCGCGGAGCGCCTCGCGCGCGTTGGCCGGGTCCATCTGGTGCGTCCGGCGGTCGCCGAAGGCGGGCGCGCTGTTGGCGGCGTCCCGGAAGGGGCCGTAGAAAGCGCTCGCGTACTTGACGGCGTAGCTGAAGATGCCGACGTGCGGGAAGCCCGCCGCGTCCAGCCCGCTGCGGATCGCGCCCACCACGCCGTCGATCATGGACGACGGGGCCACGAGATCGGCGCCGGCGCGGGCGTGGCTGACGGCCGCGGCGACGTGGCGCGGGAGCGAGCCTTCGAGGTCGAGGGCGCCGTCGGTCGTGATGAAGCCGCAGTGGCCGTGGTCGGTGTACTCGCAGAGGCACACGTCGGTGATGACCGCGAGGTCCGGCACGGCGTCCTTGATCGCTCGCGTAGCGCGCTGGACGGCCTCGGCGTCGTCGTCCGCGGCGGAGCCCTCGGCGTCCTTGTGCTCGGGGATGCCGAAGAGGAGCACGCCCCCCACGCCCAGGCCGGCGGCCTCGCGCGCCTCGCGGACGGCCTCGTCCACGGAGAGCTGGAAGACGCCGGGCATGGAGGCGATCTCGTCGCGCACGCCCTCGCCGGCCTTGACGAACAGCGGAAGGATGAAGCTCGCGGGGTGCAGCCGCGTCTCCCGCGCGAGGCGGCGGACCGCTTCCGACTGGCGGAGGCGTTGAGGGCGATCGGGGCCGAGGGCCGGGGCGGAGTCGGTCATGCGAGAAACAGACGGTCGAGCGTGGCGAGCAGGCCCGGGACGGTGTGCGGGTCCGCGACGGCGTTGGCGTGAAGGCCGAACGGCGCGAGGGCGTCGGCAGTGACGGGGCCGATGGCGACGAGCGCGACGTCCGCCAGCGGCCCGAGGTCGGGGAGGGACGAGAGGAAGCCGCGGACCGTCGAGGGGGAGGTGAACGTGACGGCGTCGGGGCGGGCGCCGAGTGCCTGCGCGGCGGCGTGCGGGTCGGCCTCGGTGAGCGTGCGATAGGCGGGCACGTCGTCCACGACGGCGCCGCGAGCGGCGAGGCCCGTGACGATGGCCTCGCGGCCGATGTGGGAGCGCAGCAGGACGACGCGGTCCCCGCTCGTGAGCGGCAGCTCCTCCACGAGCACGTCGCCGATGGCATCGCGCGGGACGAAGTCAGCCGTCACGCCCTCCTCGCGCAGCGCCTCCGCGGTCCCGGGACCGACCGCGGCGATTCGCACGCCGGCGGGCCATCCATCGGCCCGCGTTTCGCGGATCGCGCGCATCCCGAAGCGGACGCCGGTCCGGCTGGTGAACACCACCCACGCGGCGCCGTCGATCTCGCACGCGGCCTCCGCCAGCGGTGCGGGGGCGTCCATCGGGACGAACCGGATGCTGGGGACGAGGAGTGGCGTCCAGCCGCGCTGGCGGATGGCGTCGGCGAGCGGATGGGCCTGCTCCTCCGCGCGGGTGACGACGATGCGACGGCTCATGGCAGGAACTCGCGGGCGCCCTGCGCGAGGGCGGCGGCGGCGGCGCGCTGGCCCAGCGTCGACCCGGAGGCGAGGGCGCTATCGGGAGTGAACCCGCCGTCGTCCTCGACCTCCACGGTCCGGGCGCCGTCTGTGGAGACGACGCGGGCGCGGAGGTGGAGGCGGTCGCCGTGGACGGTGCCGAGCGCGGCGATGGGGGCGCTGCACCCGCCTCCGAGGGCGGCGAGGAAGGCCCGCTCGGCGGTCACGGCGGCGCGCGTCTGGGGGTGGTCGAGCGCCGCGACGAGACGCGCGGCCTCGTCGCCTCCGGCGCGGACCTGGATGCCGAGGGCAGCCTGGCCTGGCGCGGGCAGCATCGTGCCGAGGTCGAGTATGGAATGCGCGCGGTCGGTGATCTCCAGCCGCGTCAGGCCCGCGAGCGCGAGCACGCCCGCGTCGTAGGCCTCCTCGTGGACCTTCCGGATGCGGGTCTCGACGTTGCCGCGGATGGACCGGATGACGAGGTCGGGCCGCTGGCGGAGGAGCTGAGCGCCGCGGCGGAGGCTGCTCGTGCCGACCGTCGCGCCGGCCGGGAGGTCCGCCAGCGCGTGGCCGCCGGGGCAGATCCAGGCGTCGCGCGGGTCCGCGCGCTCGGGCGTCGCGCCAACGGTGAGGCCGGCGGGGTCAGCCGTGGGGAGGTCTTTGAGGGAGTGGACGGCGAGGTCGATGCGGCCGTCCAGCAGCGACGCCTCCAGCTCGGCCGTGAATAGCCCCTTCCCACCGATCTCCGGCAGCGTCTTGTCCAGCGTCTTGTCTCCCTTCGTCACGAACGGGACGAGCTCGACGGTGAGGCCGGGCCACGCCCGTCGGAGCGCGTCCGCGACGTGCTCCGCCTGCCACATCGCGAGGCGTGAGGTGCGGGTGCCGAGGCGGAGGGTGTCAGGCGTCGGCATCGGAGAGGGAGAGGAGGCGGCGGAGGAGGTCGTCGTCCACGTCGTGCGTTTCGCGAAGGGCGGCGGTGACGTCGTGCAGGAGGCGGGTCGTGAGGGTGCGCGTGAGGCCGTCGGGGTCGCTGCAGGGGCCGGGGCCGGGCAGCGAGCGGGAGTCGGTCTCGGGGAGGGCGCACGTCCGGTCATTGCAGCGGCCGCACGCGTACGCGAGGGTCTCCCGCCGGATGGCTTCTGAGCGGCGTCGGAACTCGGCGACGAGCTGCTCCCGGCTCAGCGTCTCCAGCGCCTCCGCCAGCTCGGCGAGCGCGTCGGAGAGGAGCGCCTCCGCTGCGGGGATGGCCGAGCGGCGCACCGCCAGCCCCGCGTCTACGACGTCGCCCAGCGCGTCGATGTCCGCGAGCGCGACGCCCGGCACGCGCTGTACCTCGGCATCGACGTTCCGGGGCATCCCCAGATCGACAACGGCTCGGGGGGCACCGTCGGCCCAGCACGCGAGGGCGGTGGACCGGTCGAGAACCGTCCGGTCCGTCGCCGCGAACAGCACCTCGGTCTGTGGGAGGTGGTCGGCGATGGCCTCGGGGCGGATCACGTGAAAGCCGGCGTGCGCCGGGGCGTAGGCCGAGATAAGGGTGAGGGACGCGGCGCGGACGCTCGCGAGATGCTCCACGAGAAGGCGCCCCATCTGTCCGCCACCGGCCACGGTCACATGTCGCCCCGCCAGTCCTCCGAGGGCATCCGAGGCCCATCGCACGGCTGCCGAGGCCGTCGATGCGGAGCCGCGAGCCAGCGCCGTCGTGCTCCGGACGCGCTGCCCCGCTCTCACCGCGGCGTCGAACGCGAGACGCAGGGCAGGGGAGAGGGCACCCGCCCGCTCGGCCGCGGCGCGGGAGCGGCGGACCTGCCCGAGGATCTGCGCCTCGCCCAGAACGGCGGACTCGAGCCCCGCAGCGACTCGGAAGAGGTGCTCCACTGCGACGGCGTCGACCGCCCCGCGGAAGACGGAGGCGTCCTCGCTCGTGCGGAGCGCCGCCAGCTGGCGGCGGCCCCACGCCAGCAGGTCCCCCGCCGGGCGCCGCCCGGACACGAAGAGCTCGAGGCGGAAGCAGGTGGAGACGAGGCAGGCGCCGAGCCCGGCGGCCCGTGCGGCGCCGTAGAGGGCGTCGGCCTCATCTCGCGTCAGTGCCCACCCCTCGCGCACGTCCACGGAGACGGCGTCCCCGTCGAGCCAGAGGCCGACGATGGTGGGGGCGTCCTTCATGTGTCCGCACCGTCCGCGTCCACGCCGTCCGCGTCGGACTCGTACGCGCGGGCGATGGTCATCTGGACCTCGTTCATGAACTCGTTCACTTTGCGGACGAGGAAGACGGGGTCCCGAGGCTCGTCTGCGCCGAAGTGCGGGTAGTAGGCCGTGGACTCCGTCAGGATGTCGCGGAAGAACAGGGTCGCCTGGAGCGCTTGCGACAACGGGAGCCCGCGGTCCTTCAGGTCCAGCGCGTAGCCCCATGCGAGCCGGCGCAGCTCGGCGCCGCGAGCGTCCGCGCTGCCGTGGTCGCCCACGTGCCGGAGCAAGAGCCCGACGAGCTGGCGCCCGGTCTCGCGGCGGTGGATGCGCTCGCCCCCCTCGAAGGCCGCGCTCCAAGGGGCCTCGGTCTGGGTGCGCACGCCGTATCGCGCGTGGACCGCCACGTGCTCCGCCCAGGCCTGGTCCGCCAAGGCCACGTCCTCGGTTGTCGGGACGACGCTCTCGACGGCGTCGGCGTCCCCGCCATCCGCGCGCTCGCGGCGCAGCCTCTCCACAGCGGACGCCGGGATGCGGCGGTGGCCACCGGGCGTCCGGACTTCTGGGAGCGTCCCATCGTCCGTCCACCGGCGGATCGTACCCACGTGAACGCTGAGGAGGTCAGCCGCTTCGCTGACGGTGAGGTGGGTGTCCACCGGCGTAGTGAGGTTTGTTGAGGTTTGAAAGCTACGGGGCTGGGCCAACCTGCACATATGAAGTCGGTGTGTGACCATTGTGGGCAGGTTCTCCCCTTCTTCGCGGGAGCCCGGGCAAGGGTGCTATTTAGACTGTGTCTCGATAACGGGGCGGCGGCATGTCACTCCCATCACGCCCCGGTTCCCACCCATCCGCTGGCCCCGATCGGCCGGCCCCCTTCGCATGCACTCCCGTCGTTTCATCGGCCTCCTGCTGGCGCTCGTCGCCAGCGCACCGGCCCTTCTCGCGCAAACGGGCACGCTCACCGGCCGCGTCCTCGATTCCAGTACCCAGGAGCCCCTTCCCGGCGCTACCGTGCTGCTTACGGGCACGTCGCTCGGCGCCGCCACAGACCTGACGGGCCGGTTCACCCTCCCGGCCGTTCCCGTCGATGCCTATACGGTACGGGTCAGCCTCGTCGGGTATGAGACGGTCATGGAAGACATCGAGGTGCTGGAGGCCGAGCGCGTCGTGCTCGACGTGGCCCTCTCCGAGCGAGCGACGGAGCTCGGCGCCATCAGCGTGGTCAGCAGGCGGGGCGGGTTCGTCCCGGCGACGCTGACGTCGGCGAGCAAGATCGGCGCGCGTCCGCTCGAAACGCCGCAATCGGTCTCGGTCATCACGCAGGACCAGCTCGAGGTCCAGGACGCGACGACCCTCGCCGAGGCCCTCCGCTACACGCCCGGCATCCAGAGCGAGGCGTGGGGGTTCGAGCCCCGGTTCACCTGGCTCACCGTCCGCGGCTTCGACGCGACCCAGACCGGGCTCTACCGTGACGGCCTCCAGCTCCGCAACGTCAACTACGCCGTGGACTACAACGTGGAGCCGTACGGGATGGAGCGGATCGAGGTGCTGCGCGGGCCGGCCTCGGTGCTGTACGGCGCGGGCAGCCCCGGAGGCGTCGTCGCGTTCCAGTCGAAGCGGCCGACGCAGGTGGCCCAGCGCGAGGCGACCATCGAAGGGGGCAGCTTTGGCCGGGTCCAGGCGCAGGCCGATGTCTCCGGTCCGATCGACCCGGAGGGGCAGTTCTCCTACCGCCTCACGGGCCTCGCCCGGTCGAGCGGGACGCAGGTCGAGTTCCTCGACAACGACCGGCTCTTCGTTGCCCCCGCGCTGAGCTGGCGGCCCACGGAACAGACCAACTGGACCGTGCTCG
>DUBD01000039.1:5745-7020 GCA_012960515.1 Bacteroidota bacterium | reverse complement strand
GACTCCCCCCCCCGCGCCTCCCGCCACCGGACTCCACCTCCTCGTCGCCGAGGACAACCCGATCAACCAGCGCGTCGCCGCTCTTGCGCTGGAGCGCCTCGGGCACCGCGCGACCTTCGTGGGGAACGGCGTCGAGGCCATCGAGGCCGTCCGGCAGGGCGCGTATGACGCGGTGCTGATGGACGTGCGGATGCCGCAGATGGACGGGATCACGGCCACGCGGCGCATCCGCGAGGACGCCTCCATCACGCCCGCGCCCACCATCATCGCGATGACAGCGGACGTCACGCTGGAGCAGCGGCAGGCCTGCCTGGAAGCTGGCATGGACGCCTTCCTCTCCAAGCCGCTCCAGCGCGACGAGCTCGCGGAGACGCTGCGCCAGTTCGCCACGCCGCCCCCCATCGCCGAGCCCGAGCCGGAGGAGCCCGCCGACCCCATCGCTGCGCTGGCGGGCGCCGTCCGCGAGCTCGTAGGCGACGACCCCTCCCACCTCCGGACGTTCCTGACGGAGCTGGAGACCGACCTGGAGCGCGAGACGCGGGCGTGCGGCCGCGCGCTCCACGAGGGCGACCACGCCACGGCGGCCCGGCTGGGCCACACGCTCGCCTCCATCGCGGACCTCCTCCACGTCGCCCCGATGGGCAGCGCGGCACGCCTCGTGCGAGACGCCGCCGACGCGAAGGACGATGCCGCCGCGGCCTCGGCGTTCCTCAAGCTCCGCGGCACCATCGTGGTGGCACTGGACCTCGTGCGCGGGGCGCTCCGGATGCTCCCGCCGGAGCCCGCCGCCAGCCGGCCGAGCCCGGCTACCGTCTGACCGCGCCGCTCACCGGGCCCCAGGGGCGCGGCTACTCGAACGCGCCCGCCGGCCCGGGGAACACGACCGGGCTCTCGCTCCCGTCCGCCGCTACCGCGGACACGCCGAAGAAGTAGTTGTCGATGACGACGTTCTCCAGCGTGTAGCGCTGGCGGGCCTCGCCGTTGTCCGGCACGAACACGCTCCGCTCCCACTGCGGGCTCGTCGTCAGGCGCCACCAGACGCGGACGCCGGCGTGGTGCGGGTTCTCCGCGAGGTCCGGGCGGTCCCATGCGAGCGTCGTGCTCGGCCGGACGGCGCCGGAGACGCTCACGTTCTGCGGCGGCGCGGGCGCGCCCGCCATCCCCGCCAGCGCGACGGCGTTGAGTGCGGTCAGCTTCGCAGCGTAGTCCCAGTCCACGAACTCCACGGTGTCGCCGAAGTGGCGGCCGTCCTCGGTCCGGAGGGCCTGGTGCTGG
>DUBD01000039.1:0-5505 GCA_012960515.1 Bacteroidota bacterium | reverse complement strand
CGGTCCGGAGGTCCTGGTGCTGGCGGTCGTAGTGCTCGTGCGTTTCCATGATGCGGACGCCCGGAAAGCCCGCCTCCACAAACGGCGTGTGGTGGCCGCCGCGGCCGAACCGGTCGTTCCGGTAGATCATCATGATGTCCAGGTTGCGGATGTATTCGTCCGCCATCCGGTCCACGTACCGCGCGACGTTCCGCGAGGGGCTGTCCACCTCGCCGCCGGTGTAGCGGCGGACCGTCGCCTCGCGCTCCGTTTCCACCGCGCGCGTGCCCTCGGAGAAGACGCGGGCGCTCGTGTTGTCGCACACCCCGTCGATCCCGCAGGTGTTGCCGATCATGTCGTTGTTGAGGACGGCCGTGATCCGCCAGCCGTTCGCGCGAGCGTACGCCGCGACGTGCTGCCCGCCGAAGAGCCCCTGCTCCTCGCCGCTCAGCCCAGCGTAGACGATGCTCGCGGGGAACGTGTGCTGCGTGAGGACGCGGGCGGCCTCCAGCGTGCCCGCCAGCCCGGAGGCGTTGTCGTTCGCGCCGGGCGCGTCGCTCGTCCCGTCCAGCGCGTCGGACGCGCGGGAGTCGATGTCGCCGGACATCATCACCATCCGGTCGGGGTCCGACGTGCCGCGCTGGATGGCGAGGAGGCTGACCACCTCCACGGGGTCCGGGATGCGGCGCTCGCCGGAGACGACCTCGCGCACCTCCACGATCTCCAGGCAACCGCCGCAGGCCTCGGAGATCCGCTCCAGTTGGGCGCGGTACCACCGCCGCGCCGCCCCGATGCCGCGCGTCGCGCTGGCGGTGTCACTGAGCGTGTGCCGCGTGCCGAAGCCCGCGAGCGTCCGGATGTCCGCCTCGATGCGGTCTGCGGAGACCGCCCCCGCGATGGCGCGGAGCCTCGGGACCTCCGCCGGCGGCACCGGCCCACCGGCCAGCGAGTCCGGCCACGCGGCAGATTGGGCGATCGCGCCGGGCGCGAGGAGGAGCAGAGCGAGCAGGATGCGGAGCATGGGAGCAGAGGCGGTGACGGCGCAAGGTGGAGCCGCGAACGCCCGAGCACAAGGCACGCTCCCGCCCCGCTGGCGGCCGCCGCCAGCGCGACGAGCGGACGCCGCTGGGTGCCGCGCGCTACGCCCGGTCGAATGCGCCCTGAACGAGGTCGCGCGCCTCGGCCTGGAGCCTCGCGAGGTGGTCCTCGCCGCGGAAGCTCTCCGCGTAGATCTTGTACACGTCCTCCGTGCCCGAGGGGCGAGCGGCGAACCACCCGCTGGCGGTCGTCACCTTCAGCCCGCCGATGGGCGCGTCGTTGCCGGGGGCGCGGGTGAGGACGGCCGTGATGGGCTCGCCCGCGAGGGTGTCGGCCTGGACGGCCTCGGGCGAGAGCGCTTTGAGGGCAGCTTTCTGCTCGCGCGTGGCGGGAGCATCGGTGCGGGCGTAGACCGGGGAGCCGAAGCGGTCTTCGAGCGCGGCGTACCGCTCGCCGGGATCGCGGCCGGTGACGGCGGTGATCTCCGCCGCCAGCAGGCCGAGGAGCAGGCCGTCCTTGTCGGTCGTCCAGACGGAGCCGTCCTTCCGCAGGAACGAGGCGCCCGCGCTCTCCTCGCCGCCGAAGGCGTAGCGGCCGGACCGCAGCCCGTCCACGAACCACTTGAACCCGACGGGCACTTCCGCCAGCGGACGGCCGAGTCCCGCCACCACGCGGTCGATCATGGACGACGAGACGAGCGTTTTGCCCACGGCGGCGCTCTCGGACCAGCCCGGCCGGTGCGCGAACAGGTACTCGATGGCCACGGCGAGGTAGTGGTTCGGGTTCATCAGCCCGGAGCTCGGCGCGACGATCCCGTGGCGGTCCACGTCCGGGTCGTTGCCGAAAGCGATGTCGAAGCGGTCGCTCAGCTCCACCAGACCCGCCATCGCATAGGGCGAGGAGCAGTCCATCCGGATCTTGCCGTCGCGGTCCAGCCGCATAAACGCGAAGGCCGGATCCACGGCCTCGTTGACGACCTCCAGATCCAGCCCGTAGCGCTCCGCGATGGGCGCCCAGTAGCCCACCGCCGCGCCGCCCATCGGGTCCACGCCGATGCGGAGGCCGCTGTTCGCGATGGCGTCCATGTCCAGCACGTCCGCGAGGCCGTCCACGTAGGGCCGCACGAAGTCATGCCGATGCGTGGTGTCGGCGGCGAGCGCCTCCGCCAGCGGGACGCGCCGGACCTCGCGCAGGCCGTTCTCCAGGATCTCGTTGGCGCGGTCCTGCACCGGCCCGGTGATCTCGCCCCCTGCCGGGCCGCCCGTGGGCGGGTTGTACTTGAAGCCGCCGTCCTGCGGTGGGTTGTGGCTGGGCGTGATGACCACGCCATCGGCGCGGGCGCCGGTGCCCTCGCGGTTGTGCGCGAGGATGGCGTGCGAGACCGCAGGCGTGGGCGTGAACCCGTCGCCCTCCTGGATCCGAACCGTGACGCCATTCGCGGCGAAGACCTCTAGCGCCGTCTCGAAGGCCGGCCGCGAGAGCGCGTGCGTGTCGATCCCGATGTAGAGCGGCCCCGTGATGCCGGCCTCGCGGCGGTACTCCACGAGGGCCTGGCTGGTGGCCGCGATGTGGGCCTCGTTGAAGCGGGCGTCCAGCGAGGAGCCGCGGTGCCCGGACGTGCCGAAGCTGACGCGCTCTGCGGGCGACGCCGGATCCGGCGTGCGGCTGGCGTACGCGCTGAGCAGGGCCGGAATGTCGGGGAGGCGGTCGGCGGGGACGGGCTGGCCCGCGAGGGGATCAAGCGGCATGAGAGGCGCGGAGACGAATAGCAGACGGGAGACCGAATGGTACGCGCGCGGGACCGGCGGCGGCGGCCTCGCGCCCGCCCACTCAGACCGCCAGCAGCAGCACGGAGTACGCGATGGCGCCCAGCGCGAAGGGCCAGAGCCGGCTCTCGCGCTCGTCCGGCAATTCCTCTTTGAGCACGGTCAGGATGACGCTCCCGCCCAGCACGCCGAGCAGCGCCGCGATGGTCGCCTCGTGCACCTCGGTGACGAACCCGAGCGCGCATCCAGCCACGACGGCACCGGCCAGGATCCACCGCCCGCGCGACTGGTAGCGCGCTTTGTGGTCGTGGCGGAGGCCGGAGTCGTTGACGAGGAAGTGGAACGCCATCGCGAGGGCGAAGAGCAGCACGCCGGTCGTGGTCCGGCTCTCGCCCCACGCCAGGAGGTAGCCCACGAGCCCATTGTAGAGCCCGTACGCGCCCATGTGGACCCAGAACACCTCGGCCTCGGTGCGGTCCGCCGCCCGTTCGTCGCCGCTCGTGCGGGAGCGAGCGGCCTGCCGCTCCAGCCCGTAGAACGCCACGAGTCCCGCCAGCGCGAGCAGCCAGACGTGGTGCCGCTCGATGACCCATTCCCTCGCGCCGATCTCCGCCAGCGCCTCCTGCAGCTCGGCCATCTCCGGCAGCAGGTGCACGAACACGTACGCCACGGACGTCCCGCTGGCAAAGGACAGCCACGCGCTCCGCGGGATCACCTCCGCGAACCGGAGCCGCCAGCCCACCACGTGGACGAGCGCGAGACCGACGGCGAGCACGAGGGGAAGCGGGTCCTGCATAGGCCACCTACGCGCGGGGCGCCCTCCCTCGTTCCCGCTGGCGGTGCGTGTGGGCGCGGATCAGGCTCCGTCTCGCGATTCAGAAACGAAGCCGCGTGCGGGCCCTAAACCAGCGGCTCGATCCAGCGCCACAACTCGTCCACGCCGCGCTTCGTCTGCGCGGAGGTCACGATGACCGGCAGCTCCAGCCCCAGCTGTTTGAAGTGCTTCCGGGCCTGGGCCTCCGCCTTGGGGCGGCCGTTGCCGGAGAGCTTGTCCCCCTTCGTCAGCGCGATGAGGTGCGGCGCGGGGCTCTCGCGCAGGATGAGCGCCAGCTCGGTGTCCAGCTTGGTCGGCGGGTGGCGGCCGTCCACGAGCTGGATCACGGCGCGGAGCGGGGCCTGACGAGGGCCGTCCGGAAACGCCCGCTCCACCACGTACGTCCCGATGAGCCGCTGCCACGCCTCGCGCTGCTTCTGCGAGACCTTGGCGTAGCCGTAGCCCGGCAGGTCCACGAGGAAGAAGCCGCCCTGCCCGATGGGCCCGTCCGAGGGCTCGTGGCGGCCGTTGATGCGGTAGAAGTTGAGCGCCTGCGTCTTGCCCGGCGTCTGGCTCGTCCGCGCGAGCGCCTTCCGCCCGAGCATCGCGTTGAGCAGCGAGCTCTTGCCCACGTTGGAGCGCCCCACGAAGGCGACCTCCGGCGTCCCGTCCTCGGGCAGCTGGCGCCAGCCGGGCGCGGCCGTGACGAAGCGGGAGGAGTGGATCTGCATGGGTCTGAGGTCCGGGGTCCAAGGCCCGGGGCTCGTCGGTGCGAGCCCCGGGCGCCGAACCGTGACCCTCTAGGCGACGGACTCGAAGTGCGCCTTGACCGTGTCGCCGAGCTCGGCGAGGTTGATCACCGTCGTGATGCCGGCGTCGCGCATGGCCTCCAGCTTGGCCTCGGCCGTGCCCTCGCCGCCGGAGACGATCGCGCCGGCGTGGCCCATGCGGCGGCCCGGAGGCGCCGTGCGGCCCGCGATGAAGCCGAAGACCGGCTTGTCCACGTGCTCCTTGACGTAGGCCGCGGCGGCCTCCTCGGCGCTGCCGCCGATCTCGCCGATCATCACGATGGCCTCCGTCTCCGGGTCCTCGTTGAAGAGCTGGATCGCGTCCAGGAACTGCGTCCCGATGATCGGGTCGCCGCCGATGCCGACGGCCGTGCTCTGGCCCAGGCCGGCGCGCGTCAGCTGGTCCACGGCCTCGTAGGTGAGGGTGCCAGACCGCGAGACGACGCCCACATTGCCGGGCGAGAAGATCATCGTCGGCATGATGCCGACCTTCACGTTGTCACCGGGGGTGAGGACGCCAGGGCAGTTCGGCCCGATCATGCGGACGCCCTTCTTGTCGAGGTAGGGCTTGACCGGGATCATGTCCTGCACCGGGATGCCCTCCGTGATGCAGATGACGAGCTCGATGCCGGCGTCGGCGGCCTCCAGCACGGCGTCCGCGGCGAACGGCGGCGGCACGAAGATGACGGAGGTGTTGGCGCCGTCCTGCTCCACGGCCTCGCGGACGGTGTTGCGGACGGGCACGCCGAGGTGCTCCTGGCCGCCCTTGCCGGGGGTCACGCCCGCGACCACGGCCGTGCCGTAGTCCATCATCTGCTGGGCGTGGAAGGAGCCCTCCTTGCCGGTGATGCCCTGGACGACGAGGCGGGTGTCTTTGTTTACGAGGATGCTCATGGCGCGAGAGGAACGGTCGGGGGAAGGGCGCACCGGCGGCTCAGCGGAACCGCCAGCGGGACACGGAGAAGCTAGCAGGCGGCCCGGCCGGATCCTGCGAAGGATCGGCGGACCTCAGGCACGTGGGGCTGGCGGCCTTACGCGGAGGGCGCCTGGCCCTCGGCGGGCGGCGCGGCCGGGGGCTGCGGCTGCTGGGCGGCGGGCGCCGAGGGCGTCGGCTGGGCCT
>DUBD01000038.1 GCA_012960515.1 Bacteroidota bacterium | reverse complement strand
CCGAGTGCGAGTAGTCTCCTGGCAACGCCCGTGCCACACACGCTGGCGAGGTCTCACCGCCAGTTCTGAGGTCAGAGCGACCACCACCGTGGACACGAGCCGGTATTCTTGTCCGGCGCGGTGGACAAACGACCCGTGCGAGCTGCCCGCGCGTGAAGCCGACACGCAGAACGGGCCCGCGTTTGGGAAGGGCGGACCCCCCGACCTACATTCCGCGTTCCAGGCTCCGAACCCAATCCCCTTACGACTATGCCCTGCGGCCGGAAGCGCAAGCGCCACAAGATCGCCACCCACAAGCGGAAGAAGCGGCTCCGCAAGAACCGCCACAAGAAGAAGGGCCGCTAGCGACTCGCTTCGCGCCCGTCGCCTGGCGGACCGTTCCGAGGCCGCGTCCAGACGGGCGCGGCCTCGTCGTGTTTCCCCACGCCGCCGGGAACGAACCTCCCGCCGTCGCGCTATCTTCTGCTCCCTTCTCTCCTTCGCCCAATGAGCTCCCGCAGCCGCACTGTTCGCGCTACCGTCTGGGGCTTCCTCGTCGGTGGCACTGCCGGGTTCTCGCTCGGCCTCCTGCTCGCGCCTGACGAGGGCCGCCAGCTCCGCCGCCGCGTCGCCTACCTCCTCGACCGCTGGGCCGCCGATCTCTCCGGCGTGCTGGACCGGCTGGAGTCCCCCTCCAACGAATCCAGCGCCGCGCGGGCTCGCGCGGACGCCCTCGTGGCAGACGCCCGCGAACAGGCCGCCCGCCTCCTGGACGAGGCCGACGCCCTGATCGCCGACGCGCGCTCCCGTCGTCCGGCCTCGGACCGCCCCGCGGATACCGGGGCCGCCGCGCCGCAGGCGTAGCCCCGCCCCACGCCGATTTGCTCTCCGCCCAGCTTCGCTCCGGTGAGGCTGGGCGTCTTCTCATCCCGCTCCCCCGTCCTCGTGCGTTTTACGATCCTCCTCCCGCCGTCGGAAGGCAAGCAGCCCGGCGGCAACCCGCTCGCGCCAGACATGTTCGACTACCGCTCGTCGAACACGTTCAACTACTTCAACGGCCTCAACCCCGAGCGCCGCGCGCTCATCGACGCGCTGCAGGCGCAGGTGCGCGATGGGGAGGAGGAGGAGCTGCAGAAGCTGTTCGGCGTCAAGGGCGATACGCTGCAGGAGGCGGTGGACGCAACGGGGGAGATCTACCGTAGCCCGCTGATGGCCGCCATCGACCGGTACAACCCCGGCGTGATGTACGCGGCGATGCAGTTCCCCGAGCTGCCCACGGGCGCCCAGCGCCGCCTTCTGGAGAACGGCGTCATCTTCTCGGGCCTCTTCGGCCTGCTCCGCCCGGACGACTTGATCCCGAACTACCGGCTCAAGATGGACGCGAGCGTGAACGAGATCGGGAAGGTCTCCACGTACTGGAAGCCCGTCCTCTCGCCGGTCCTCAACGACCTGCTGGCGGGGCAGGTGGTGTGGAACCTGCTGCCGGGCGCGCACGCCGCCGCTTGGGACGATGCCGGCACCTACAAGCGGATGCTCTCCGTCAAGTTCTTCCGCGAGGACGAGGACGGCGAGACCAAGGCCGTCACGCACGGGGTGAAAGAGCTCCGCGGTGCCCTCGTGCACCACATCGTGATCGAGCTGCCGGAGACGGCGGAGGATCTGGACGAGTGGGAGGCGCCCGGCGGGTACGAACTGGACCTGGAGGCCTCCGAACTGGACGACAAGGGGAGCGGGACCGTGGTCATGGTCTCGCGCCCGGGCTGGGAGGAGCGCCGCGCCGCCCGCCGGAAGGCCCGCGCCCAGGCCGAAGCCGAGGCCGCCGCGGCGAAGAAGGCCCGCGAAGAGGACGAAGAGGAATAGCCCGTCCCGCTGGCGGACCGCCTCCGCCAGCGCGTGGCGCCATCACGAGCACGCACCAGCACCATGTCCGTCGTCATCGGCATCGCGGGGGGCTCCGGCTCCGGGAAGACCACGGTCCAGCGCCGCGTCATGGAGGCGTTCGGCCCGCGCCGGATCGCCCTCCTGGACCACGACGCCTACTACGTGGACCTCTCGCACCTCGACCCCGAGGCCCGCGCCCGCTTCAACTTCGACCACCCAGACGCGCTGGAGACCTCGCTGATGGTCCAGCACCTCGACGCGCTCCTCCGCGGCGAGGCCATCGAGAAGCCGACGTACGACTTCACGACGCACAGCCGGCGCGTGGAGACGGAGACGGTGGAGCCGCGCTCTGTGATCGTGGTGGAGGGCATCCTCGTGCTCGCCGAGCCCGACCTCCGCGACCGGATGGACATCAAGCTGTACGTGGACGCGCCCGACGACGTCCGCCTCATGCGGCGCATGGAGCGCGACCTCCACGAGCGCGGCCGCTCCGTGGACTCCGTGCTCGGGCAGTACCGCCGGACCGTCCGCCCGATGCACCTGGAGTTCGTGGAGCCCTCCAAGCGCTACGCAGACGTCATCATCCCGCGCGGCGGCCAGAACAAGGTGGCCATCGACATGGTGCTGGCGCGCGTGCAGACCCTCCTCGCAGCGGACGGGTAGCGCGCCCCGCTGGCGGTCGTCGTCAGCGCGCGAGATCCGGGCGCGAGGCGAGAAGCCGGACGCCGTCCAGCACGAGGTGCGGCGCGACGTGGTCTACGGCGGGGAGCCGCCGCGCGAGCCATCCGCCCCACCCGCCCGTCGCGACGATGACGGGAGGCTCCGAGAGCGCCTCAGCGGTGCGGCGGAGGAGGCCCGCCATGCCGTCCAGCACGAGCGTCGTCAGCCCGGCCTGAATGGCCTCCCTCGTGCTCGTCCCGATGGTCGAGGCCGGCCGCTCCCACTCCACCTCCGGAAGTTGGGCCGTGCCTCGCGCCAGCGACTGGCGGAGCGTGTGCGGGCCGGGGAGGATGGCACCGCCGCGGTACACCGGGCCGTCCGCCGCGAGGTCGATGGCCTCGACGGTGATCGCGGTTCCGGCATCGAAGGCGATGAGGGGCCGTGCGGGATCGGTGCCGAAGCGGAGCCAGGCGGCGGCCGCCGCCGCCACGCGGTCGTTGCCGAGGGTGTGGGGCGTGGCGTAGCCCATCCGAAAGGGGAGGGGGCCGTCGGTGCGGACGACGAACGGCGGCGTGCCCGTGACCTCCGCCAGCGCGTCGGCGAGGCGGGGCGTGAGCGCCGGGACGACGGAGCAGACGCCGCCCGCCCTCGCGCCGTCTGCGAGCTTCGCGAGGCGTGGCGCCCAGACGTGCGCCGGCGCTTCGACGGACGATTTGTAGCTGGCGACCTCACCCCACGTGCCGTCCCATCGCGCGACTTTGACCGCGCTGTTGCCGATGTCCACGGCGAGAAACGGCCCGCTCACGCGAGAACCGTCGTCTCGCCGGCGTGGACGGCCACCTCGCCCGTCGCGGTCGCCAGCCGCAACGCGCCATTCGCGCCGATGCCGAGGACGGTGCCCGCCAGCGGCGCGCGCTCCGTGCCCGGGAAGCCGACTTCCACGCGGGAGCCGAGCACGGTCAGCCGGGCCTCGGCCTCACGGACGAGCGCGTCGTCGGAGAGGGAGAGGGCGCCTTCGAGCGCGAGGAGGAGGTCGGCGAGAACGGCGGCGCGGTCGTGCGGGGCGCCCGTCTCCAGCGCGAGGGAGGTGGCGCGGTGGGTGAGCACAGCCGGGAAGGCCTCGCGGTTGACGTTCACGCCGATGCCGAGGAGGACGGTGGGGCGGAAGCCGCTGCCGCAGGCGGCCCACCGCGTTTCCGCGAGCACGCCCGCCGCCTTCTTCCCGCCGACCAACACGTCGTTCGGCCACTTCAGGCTCACGCCGGGGGTCCGTTTGTCCAACGCTTCGGCCACGCCCAACGCCGCCGCCAGCCCGACGAGTCCGAGCTTTTCGGCGGGCAGCGAGGGGCGGAGGACGAGGGAGAGCGCGAGGTCTCGGCCGGGCTCATCGCCCCATTCGCGGCCCAGCCGACCGCGGCCGCTGGTCTGGGTGTCTGCCGTCACCATCGCGCCGGTAGAGGCGCCGCTGTCCGCCCATTCCGCTGCCACGGTCTGCGTGCTCCCCACGCTCGGGAGGTGCCGGTGCGGACGGCCGAGCCGTTGGGTGCGGAGCCGGCCGCGGAGCGCGAGGTCGAGCGGCGTCATCGCGCGAGGGACCAGGACGTGGAGAGGTCGCGGGCGTCGGAAGCGGGCACGTCGGTGCGGGTGGAGACCTCGGCGAAGCCGGGCACGAACGCGCCCTCGGCGACCGCCAGCCCGGCGCGGAGGCGGCTGTCTTCGTCGAACAAGACAGACTCGGACTCGCGCTGCACGTCGATCCAGAGGAGCGTGCCGCTGGCGGTCACGGCCGCGCGGACCGAGCGGATGGGTTGGGTGCGCCGGCTGTCCGCGATGAACCGCGCGCCGACGAGCGTGGCGGGCTGTCCCGCGAGGGTGGTGTCGCCGAGGACGCGCGTCTCGTACTGCTCGCGGGCGGCGGCGTCGAGGAACGGCGGTTCGTCGGAGAGGAAAGCCGGGAGCGGGTTCGGCGGGAGCGTGTCGAGCGTCTCCCCGCCGGGGCGCTCAAACACCAGAGGCCGCGCGCTGGCGGTTGTCCAGGCGGCGTCCCAGGCGTCGCCGGTGACGGAGGCGAGGAGGCGGTCCGCCTCGGGGTCGTGCGGGGGGGACTCGACGGGCGCCTCCGCGCAGGCGGCGAGGGCGAGGAGCAGGAAGAAGGCGTAGCGCATCGCGGGCAAGATCGCGATGGCAGAACCCGCCCGCCGCGGCCCGGTTCACGCGGCTCGTCCCCCTCCGCCTCATGCCCTTCGCCGACGAACTCTCGGTCGCGCTCACGGCCGCCCGCGCCGCCGCCGACCTCATCCGCCAGCGCGCGGCCACCTTCAACCGCGCCGACGCCCGCACCAAGACGCGCCACGACCTCGTGACGGACGTGGATGAGGCTTCGCAGGCGCTCATCCTCGGCCACCTCCGCGAGGCGTTCCCGGACGACGCTATCCTCGCGGAAGAAGGCGGGGACGACGGCGTCGCGCCGCTACGCGTGGGGCGCCGATGGATCGTGGACCCGCTGGACGGGACGACCAACTTCGCGCACGGCGTCCCCCCGTACGCCGTCTCCATCGCGCTGGAGGAGGCGGGCGAGATCGTGGTGGGCGTGGTCCACGAGGTCACGAGTGACGAGGTCTTCTCCGCGACGCGCGGCGGTGGGCTGGCGGTCGATGGCGAGCCGGCGGAGGTCTCGGATACGGTGGACCTGGACCACGCGCTGCTCTCCACCGGCTTCCCGTTCCGCGACTACTCCTACGCCGAGGGCTACCTCCAGACGTTCGAGACGTTGATGCGCGCCACGCGCGGGATCCGCCGCCATGGGTCTGCCGCGATGGACCTCGCGTGGACCGCCGCCGGCCGCTTCGACGGCTTCTTCGAGGGCGGGCTGGCGCCGTGGGACGTGGCCGCGGGCGTGCTGCTCGTGCGCGAAGCGGGGGGGACCGTTACCGGACTGGATGGGGCCGCGCATCCCGTGTTTTCCGGAGGGCTTGTCGCCTCTCCGCCTGCGCTCCACCCGGTTCTTCTGGACGCGTGCCGCCCGCTGGCGGAATCCTTCGGAAGACGCTGAGCCACCGGTTAAGCCCCATCCAGCCGGAGCCGATACCCGGTCCCTGATCCACCACCCTCTCCCGTGTTTCCATCCTCCCAACCGGCCCCGCGACCTCCACGGACAGGGGCTGCGGACCGCCCTCGCATCCTCGTCGCGGACGACGTGCCGGAGAACCGCCAGCTGTTCTCGCTCTACCTCCGCACGGCGTTCGAGGTGGTCACGGCCTCGACCGCCGAGGAAGCGATTGCGACGCTCCGGTCTCAGCCCTTCGATGCTGCCCTGCTCGACATCAACTACGGCGGGGGGATGGACGGCTTCGACGCGATCCGCGCGATCCGTGCCGACCCCCAACTCGCGAGCATCCCGGCCGCCGCGCTGACGGCGCACGTTGCCCCGGAGGACCGGGACCAGTGCCTTCGCGCCGGGTTCGACCTGTTCCTCGCCAAGCCCGTCCGCCGGGCGGAGATGACGGAGGCCATCGGGACGCTGCTGCAGAAGCGCACCACAGCCGGAGTCAGCCGCGCGTGAGCCCTCGGGGTGGCGGAGTCCCCGCCACCCCGCTCAGAACAGCGAGTAGATGAACGGGGCCAGCGGGCTCCCGCTCGCCGCCACCACCAGCAAGCCGAGGCACACGAGGACGACGACGATCGGCGCGAGCCAGAACTTCTTCCGCTCGCGGAGGAAGCGCCAGAACTCGCCGAGGATGCGGACTTTGGACATCGGGGCGGGAAGGGACTCGCCCGGAAGCTAGGCACGGCCTCTCCCGCTGGCGGTGCCTCCGAACGGGACCGCCAGCGGAGCGGGTTCGGACGGGCCGGGGGCGTAACCTCTGGCGCGCGTCGGCGTAGCCGCCGGACGTCCCCCGCCCACTCATCCCGTTTCCCCGTGCCGTCTGCGGCCACCGAGCTTTCCGAAGGCGCCCGCATCGCCCTCCGCGCGCTCCGCGCGAGCAAGCTCCGCGCGCTCCTCACCACGCTCGGCATCGTCATCGGCATCGTGTCCGTGACGGCCACGCTCACCGTCATCAACGGGATCGAGGGCGAGTTCGACCGCTCCATGGCCATGCTCGGGGACGACGCGCTCTTCGTGCAGCAGACGCCGTGGTTCTTCTCCTTCGACGACTGGTGGAAGTACCGCCAGCGCCCGCCCGTGGAGGAAGAGCTGGCGGCGTACCTCCGCTCGCGGAGCGAGTATGCGAAGGCCGTCGCGCCGCTCACGGGCGTTGGCTCCACGCTCCGCCGAGGCCGCGATGAGATCGGGGGGATCGGCGTGGAGGCGAGCACGACGGACTACGTGGATACGGGCGGCGCGGACGTGGAGATGGGCCGCTTCTTTACCGAGGTGGAGGACCGCGCGGGCCGGCCGGTGGTGGTGATCGGCGCGGACGTGACCGAGGCGCTGTTCCCTTCGGAGGATCCCATCGGGAAGTACCTCCGCATCAACGGGAAGCGGTTCGAGGTGGTGGGCACGCTC
>DUBD01000037.1 GCA_012960515.1 Bacteroidota bacterium | reverse complement strand
CCTCCGCCAGCTCTACGGCACCGACGACCGCCTTACCATCCAAAGCTCCCCCGACGGAACGCTCGCCTCTCTCCGATTGCCCCTCTCCTGACATGCTCCACGTCCTCATCGCCGACGACGAGGCCCCCGCCCGCTCCCGCCTCCGCCGACTCCTCGCACCGTTAGAAGAGAACGGTTCCATCGGTCCCATCGATGAAGCGGAGGACGGTGTGGATGCCCTCGAACAGCTCTCCGCCGGCGACCACGACCTCGCCTTCCTGGACGTCCGGATGCCCGGGCTGGACGGCTTCGATGTCATCGACCGGCTGGCGCCGGAGGCGCGGCCCGCGATCGTCTTCACGACGGCGTACGACGAGTACGCGATCCGCGCGTTCGAAGCCAACGCGGTGGACTACCTCCTCAAGCCCATTGAGTCCGACCGGCTGGCGGAGGCCGTGGACCGGGCCCGGCGCCGCGCCGAGGGCGACGACGACCGCATCGCGCACCTGCTGGAAAGTCTGGACGCCGACGCCGGAACCACCGCAGAACGCTCAGACGAGCCGATTCGGCAGCTCTCCATCCCCGGCCGCGACCGGCTCCTCGTCCTCCAGGCAGACAACATCCTCGCGGCCGAAGTCAACGACGGGATCACGAACCTCTTCGTCCGCGAAAGTGATCGCGAGGGCGTGCACCTCCGCCGCCACATCGTGCCGTTCACGCTGGACGCGCTGGAGTCCCGGCTGGACCCGCGCGATTTCATGCGGGTGCACCGGAGCGCCATCGTACATGTGGGGCGGATCCGGGAAATGATCCCCTGGTTCTCCGGCCGGTACAAGCTGGTGCTCGAAGGCGAGCACGAGGTCGTCGCCAGCCGTGCGAGGTCTCGCGAGCTGAAGGATCGCCTAGCCCTGTAGGACGGCCTCGGACACGTCCACCCCGGCGGGGAGGGGCATCCCCCTATACTGGTCGTAGCCGTCGCGATATAGGGACGGGTTCGGGCACCGATGCACGCGCGGCGCGCGGCAGACGAGACTCGTACCTCCCCTTCTCCGCGCTCATGCTGCGTTCAGCCCTCCTCCTGCTCCTCCTCGCCGGGCCCGCCCTTGCCCACGCGCAGGACGTGCGCGTGCGGTTGTTCGAAGGCCGATCCGGACCATCCGCCCTCCTGAGCACGCACGGCGCCCCGCTGGCGGTCGATGTGGACGGGGGGTTCGTCGGCTCCGGCTCCTCGGTACGCGTCGAGGTGTCGGGACGTGGGGTTTCCGTCTCCGTGGACGGAGCGACCGCCAGCGGGCAGCGCGCTCGCGTGGAGTCTGAGGAAGAGGTCCGGCTCCAGAGCGGGCAGTACGACCGACGCTACCTCGGTTCGTTTGTCATACGCCGCGGCAGCCGCGGGCTGCAGATCGTCAACCACGTCCCGATCGAGCCCTACGTGGCGAGCGTCGTCGCGAGCGAGTACCCGTTCCGGGAGATCGAAGGCGTGAAGGCGCAGGCCATCCTCGCGAGGACGTACGCCCTCCGCCACCAGGACGACCACGAGGACTACGACGTGGAGGATTCCCAGCGCTCGCAGGTGTACAAGGGCGAGAGCGTGGTCACGGAGGTCACCCGCGAGGCCGCGGAACTCACGCGAGGGCTCGTGCTCCGCTACGCCGGCACTTACGCCGAGACCGTCTACAGCTCGTCCAACGGAGGCCACAGCGCAGGGAACGAGGACGTCTGGAACAGCACGCCAGTCCCCTACCTCCGCGCCACCCCCGACCCATACGACGCGGAGTCTCCCCAGCACCGCTGGACCACCACCGCGGACGCTTCACGAGTCCACCGCGCGCTCTCCCGGTACGGAGCGGTGACCGCGATCTACCCGGAGCGTTCCGCCTCCGGCCACGTCCGCCGCGTACGGCTGGAGCCCGCGGGCCGGAGCATCTCCGGCTCCCAGTTTCGCTCGGCCATCAACTCGGCCCTCGGCTACCGCACGCTCATGAGCACGAACGTGGACATTCGCCGCTCCGGCGACCGCTACGTGTTCGAGGGCGGCGGATTCGGGCACGGCGTCGGGATGAGTCAGTATGGGGCGCGAGGCCGCGCGAAAGCCGGCTACGACTTCAGCGACATCCTCGCCCATTATTTCCCCGGCACCTCTCTCGACCTCGTCGGCGGGGGCATGGACCAGCCGCTCGTGGCCGTCGGTGACGCCCCGCGGCGCTGGCCGACGCCGCGCCGCGAAGCCCGAGAGGCCGAGCCGACTTCAGTGCCCAGCGCATCGTCCGGACCGGCCGCCGCCGCGCCCCCGCGCCGCCGCGTCGTGGAGCCCGACCCGCGGCCGGCCTGGGTCGTCCGCGATGCCCTCCCCAACGGCGACCGCGTCCGGTCCCGTCCTACACCGCGCCGCGAGGCTCACCGCGCCGAGCCGGAGCCCGAAACGCGGGGCGGCTGGCGGTAGCCGCCAGCGGAGCGAGGGTCAGGCATCGAGCGCGACCCAGGTGCCTCCGCCTGGAGTCCACCCGCCGCGTGCCATCCGGGGTGTAGAGAAGGCCCAGCCGCCGCGCCCCTGCACGTCCAATGCGATCACCCCACCCGTCGCGGCCGTGGCCCCCGGCCACCTGACCCGGGTGCGCATGGCCTCCAGCGCACTCCCGGCCGCGTCCTCGGGTGCCTGTCCGTGTGCCACGCGGTCCGCTGCACGGGAACAGAGTTGGACCGTCGCGATCGCTTCTCCCCAGCCGGTCGCGGACACCGCGGCCGTCCCATCGGCCCAGAACCCGGCTCCGACGATCGGGCTGTCCCCGACTCGTCCCGGGCGGGTGTAGGGCGCGCCGCCCGTGGATGTGGCCGCTGCTAGCCGCCCGTCGGCGTCCAGCGCGACGCACCCGACGGTCCCGCGGGGAGCCTCCCCAGAGAACGCAGCGCTCGTGTGGAAGCCGTCGGCTGCACGGAGGTGCTCCCACCGGTCCCGCTCGCGCGCGACCACCAGCCGCTCCTCCTCCACGTACGGGAGGCCGAGTTCCGCCGCGTAGCGCTCCGCGCCCTCCCCTACCATCAGCCGCGCTTGTCCGTCGCCCTCGGCGAGAGCCCGCGCCAGCCGGACGGGATGGGCCACCGTTCGCACGTTCGCGACTGCCCCCCACGCGAGCGTTGGGCCGTCCATGATTCCGGCATCGAGTTGGGGCCGTCCGTCCCGGTCGAGCACGGCGCCACGCCCTGCGTCGAACGCCGGGTGGGCCTCCAGCACCGCCACGGTCTCCGTCACGATGTCCAGCGCCGAAGCTCCGCGCTCCCCCAACTGGCGGGCTCTCGCAAGGGCACGGTGGAGACCGTCCACGTGAGCGTCCGTCTCGTCTTGAGGAATCGCCCAAGCACCGCCGTGGACCAGGACCGCCGGGCGCCCCACCCGCCCAGCGCTGCCGGACCGCCCCGCTCCCATTAGAAAAAGTAGCCGAACGCGTTCTCGAAGTGCTCCACCTCGGGCTCCTCCCCCCCGAACAGAATCGCCACGACGTCGAACCGGACCGGCGAGGGGAACAGCTTCCGCTCGTGGAGCCAGGCCTCCGCCACGCGACGGATCGCCTTCTGCTTGGCTTCAGTCACTGCGTCCTCCGGCCGGCCGAACCCGGTCCCACGACGCGCCTTCACCTCCACAAACACGATCTCCCCCCCGTCGTTCGCGGGCGTCGGCTCGAACATCACGAGGTCCACCTCCTCCCGCTCGAACCGGTAGTTCCGGTCCAGGAGTCGGTAGCCCTTGGCTTCGAGGTAGTCGGCGGCGAGGGCCTCGCCCTTCTGTCCGAGTTCGCTGGCAGTCACGCGTCGTCTGGCGGGGTGTCGGAGGAGCGGAGACGAGCGGCGTAACGGACGATCTTCTGCAGCCGTTCCGCGCGCCGCCCCCGGACCAGCGGGAGGAGCGTGGACGTGAACTCGTCCAGCGTCTCCATCACGTCCACCAGCTTCTCGATGCGGCCCGCGAACGCGTCTTCTTCCGGACTGGCGCCGCCCGCCTGCCGGAGGTCCATCGCCACGTCGGAGAGGGCTCGCTGCACCGGCGCGATCTCCCGCCGCTGCCGCTCCTCGATGATCGTGGTCGTCAGGCGCCAGACGTCCTGCTCCGCCTCGAAGTAGTCCTTTCGGCTTCCCGTCTTGTGAGTTTTGCGGACGAGCCCCCAGTCCAGCAGGGCCCGCAGGTTCATGTTGGCGTTGCCCCGCGAGATCGCGAGGCGGTCCATGATTTCGTCCGTGTCCAACGGCTGACCCTCGGCATACAGCAGGGCGTGGATGATGGCCATGGTCCGGTTGATGCCCCAGTGCGAGGCCATCTCGCCCCACAGGCGCACGAACTCATCCACCGCCGCGCGGTGGCGCGAAGGGGCCTCTTCCGGGGTCTGGGCGGTGCTTTCACTCATGGCTGAAAAGAAGATACCCCATCGCGTGTGTACGCCCGTGTGCGCTCCATGTATCTTGGGTTTTCGGCTTCTGCCACCTCCCGACGGCGTCGTGATCGTCACCCTTACCACGGACTTCGGCACATCCGACGGCTACGTCGCCGCGATGAAAGGGACGATGCTGGGCATCCGCCCGGACGTCCGCATGATCGACGTCACCCACGCGGTGCCGCCGCAGGACATCATGGAGGCGGCGTGGGTGCTGCGGCAGGCCGCCTGGACCTACCCCGAGGGCACGGTGCACCTCGTCGTCGTGGACCCCGGCGTGGGCACAACCCGCCGTCCGCTGGCGGCGCGCTTCCGCCCGACCGGCTCGGACCGCGAGCACCTCTTCGTAGGACCGGACAACGGCCTCCTCTCCCTCCTCACCGACGAGCCTCCGTCGCGTGCGGTGGTGCTGGACCGGCCCGAGTTCTGGCGCACCTCGCGCGCCAGCCGCACGTTCCACGGCCGCGACGTCTTCGCTCCTGTGGCCGCCCACCTCGCCGGCGGCGCCACGCTTCGCGAGTTGGGGAGCGTGACGGAGGAGACCTCCAGCCTCCGCTGGCCGCTCCCGATCGCGGACGCTCAGGGTGTAGAGGGCTCCATCTTGCACGTGGACCGCTACGGGAATTGCGTGACCAACATTCAGCGCGAAACCGTGGAAGCCCATCAGGCCGATCGGTCGGTGAAGGTCTACGCCGGGAGCACCATCATCCGCGGCATCAGCGAAACCTACGGCCACGCCGCCGTCTCCGAGCCCCTCGCGCTGTTCGGAAGCTCCGGCGCACTCGAGGTCAGTGTGAACAAGGGCAACGCGTCCCAGCTCCTCTCCCTTTCTCGCGGCGCACCGGTGCGGCTCATCTTCGAGACGCGTTCCGAGCGCGCCCGCCGCTTCGCAGAAGCCGCATGAACGACGACGCGCGGGCGCAGGAGAGCGCGCCTCCTCCCCCTCCTTCTCGGGAGCACCCGGACCCCGCCGTTTCCGCGCTGGACCGCGTGCAGTCACGGGTAGACCTCCCGAGCGAGCCCCGCGGAACGTCCTGGGGGTGGCTGGTCGGCCTCGCACTCGTCGTCGTGGGCGTCGTGGGGGTCTGGTTCTGGACCCATCGCGAGGCGGCTCCGGACAACGACGTCCTCCGCGAAGCCGTGGCCGCGTACCGCGAGTTCCGCCCCGCCGCGATCACGAACGACCCGGAGGAGGCTGCCTCATGGGTGTTCGAGAATCTGGAGGGCTGGCTCGTGTACCCGCCCGATCTGGAAGGCTACCAACTCCTCGGCGTCGGCGCGGTAGAGCTGGCGGACGCTGTCTTCGTGCCTGCCTTCCGCTATGACGGCCTGCAGGGCGCCACGTTCGTCGTCTTCGCGTACGACTACATCCTGTTAGACGAGGCCGCGGAGATGGGCCGTCTGCGGCTGGCCCCGGAAGTGTACGCTCGGATGGCAGAGGCGGAACCGGTCGACATCCGCCGGGAGGGCGATGTGTACGTCGTCACGTGGCGTCGGCGCTCCGTGCTGTTTACGGCCGTGGCGCCCGGGGAGGAGTTGGCGGAACAGATCTCCCAGGCTGTCCGCCAGCGCGAACTCTAAACGGGTTCGTCCGCCCCGCGCCCCACCTCAGCGGCCACAGCCTCCAAACTGGAGACTGGCTCGGCGGCGAGCGTGATGCGGAAGGTGGTCCCAGCGCCCAGACGGCTGGCGGCGACCTCCAGGCGTCCGCCGTGGTACGCCTCCACGATGCGCCGCGCCAGGCTGAGGCCGAGCCCCCACCCCCGGCGCTTCGTGGAGAACCCCGGCTTGAACACGAGCCGGGCCGTTGCGCGGTCCATGCCCTTTCCGGTGTCTTCTACCTCCACGACCGCCTGCCCGCCCGCGCGCCGAGCGCGGATGGTGATGGAGCCGCCCGCACCCTCCATCGCGTCGAGCGCGTTCTTGAGCAGGTTCTCCACGACCCATTCGAACAGTTCGGGGTTGAGCCGAGCCGCCAGCTGGCGGTCCGCGTGGACGGCGAGCGTTACGGGGGAGCCGCTGCTCGGAATGCGGCGGCGGATGTACGCCGCGACCTCTTCCAGGACGGGCGCGAGTTGGACCGGCTCCAGCGTAGGACGGGAGCCGATCTTCTCGAATCGGTCGGCCACCCGGCGGAGTCGGTCCACGTCGGCTTCGAGTTCGTCCGCCACCTGCTCCGCGGGCGCGGCATCCCCCAACCGGAGCAGTTCGATCCAGCCGATCATGCTGGAGAGGGGCGTCCCGAGTTGGTGCGCCGCCTCCTTCGCCATCCCGACCCAGAGCAGCGACTGCTCACTTCGGCGGAGGTAGGAGAAGCCCCAGTACCCCACCAGGACGAACAACCCCACGATGCCGAGTTGCACGAGGGGGAACAGCCGGATCGTGCGCGCCAGCTCGCTCTCTCCATAGTGCACGAACTGGACGGCGCCGGGCGCGAACTCGTAGCGGATGGGCGGATTCGACTCGTCCATCTCCTGCGCCCGCGCGAGGAGTTCGGCCTGCACCGCGTCGGGCCCCCGGGAGGAGTCCACCGACACGTTTCGCGAGACCGCTACGTACGTGAACGCGGAGTCCGTGATGATGGCCGGCACGGAGAACCGCTCCGGTTGGATGATCTCTCCGAACACGAAATCCAGCCCTTCGCCACCGGGCTGATTCTCG
>DUBD01000036.1 GCA_012960515.1 Bacteroidota bacterium | reverse complement strand
CTCCGTGAGCAGCTTCTGCGCCGTCTTCGCGCCGACGCCCGGGATGTCCAGAAGCTCGGAGCGGAGGTCCTTGATGCGGCGCTGCTTCCGCTGGGCCGTGACCGCGAACCGGTGCGCCTCGTCGCGGCAGCGCTGGATCAGCCGAAGGCTGGACGACGTGCGCGGGATCATCGTGCTCCGCGCTTCGCCGGGGAAGAAGACCTCTTCCAGACGCTTCGCCAGCCCGACGACAGGGAACTTCCCGTACACGTCCACGCGCCGCAGGCTCTCCACCGCGCTACCCAATTGCCCCTTCCCGCCGTCGATGATGACGAGGTCCGGCCATGGGCCGTTCTCTTCGAGCAGACGCGCGTAGCGCCGCTCCACCACCTCGCGCATGGACTGGAAGTCGTCCGGCTTGCCGTCCGGGACGGAGCGGATCTTGTACGTCCGGTAGTCGGATTTCCGCGGCCGCCCGTCCTGGAAGACCACGCAGCTGGCGACCGTCCCCGTCCCGCCGAGGTGTGAGATGTCGAACGTCTCGATGCGGCGCGGCGGCTTCTTGAGCCGGAGGTCGCGCTGGAGGGAGAGGACGGATTTCGGGATACGGTCCTCCTCGCGCTTCTCCTTATGGCGGAGCCACTCGCCGAGCAGCAGCTCCGCGTTGGCCTCCACCATTTTGAGCAAGCTGGCCTTCTCGCCCCGCTGCGGGACGTGCAGCGCCACCTTCCGTCCGCGCCCGTCGTTGAGGATCGTCTGGACAGGATCGGGCATTTCCAACTCCGTCGAGAGGTAGACCTCGTCCGGGAAAAACGTGGCCTGGGCGTAGTAGTCCTCCACGAGCCGCTGCATGAGCGCCTCGTCCGGAACGCCTTCCACCGGGCGCAGGATCTTGTGCTGGCGGCCGAGGATTTTGCCCTCGCGCACCTTGAACAGCACGCCCACGCCCACGTCTTCCTCGCGATCGACGCAGACGGCGAAGAGGTCGCGGTCCACCTCCGTCTCTGCCACCACCTTCTGCTTTTTCGAGTACGTCTCCAGCGCGCGGATGCGGTCGCGGTATTCGGCGGCCTCTTCGAACTGGCGCTCGCTCGCGAGGCGGACCATCTCGTCTTTCAGGAGCGAGATCAGGGCTTCTGTTTTCCCGTGGAGGAGCTGCGTGATCTGCGCGATGGAGGAGTCGTAGTGCTCCTGCGTCTCGTAGCCCACGCACGGCCCCGCGCACTTCTGGATGTGGTAGTCCAGGCAGACCTGATACTTCCCGGCCTCGATGGCCTTCGGGTTGAGCGGGAGGGAGCAGGAGCGGAGCTTGAAGAGGTCCTTGATCGTCTTCAGCATCAGCCGCATCTTTTTCGCGTCCGTGTACGGCCCGAAGTAGAGCGAGCCGTCTTTGCGGACGCGCCGCGTGGGGAAGACGCGGGGGAAGCGCTCCTTCTTGATGCAGATGTAGGGGTAGGTCTTGTCGTCCTTGAGGTTGACGTTGTACCGGGGCTGGAGCTCCTTGATGAGGTTGTTCTCCAGGATCAGCGCCTCCGCCTCTGTATCGGTCAGGATGACCTCCACGTCCTCGATCTTCTTGACGAGCGCGTTGATCCGCGCCTCGCGCGGGCGGCCCGTCTGGAAGTAGGAGCGGACGCGGTTGCGGAGGTTCTTCGCCTTCCCGACGTACAGGACGGTCCCCTCGGCGTCTTTGTGCTGGTACACGCCGGGTCCGGTGGGGAGGTGCTTGAGCTTGTCGGCGAGCGCGTCGGTCATTCTCGGAGACGGGGCAGGGGAAGGGCGGAGCAGGGGGCGGAGGCTCCCGCCGAGCGTGAACGCCAGCCGGGCAACATCGTGCCCGCCGCCGACAACGGCCCGTCAGTCCTCGTTCGCAATGACCGCCAGCGGACGGCGGCGGGCCGCGTGGCGACTTTCCGAACTCCGTTCCCCCCGCCGCGTAGGGCGGGCTGACGAATCCCCGACCCCTTGGAGCCTCGACCCACGCCGGCGCCTCTCCGCCCGCCCACCGACAGCGTCCTCACGCACTACACCCCGCCCACACCGGACCGCGACCGGATCGGGCTCCACGTCGGGCTCTTCGTCGCGACGTTCGCGTGTATGATGATCGTGAGCGGCGGGCTCGTGATCGGGGGCGAGATGTACAGCCCCTCGCTGATCGCGCGAAGCCTGCACTACGCCGAGGCCGGGTGGATGGCGCGCGTGATAGACGGGCTCCGGTACACGGTCCCGTTCCTCCTCTTCCTGACGGTCCACGAGTTCGGGCACTACTTCGCCGCGCGGTGGCACGGCGTCCGCGTCTCGCTGCCCTACTACATCCCGCTGCCGTTCGCGCTCGGGACGTTCGGCGCCGTCATCCGCATTCGGGAGCGCATCCGCACCACGACGCAGCTGTTCGACATCGGAGCCGCCGGCCCGCTGGCGGGCTTCGTCATCGCGCTGACGGCGCTGGTCTACGCTGTCGTGGCCTTGCCGCCGGTGGAGTACCTGCTCTCCGTGGATACCGAGCTCCACGCGCTGATCGTCGCGCAGGTCCGGGAAACGGGCGCCTTCCCTACCACCTCCACCATGGTCGCGATGTTGCGGGGGGTGGGGGCGCAGGCGATGATCCCTGGCGATACCCTGCTTTATTCCTTCGTGGCGGGACTCGGGGACTACCGCGTGCCGGGCTACGAGCTCACGCACTACCCGGTGCTGTTCGCCGCGTGGCTCGGGCTCTTCTTCACCGCGCTCAATCTCCTGCCGGTGGGGCAGCTAGACGGCGGGCACGTGGTCTACGCCCTCTTCGGTCCGGCCGTGCACCGGGTCGTCGCGCGGATCACGACGCTCGTGCTCATCCTCTCCGTCTCCATCGGCTGGATGGTGGAGATGGTGCCCATCTTCGGCAACACGTGGGGGACGGCGGGATACGCCGGAGCGCTCGGCGGGCTGGCGGTGCTCGTGGCCGTGTACCTCAAGCGGTACTTCGGCGACTGGCGGTACGCCTTCGCGGGGCTGCCCGTGCTGCTCGGGCTGGCGGCGGCAGTCGTCTACCTCCAGCCGGGGCTTGCGTCTCAGGTAGGCTACTGGGGCTGGCTGCTCTGGAGCGGACTCATCCTCTTCCTGATCAAGATGGACCACCCGCCCGTGCTGGTGCACGAGCCGCTCACGCGCGGGCGGATCGCGCTCGGCTGGCTGTGCATCGGGATCTTCTTCCTCTGCTTCTCGATCCAGCCCATCGTGGTCGTGTAGCGCGAGGGCAAATGGGGCCGCCCCGGTTCCCTCGCCCTCGCCCCCGCGCGTAGGTTGCGCCTCCGCGAACTCCCCCGACGCTCCCGACCGTCCGCGACCCCTGCGCGTACCTTCGCGCTCCTCCGATTTCCGCACGTCCCGGTCGCATGTCCCGCGTCTTTTTCGCCCTCGTGTGTGCGCTCGCGCTGTCTCTCGCCGCGTGCGACGAGACGCCCGGCACGAGCGATCCGTTCGGCACGCCGCCCTCCATCGCGACGGTCACGCTGACTCCGGAAGAACTGGACGACACGAGCGGCAATGCCACGATCACCCTCGCGCCGACGATCCAGGTGGCGGTCGTGGGCGGCGACGGGGACGTGACGGTCCGCGCGTTCCTTCGCGCGCTGGACGGAGAGACGCTGCTCGCCGAGGCGGAGGCCAGCGGCGAGGCCGGCGTCTTCGAACTGACCCCGAGCGCCGAGATTCCCCGCGGCGCCATCGGCCGGTACCCGATCACCGTGACGACGGAGGACGCCAGTGGCCGCATCGGCGACCGGGCGACGGCGGTGCTCGTCTTTTCCTCCGAAGCGCTCGGCGGCCCCCGCGTGACCGCCACGAGTTCGTCGCCGCGCCCCATCTCGCGCCCGTCGTCCGGCTCCGCCACCGTGGTGCTCTCCGCCGACGTGGACGACCCGGACGGCACGGCGAACGTCGCCTACGCCGAGCTCCGCCAGCGGGACGGGGAGACCCTCTTCCGCTTCCGCGACGACGGCGAGGACAACGACGCCGAGGCCTGGGACGGCCGCCACACGCTCGCGCTCGCCATCAACTCCAGCACGCCGGTCGGCACGTACGCCTTCGACGTGGTGGCCGTGGACCGGACCGGTCTGGAGAGCCCGCCCACTGAGATCACCTTTACCGTTCAGTAGATGCGCCGCGCGCTCTTCTCACTTCTCGCCGCGCTGGCGGTCGTTCCCGTCGGCACCGCGCAGACCATCGAGACCGGGTACGGCGTGGTGGAGGCGCTCCCGCTCGGGGCTCGCAACAGCGTCACCACGCTCGGCGAGGCGAATGGCCGGCTGTACGTCGGCCCGCAACTCGTGGTGATCCGCCCAGACGGCGATCCGCTGTTCCCCGGGCGTCTCAACGCGTTCAATCCCGCCACGCCCCAACCCGCGCGCGCGTTCTCCATCGCGGCGGAAGACGACGGCACGATCCTCGTCGGGTTGGGCTACAACGAGGAAGCCGGGGACGACGTGATCCCGAGCGCCGGCGGCTTCGCACTTTCGACGGATGGCGGCGAGTCGTGGCTGGGCCGCGGCGCTCCGCTGGACGCGCCGACGGATATCGAGGTCACTTACGGCGCGAACACGCTGCCCGCCTCGCCCATCTTCACGCCCGCCGACGCCCCACCGTACTGGGTGGACGTGGACCCCACCACCGGCGACCTCTACTCCGCCAACGCGCTCGCCGGCCTCCGCGTCTCGCGCGATGGAGGTGTGAGTTGGAGCCGCGTGGTGCTCCCTCCGGACACGCTCCGCGCGATCTCGCCGGACCAGACGTACGCCTTCCCCTACACGCCCGCGGGCGTCCAGCTTCCGGATGCCGAGAGCGCCAGCGACGTCTCGCTCTACGGCTTCAACTTTGTCGCCTACTCCGTCCTCGTGGACGAGGAGGGGACGGTCTGGTCGGGCTCGCTCGCCGGGCTCAACCGCGGGGACGCCTCGACGGTGGACGCCGCCAGCGGGGACCGCGCATGGGTCCGCTACTCGAGCGACGTGGCCCGCCCCGGCCCCTCGGCGGACTTCATCGTGGCGCTCCGCGCCCGCGAGCTGGCGGACGCCCGCGACGAGGTCTGGATGGCCGCGTGGCCGAGCGGCCGGTCCATCGACCTCGCGCCCAACGCGGACGACGAGCAGTTCGGCGTGACGGTCTGGCGCGGCGACGCCCCCGGCACCGGCGAGCCGATCTTCGACACGGTCCTGCTCGGCGAGCGCATCTACGACTTCGCGTTTAGCGGCGATACGATCTACGCGGCCGGCCAGAGCGGCCTCTTCGTCTCCGATGACGGCGGGCGCGTCTGGCGCGGCGTCCGGGTCTTCCGAGGCGTGGACGGCCAACCGCTCCCGCTCCGCCCGGGATCCTCCGTCTTCTCCGCCGCCGTGACGGACGACGGGACGCTGTGGGTCGGCACGGGCGACGGGCTGATCTCCAGCGAGAACGGCGGCGATAGCTGGACGCTCTATCGCGCCAACGTCCCCTCCAACCCGGAGGTCACGGACCTCTCGGACGAGGTGCCGGACGTGGAGACCTACGCATACCCCAACCCGTTCTCGCCTCGCGCTGACCGCCTCATCCGAATCCGCGTGGACGTGGACGAGCCCGGTCCGCTGCGCGTCCGCATCTTCGACTTCAGCATGCGCCTCGTCGCCGATCTGGGCGAGGGCGACCGCGGCAGCGGACCGAACGAGGTGATCTGGACAGGTACGGCGGACGACGGCACGCGCATCGCGAACGGCGCCTACATCTACGTGGTGGACGCGGGCGACCAGCAGGTCTCCGGCAAGATCCTCGTGCTGGACTGATGCGCCACCTCTCTTCCCGCCGCCCGCTGGCGGTCGCTCTCGCCATGCGCTCCGCTCTCCTGTCCGGCCTCCTGCTCCTCGCCGCGATGCCCGCCGCCAGTCAGGCGCCGGGGGCGTTCGCACGGTTCGGGATGGGCGCACGGGCCGCTGTCCTCGGGCCGCAAGCCGGCGATGCGTTCGGCGATACGAGCCCGTACCACAACCCCGCGCTCGGCCCGTTTCAGGCGTCACAGGGCATGGAAATCACCGGGGCGCTGCTGGATTTCGACCGCGAGTGGACCGCCGTGCAGGTGGGCGCGCCGCTCCAACCCCGCGCCGGCCTGGCGGGCGGCTTCGTGCAGGCCCGCGTGACCGGGATCGACGGCCGGGATGAGAGCGGCTACTCCACCGGCGAGTTCGACGTGAGCGAGCAGGCGTTCTTCGTCGCCTTCGGCACGCGGCTCTCCAGCAAAGTGGCCGCGGGCGTCGGGCTCCGCGTCTACCGCAGCGACCTCGCGGAAGAGATCCGCCCGCCGACCGCGCTGGGGTTCAGCCTCGGGCTAGCCGCGAAGCCCTCGGACCGGTTCTCGTTCGGGCTCGTCGCGGAAGACCTCTTCGCGCAGTACAACTGGAACGCGTCGGCCGTGGGCGGTGGGACGGTCGCGGACCGGTTCCCGGTGCGGCTCCGCGGCGGGGCGGCCTACCGTCTCGGCGGGACGCCGGAGGACGGCGGCCTGCTGCTGGCGGCGGAGTTCGAAGGGCAGATCCGGTCGGCAGAGACGCGCGAGGCCGGCGGCATCGGCACGATCGGCGGTATCCCGACGGCGGAGACGGTGGAGACGGACCTCCGGTTGGGCGAGACGCTCGCACGAGTAGGCGCCGAGTACGAACTCGTAGACGCCTTTGCCGTCCGCGCCGGGGTGGACCGGCTCCTCCTCGGCGACGCTGGCGAGCTCCGCCCGAGCGCCGGGTTCTCCGTCAGCCCGCGCCTCGGCGAGCTGGACATCCGCATCGACTACGCCGCGACGCTGGAGTCCTACGGGACGGGGATCGCGCAGACCGCCACGCTTCGCGTGGATGTGTGGCGAGTCGAGCCGGCGAGATATGCAGAGTTCCGGGTCTGGCTCCAACGGGGGGACCAAGCGTTGACCACCCCGCTCGTCTTCGAGACTCATGAGAATTGACACCCACAGGCAGGCCGTCGCCATTGCCACCCCCGCACTTCTCCTCGGCGTCGGCCTGGCGCTGGTCCTCGCGGGCGGTGACGATGGTGACGGCGCCACCGCCTTCGTCCCCCACGTGGGCCCGAACCTCGTGGGCGGCAGC
>DUBD01000035.1:1350-7157 GCA_012960515.1 Bacteroidota bacterium | reverse complement strand
CGCTACCTCGCGCTCCGCAAGCCCGCGCTCCAGAACAACCTCCACCTCCGCCACAAGCTCTACCAGGCCACACGCCGCTACTTCGACGCCAACGACTTCGTGGAGGTGGAGACGCCCGTGCTCATGAAGAGCACGCCCGAGGGCGCCCGCGACTACCTCGTGCCCAGCCGCGTGCACCCGGGCCAGTTCTACGCGCTCCCGCAGAGCCCGCAGACGTACAAGCAGATCCTCATGGTCTCGGGCCTGGACCGCTACGTCCAGATCACGAAGTGCTTCCGCGATGAGGACCTCCGCGCGGACCGCCAGCCGGAGTTCACCCAGATCGATGTCGAGGTGACCTTCGCGACCGAAGAGCTCATCTACGAGTTGGTGGAAGGGCTCATCGTGGACATCTGGCAGCAGACGCGCGGCATCGAGGTGTCCACGCCGTTCCCGCGGATGCCCTACGCCGAGGCCATCCGCCGCTTCGGCTCCGATAAGCCGGACCTCCGCTTCGGCATGGAGATCGCCGACGTGAGCGAGGCCGTCCGCGGCTCGGACTTCCGCGTCTTCGAGTCCATCCTGGACGACGGCGGCGCCGTCGTCGCGATCCGCGTGCCCGGCGAGGGCGATCGCGGCCGCAAGCCGATGGACAAGCTGGACAAGGAGATCGTCCGCAAGCAGATCGGCGCGGGCGGCCTCTTCTACGCCAAGCTCCCCTCCGATGGCGGCGAGTTCAGCCAGTCCGTCAAAGACTCGGTCTTCTCGCGCGACAAGATGCAGGCCGTCATCGACGCGGTCGGTGCGGAGTCCGGCGACCTGGTGCTCGTGCTCGCAGGCCCGCAGCCGAAGGTCTTCCACCAGATGGGCGACCTCCGCCTCCACATCGCCAAGGAGACCGGCGCGATGCCGACCGGCGCCGACGGCCCCTGGGAGTTCCTCTGGGTCACGGACTTCCCGCTCCTGGAGTGGGACGAGGAGAGCGGCCGCTACCACGCCATGCACCACCCGTTCACGAGCCCGCTGCCCGAGGACTTCGGCAAGCTGGCGGACGCCCCCGGCGAGGTCCGCGCCCGCGCCTACGACCTCGTGCTCAACGGCTCGGAGATCGGCGGCGGCTCCATCCGGATCCACCGCTCCGACGTGCAGGCCCGGATGTTCGAGCTCCTCGGCATCGACGAGGAAGAGGCGCAGCGGCGGTTCGGCTTCTTGCTGGAGGCGTTCCGCTACGGCGCGCCCCCGCACGGCGGCATCGCGCTCGGCCTGGACCGCCTCGTGATGCTCCTCACCGGCGCGACGAGCCTCCGCGACGTGATCGCGTTCCCCAAGACGCAGCAGGCCACGGAGCTCATGTCCAGCACCCCGGACTGGGTGGACGCCGAGCAGCTGGAGGACCTCCACATCGCGAGCACCGCCGAGACCAACGACGTGGACACGACCGGCCCGCTCTCGTCGGACCCGGCGTAGCGCCCTCCGTTCTATACAAGAACCGCCGCCGGCCCTCGGGCTGGCGGCGGTTTCGTTTGGGCGGTATGCGCGCTCCGCTGGCGGTGCCTCTCGCCGAGGCCGGCCGCCAGCGGGACGAGTCGGTCTAGCTGTCCGTCGGCGGCGTCCAGCGGAGGACGGTGAGCTTGCCCTGCTGATCGCTCGCGTAGACGTAGCCGCTCGGCGAGGGCAGCGTGGCGCCCCAGTTGCCGTCCATCTTCACCTCGTCGTGGCGCGGGTAGGTGTCGTGGTGTGCCACCTCCACCGGGCTCGTGGGGTCGGAGATGTCCAGCACGTAGATGCCGGCGGTGTAGTGCGAGAGGAAGGCAAAATCGCCGCGGACGTGGACGTTGTGGGCGATTTTGTTTGCACCGAGCCACTCGCCGAGAAGCTCCGGGTTCTCCAGGTCGGAGATGTCCCACACCTTGACGGTCTTGTCGGCGGTTTCCTCCGTCGTGAGCATGAACTGCTCGTCATCGGTCGGCCAGACGTTGTGGACGTAGCCGGCGTCGGGCACGCGGACGCGGCTGAGGAGCGTCGGCGTGGTGGGGTCGGTCATGTCCCAGATGGAGATGAACGGCTGGCGCCCCTCCGCGATGTAGGCGCGGCCGTTGCGTGCGAACACGTCGTGCGAGTCGCCCACGTCGATGCTGGAGACGACCTCCGGCGCGACGGGGTCGGCGAGCGAGAGGACGAGGATGGAGCTACCGTCCGAGTTGAGCACGTACGCGTGGCCCGTCTCCGTATCGATGGAGAGGTTGTGCGAGGAGACGAGCGCGTCCTCCGGGCCGCGGACGACCGCCACTTCCTCGGCGCTCTCCGGCAGGTTGGAGAGGTCGATGATCTGGAGCCCTTCGTTGGGGCCGTAGGCCTCGGTGACCACGTACGCGTAGTCGCCGTAGGTCTTGATGTCGCGCCAGTACGCGCGGGCGCGCTCCGTCGGCCCAGGCACGCGAGCGACGACCTCCAGCGAGGGCACGGCCACGATGCTGACGCCGTTGAGCTCGCCCATGATGGCGTACTCGGAGCCGTCCGGCGCGACGTACGGCCAGACATCGGTGCCGCCGGTTTCGAGGGAGTCCGTGACGATGGCCGGCATCGGGACGGTGCCGATGACCTCCAGCGTCTGAGCGTGCGCGAGCGGCGCGAGGACGAGGAGACTGAGGAGGAGGAGACGGTGCATGGCGAGGGGGATGAGACGCAGACTGTACGATACCACCGCCCGGCTGGCGGTCGCCTCGCGCGGGGCCTCCGCCAGCGGGCGGCCCCGAACGAGAACCGCCGCCGCCAGCGCGGGGCTGACGGCGGCGGCCGACGAATGGAGCGGGTGGCCTAGCTATCCACCGCGTTCGGGTTCCACTTGAGCACGGTCAGCGTGCCCTCCAGGTCGCTCGCGTAGACGTAGCCGCTCGGCGTGGGCAGCGAGGCGCCCCAGTTGCCGTAGAACGCCGCGTCGTCGTTGTCCGGGTGGGTGTCGAAACGCGCGACCTCCACCGGGTTCGCGAGGTCGGTGATGTCCACCATCGAGAGGCCGGAGGAGTAGTGCGAGATGATCGCGAGGTCGCCCTGCACGTGGACGTTGTGCGCGAGGTTGCTCTCGCCGAGCCACTCCGCGACGAGCTCCGGGTTGCTCAGGTCCTCGATGTTCCACACCTTGACGGACTTGTTGGCCGTCTCCTCCGTCGTGAGGATGTGCGTGCCGTCCTCCGTAGGCCAGACGTTGTGCACGTAGCCCGGGTCCGGGAAGACCACGGAGCCGCTGGCGACCGGGTTGGCCGGATCGCTCACGTCCCAGACGGAGATCTTCGGCGTGCGGCCCTCGGCGACGTAGAGCGTGCCGTTGTAAGCGTACACGTCGTGGGAGTCCGGCACGTCCACCGCGCCCACCTCCACCGGGAGGAGCGGGTTGGACAGGTCCAGCGCGACGATCTGCGTGCCGTCCGAGTTGAGCACCCAGGCGTGCCCCGTGCGGGTGTCGATGGAGAGGTTGTGCGAGGAGACGAGACGGTCGTCCTGACCGCGGACGGCGGTCACGAGCTCAGCGGAGTGCGGGAGGCCACGGAGGTCGATGACCTGGAGCCCTTCGTTCGGGCCGTAGGCCTCCGTGGTGACGTACGCGAAGGAGCCGTACGTCTTGATGTCGCGCCAGTAGAACGGCGCGCGCTCCGTGGGGCCGTCGATGTGCGCGACGACCTCCAGCGAGGGGACGGCGACGATCGAGATGCCGTTGAGGTCGCCCATGAGGGCGTACTCGGCGCCGTCCGGCGCGGTGTAGGCCCACACGTCGGACCCGCCGACGATGTTGGGCACGCCGGCATCGGGCTGCTCATCTGCGCCCGGCCGGGGCATGGACGGCAGCTCCACGGTTCCGATGAGCTCGAGCGACTGCCCGCTGGCGGGCAGCGCCAGCGCGACGAGGAGGAGGGCGGTGAGGAAGCGGGACATGGGTCGAAGGGCGGGAGGTGTTGGAATGTAGAACCTTCGGCGGAGAGAACGGGACGCGAGTGGGCCGCCGTGCCACGCGGGGCGTCCGTCTGAGGCTCGCGCGGTCTTTGCTCCCGCTCCACATGCGGGCGTTGCTCTGCCCTCCGACGGGTGCCTACCTTCGTGTCCGCCTGCCGAGGGCACGGCTTCCGGCCCTCGCGGCTAGACTCCGTAGCTCAGTTGGCAGAGCAGCTGGCTTTTAACCAGCGGGTCGTAGGTTCGAGCCCTACCGGAGTCACCCGGCCTCGACCGACCCGCCAGTCGGAGCCTCGTTCTCTCTTCCGTCTTCGGACGACCCTGCCCGGGTGGTGAAATTGGTAGACACGCCATCTTGAGGGGGTGGTGCTGGCAACAGCGTGCTGGTTCGAGTCCAGTCCCGGGCACACAGGCCGTTCTCCGCGTCGCGGGGGGCGGCCTTTTTCGTTGTCCCCCGCTGGCCGCGCCCCTCGCCGACGACGACCGCCAGCGCGCCGAGCCCCTCCCCTTCCCGCGATGGCCCTGCTCACCTTCGACCGCGTCCGCAAGGACTACGGTACCAAGCCCCTCCTGGACGACGTCTCGCTCGTGATCGAGCCCGGCGAGAAGGTCGGCGTGATCGGCGCGAACGGGGCGGGCAAGACGACGCTCCTCCGCATCGCGGCGGGCGTGGAGCCGCCGGACGGCGGGCGCGTGATCGTCCACGGCGGCGCTCGCGTCGGCTTCCTCACGCAGCGGCCGGACTTCGACGCCGGCCAGACCGTGTTGGACGCCATCTTCGCGGGCGAGGGGCCCACCACCTCGCTCGTCCGCGAGTACGAGGACGTGGTCCACAAGCTGGAGCGCGACCCCTCGAACGCGGCGCTCGTGGAACGGATGACGGCGCTCTCCGGCAAGATGGACGCCGCGAACGCATGGGACCTGGAAGCGCAGGCTCGTGCGGTCCTGGACCGCCTCGGCATCACAGACACGGACGCCTCCGTGGACACGCTCAGCGGCGGCCAGCGCAAGCGCGTCGCCCTCGCGCGGGTCCTCGTGGAGCGCCCGGACCTCCTCATCCTGGACGAGCCCACCAACCACCTCGACACCGAGACCATCGACTGGCTCGAAGGCTTCCTCGCGAGTTGGACCGGTGCGCTCCTCCTCGTCACGCACGACCGGTACTTCCTGGACCGCGTCGTGGGGCACATGCTGGAGGTCGCGGGCGGCGAGGTGACCCGCTACGTCGGCACGTACTCGGACTACACGGAGAAGAAGGCCGAAGAGGCGGAACTGGCGGCGAAGGCCGAGGCCACGCGCGCCAACCTCGCGAAGCGCGAGCTGGAGTGGCTCCGCCGCGGCGCGAAGGCCCGCACGAGCAAGTCCAAGTCCCGCATCGCGAAGGCGCACGCCCTCCTGGACGCCGCCCCGGACGCCGACGACCCGGAGCTGGAGATCTCCGCCCTCTCCACCCGCCTCGGCAAGAAGGTGGTGGAGCTGAAGGACGTGACCAAGCGGTACGACGAGAAGACGCTCGTCCGAGACTTCTCGCACATCTTCACCCGAGGCGAGCGGGTCGGCGTGATCGGACCCAACGGGGCGGGCAAGACCACGCTCTTGGAGATGATCGCCGGCCGGCTGGCGCCCGACGCCGGCAGCGTCGAAGTCGGCCCGACGGTGAACCTGGGGTACTTCGATCAGGAGAGCCGCATCCTCAACGACGAGCAGCGCGTGATCGACACCATCACCGAGGTCGCCGAGAACGTTCGCACCGCCGACGGCAAGACGATCACCGCCAGCCAGATGCTGGAGCGGTTCCTCTTCCCCGGCAAGGCGCAGTACACGCCCGTCGGGCTGCTCTCCGGCGGCGACGGCCCCGGAGCGAAACCGTTCTTCTACATCCT
>DUBD01000035.1:0-1340 GCA_012960515.1 Bacteroidota bacterium | reverse complement strand
GCGTACTCATGGGCGCCCCGAACGTGCTCCTGCTGGACGAGCCCACCAACGACCTGGACATCCCCACGCTCGTCGCGCTGGAGGACTACCTGGACGACTTCGGCGGCACGCTCATCACCGTCTCGCACGACCGCTACTTCCTGGACCGCACCGCGGACCACCTCTTCCGCTTCGAGCCCGGCGGCCACATCCGCGACGTCCCCGGCAACTACAGCGCGTGGCTGGAGATCAAGACGCAGGAAGACAAGGCGAGAGAGGCCGCCAGCGCCGCGAAGGCCAAGGCTGCAGCGCCCGCCCCTCCCCCCTCGCGCGAGGCCGCGCCCCCCGCCGACGCGCCGAAAAAGCTCAGCTACAAGGAGAAGCGGGAACTGGAAGAGATCGAGGCGCGAATCGAGTCCGCCGAGAGCCGCCAGCCGGAGCTGGAATCCCAGCTGGCGGAGTTCGCGACCGACGCCGAGAAGGTGGTGGCGCTCAGCGCGGAGCTGGACGCCCTCGTCAAGCAACTCGACGCCGACATGGAGCGCTGGGCCGAGCTGGCGGAACGCGCCTAACCGATCCCTAGGAAGACGGCCTGGATGCCGTTGACGAGCATCTGCACCGCAATCATCAGGAGCAGCATCCCCATCAGCTTCTCCAGCGCGCTCAGCCCGCGCCGCCGCAGGATGCGGTAGAAGAACGGCGCCGCGAGCAGGATGGCGGCCGTCGCGCCCCACGCGAGGAGCAGTGCGAGGGTCCAGACGCCCATCGCCTCCGGCTCGCTGCGGACCATGAGGATGAGGGTCGCCAGCGCGGAAGGGCCGGCGAGCAGCGGGATCGCGATGGGCACGATGAACGGCTCGCCGTCCGGCGTGTCGCCCATGATGCCCTCCGGCCGCGGAAACACCATCCGCAGCCCGATCACCAGCAGCACGATGCCGCCCGCGATGGTCACGGACTCCTGCTCCAGGTGCAGCGCGTCCAGCAGGTTCTGCCCGAAGAACAGGAACGTCAGAAGGATCGCCAGCGCGATGAGGAGCTCGCGCGTGAGCACGATCCAGCGCCGCTTCGGCTCCAGGTCCTGGAGCAGCGTGAGCGCCAGCGGCACGTTGCCGAGCGGGTCCATCACGAAGAAGAGGACCGTGGCGGCGGAGAGGACGGAGGCACCGGACTCGAACATGGGGGCAAGCTAGCGGGTGGACCGCGCCGGATCATCCGGCGGGAGCGGCGCCGCCACGGCTGGCGGTCGCGCCGGGGCGGGGCGGGCGGTCGTGATGAGCGCGACGGCGACGACGACGGCAGCGCTCGCCACGAGGACGCGCGGGCCGAGCGGCTCGTTCGCCAGCGCCCACCCGAGGATGACC
>DUBD01000034.1 GCA_012960515.1 Bacteroidota bacterium | reverse complement strand
GACAACAAACATTCCACAATCCCCCCACCAATCAAACAACCAACCACTACTACGCGCCGCTGCGAACGCGTTAGCGGTCGCCTCCGGTCGGCACTCGCACAGGAAGACGTAGCGACGGGCAGACGAGTAGACGAAGATGATCCAGAGCAGGCAGAGTCCGATGAACCTCGTGAGGATGGTGTCGAGACCACGGCAGAGGAATTGGAGGGCTATCACGTCGTTCGTGCCATCTGCGCCGAAGTCGTAGCCCCGGAGCGGGTGGCTCATCGCGATACGAAGTCCTACATGGGGATTCTCTTGGACGACAACAACCGGAAGCCGATCTGTCGTCTCCATTTCAACTGGAGCCAGTGGCGCATCGGGATCTTTGATTCGGACAAGAATGAGGAGAAGCACGACATCGCTTCTGTGTCAGACATCTACCGCTTCGCTGCCGACCTCCGCGAAACGGTGAAACGCTACGGCGATTAGACACAGAATCAGGTACAGCGCGTGTTCACCGAGTAACTGGACGCGAGGCTCTCCACCCGTGAGGGTGAGCGCCGCCCGCTGGCGGAGGCTCTGGCCGCACCCGCTGACGACGACCGCCAGCGGTGTAGGACAGGCGCGGACAGGCGCCGCGATCTGGCGGGTCTAGGTTACGATTCGTAACATCGGCCGTCTGCGCCCCTCCCCACTCCGCGCGCCCCCTATGAGCAAGAAAAAGATCGTCGTCGTGGACGACGACCCCAAGATCGGGACCCTTTTCGCGAAGGTCCTCGAGCGGGACGGCTACTCCGTCCGGCCCTACACCCGCGCCTCGGAGTTCCTGGAGACGCTGGACGGGGGGGAGGCGCCGGACCTCGTGCTCACGGATCTCATGATGCCGGACGTCTCCGGTATGCAGCTGTTGGAAGAGTTGCGCGGCCGCGGGCTCACGCTCCCCGTGATCGTGATGACGGCGCATTCGTCCGTGCAAACGGCCGTGGACGCCATGCGGATGGGGTCCTTCCACTACCTCCAGAAGCCGGTCAACCTGGAGGAGATGCGCGCGTTGCTGACCAAGGCGCTGGACCTCTACTCGGACAAGCAGGAGCTCCAGGAGATCAAGCGCGAGCGGAAGAAGAAGAACTCCGTCTCTCGCATCATCGGGACATCCGAGGAAGTCGGGCGCGTCCGCCAGACCATCGAGACGCTCAAGGACATCCCCAACACGATCGTGCTCGTGCGTGGCGAGACGGGGACGGGCAAGAACCTCGTGGCGCAGACCATCCACTACGAATCGCGGTGGGCGAGCGGGCGCTTCATGGAGATCAACTGCGCGGCGCTGCCGGACAACCTGCTGGAGTCCGAGCTCTTCGGCTACGAGAAGGGCGCGTTCACGGACGCTCGCGCGGCAAAGCCCGGCCTCCTCGAAGTGGCCGACGGCGGCACACTCTTCCTGGACGAGATCGACTCCATGAGCCTGCCGCTGCAGGCCAAGCTCCTCTCGTTCCTCGAAAGCCGCCAGTTCCGGCGCCTCGGCGGCACGGACGACATCAAGGTCTCCACTCGCATCGTCTGCGCGACGAACGCCAAGCTGGAGGAGAAGGTGGCCGAGAAGGAGTTCCGCAAAGACCTCCTCTACCGCATCAATGTGGTCACCCTCCAACTCCCGCCGCTCCGCCGCATGGGGCGCGACGCGATCGAGATCGCCGAGCGGGTGGCGGCCTCCTTCGGAGGAGTTCCGCAAGCCGTTCGACGGCTTCACGCTGGAGGCGGAGGAGAAGCTGATGAGCCACGACTGGCCGGGCAACGTCCGCGAACTCCGCAACGTGCTGGAGCGGGCCATGATCTTCGCCCAGGGCCGCGAGTTGGACGCCCCCGACCTCATCCTCCTCAAGTCCGACGCCTTCGCTTCGCCAGACGACGACGGCGACGCCTTCCGCTTCCGCTCGCGTGGCAGCCTGGAAGAGCTGGAGCACGCCTACATCCGCCACACGCTGGCCGAGATGAAGGCGCCGTACTCCGAGGTGGCCAAGGTGCTCGGCATCTCCAAAAAGACGCTCTGGGAGAAGCGGAAGAAGTACAACCTGGACGAGGAGGTGGAGGCGATGACCTCCTGAGCTCGCCGCGCTGGCGGAGGCTCTCGCCGAGGCGGACCGCCAGCGCGTGGCGTTTCGCGCGAGGTCCGTGGTTCCCCCCGCGGGCGCGCGGTACCATCGCGCCGTACCCTGCACTGCGCTCCCCGCTCCCGACGTGACCGACGCTCAGAAAGACGCCCTCATCGCCCGGCTCACCGGCAACGGTGAGGGGATGGACTCCACGGCCCGCACCGCGCTCGGCGAAGCGCTCGAGACGATGGTGGGCCACGGCGCGAGCCGCTTCGGCCTCCGCGCGGACCACACCGGCGGCAACGACGCCTGCCGGCTGGCGCCTCCGCTCGCCCGCCTCATCGACCACACCGTGCTCAAGCCGGAGACGACCGAGGCGCAGATCCGCGAGCTGTGCGCCGAGGCCCGCGAGTACTGCTTCGCGAGCGTCTGCGTGAGCCCGGTCTGGGTGCCCGTCGCCTCCGAGGAACTCTCCGGCCATACGCCGAAGGTCTGCACCGTGGTCGGCTTCCCGCACGGGGCCGTGCGCACGCCCGTCAAGGCGTTCGAGACGGAGCAGGCCGTCCGCGATGGCGCCGAGGAGATCGACATGGTGATCGCCATCGGCCGCCTCAAAAGCGAGCAGTACGCCGAGGTGGAGGCCGACATCCGCGCGGTCGTGCAGGCCGCGGGCGGACGGACCGTCAAGGTCATCCTCGAAACGGCCCTCCTGACCGACGAGGAGAAGGTGATCGCGTGCGTGCTCTCTCAGAACGCCGGCGCCGACTTCGTCAAGACCTCCACGGGCTTCGCCTCGGGCGGCGCCAGCCCGCAGGACGTCGCGCTCATGCGCCGCGTGGTGGGCGCGAAGATGGGCGTCAAGGCGTCCGGCGGTGTCCGCTCCGCTGAGGACGCCTACGCGATGGTGGAAGCGGGCGCCACACGGCTCGGCGCGAGCGCCGGGGTCGCTATTTTGAAAGGCCTGACGTCTGACGCCTCGTACTAGGCCTCCCGGCCCGGCGTCCTCCTCACCCGCTTCCCCATGCGCGTCCTCCGCATTGCCGCCCTCCTGGCGGTGCTCCCGACCCTCGCGGCCTGCTCCGGCTCCGGCCCCCTCTCGGACGACAACACGGATGGTCCGGGCGAATCGCCAGACGCGACCTACCCAGCCTACGAGTCGTTCGATCCGACGGGCTACGACGCTGAGCCTCCGGCCCGCGTCGAGATCGTCCATGACGTGCCGGCACGCACGATGGAGGGCACCGTGCAGGTGCCGGGCTCGGCCACGCGCCCCTCCTCGGAGCGCCAGCCGCGCGAGGTGGACGGCTTCCGCATCCAGGTGGGCCGCAGCGACGACCGCGAGACGGCCGAGCGGCTTCGGAGCGCCGTGCTCTCGTGGTGGGAGGATGCGCAGGGCCGGGCCGGCGCACCTCGCGATCTGGAGGTGATCGTGGCGTACGTGCAGCCGCACTACCGTGTCCGCGTGGGCGCGTTCGAGTTCCAGCGCGAGGCGGACGACGCGCTCCCGTTCATCCAGTCCGAGTACCCCAACGCGTTCATCGTGCCGGACCGCGTGACCGTCCGGTAGCGCCAACGAGCCGTGCGCTGGCGCTGCTCGCGGGCGGTCTCAGACGCGAATGCGCTGGCCGTCCACCCCCCACTCCGTCTCGGGGAAGACGGCGCGGGCCTCGCTCAGCCCTTCGTCCGTGACGCCGGGCGGGACGTGGACGAGCACCAGGCGCGAGACGCCGGCATCGCGCGCGGTCTCTGCCGCCTCCTCCGGAGAGGCATGGACCCCCGGCAGGCTCCCGGTGCCCTCGTGGATGAGCACGTCGACGCCCGCTGCCAGCCGGGCGACGTTGTCGTGCTGGGCGGTATCGGCGGAGTACGCTACCGTACGGCCCCCCGCCTCCACCCGGAGACCGATGGTGGGCACGGGGTGCTCGACGGGTGCGGCGGTGACCGTGAACGTCTCGTCGCGAAAGACCGGCGCGCCGAGTTCCGGCGGGACGGGGTGGTAGATCCGTTCCGGAAGCCCGTCCCACTTGTCCGTGGTGTAGACACCGAAGCAGGCCTCTGCGACCCGCAGCGCACTCTCGGGGCCGAAGATGGGGAGCGGCGCACGGCGTCCCAGGAGCCAGAGCTTCTCGATCAGTAGCGCGAAGCCGGAGATGTGGTCCGGGTGCTCGTGGGTCAGGACGATCGCGGCGACCTCGGTCGGGTCCAGCCCGGCGCGGACCATCTCTCGCGTGGCGTCCGCTCCGCAGTCCACGAGGAAGAACCGGCCCTCGCATTCGAAGGCGAGCATCGTGGTCGTGCGGTCAACGCCCGAAACGGACGCGCCGGTGCCGAGGAGGTGTACGGTCACAGCGTGTGCAGGAAGGAACCCCAACCTACCGACGCGGCTGCTCCGGGCGCCGCCGGTTTACTTCTTCCGCGCGACCACGTAGGCGCACAGCCCGATCAGCGCCTCGCGGGCCTCGCCCGCGGGGAACTGGCGGAAGCCGTCGGCGGCGTCGGCCGCCAGCTCTTCCATGCGAGCGCGCGCGGCCGCCACGCCGCCGGTGTCGTGGACCCAGCGGACCACCTCGCGGATGGCGGCGGGGGACTTCTTCCGCTTGCGGACGATCCGGCGGATGCGTGCCGCTTCGTTCTCCGGTGCATTCTCCAGCGCGAGGATCAGCGGCAGCGTCTGCTTCCGGTCCTGCAGGTCCAGCCCGACCGGTTTGCCCACGTCGGCACCGTCGTAGTCGAAGAGGTCGTCGCGGATTTGGAACGCGAGGCCGAGCTTCTCGCCCAGCTGGCGGACGTGGTCGGCGGTGGCTTCGTCCGCGCCGGCGCTCTCGGCGCCAGCCGCGAGGCAGGCCGCGATGAGCGAGCCCGTCTTGTCGCCGATGATCCGGAAGTAGGTCTCCTCCGTGATGTCCTGCTTCCGCGCCGTCTCGATCTGGAGCAACTCGCCCTCGCTCATGCGCCGGACTGCGTCGCTCATCGTGTGCAGCAGCTGGTACTGGCGGTGGTCCAGCGCGAGGAGAAGGCCGCGGCTGAGGAGGTAGTCCCCGAAGAGGACCGCCACCTTGTTCATCCAGACCTTGTGGATGGTGAACACCCCGCGGCGGGTCTCGGCCTCGTCTACCACGTCGTCGTGGACGAGCGTCGCGGTATGGAGCAGCTCGACGAGCGCGGCCGCGGTGTACGTCTCGTCGCGGATGCCTCCGCACATCTCGGCGGAGAGGAGGACGAGCGTCGGGCGGATCTCCTTGCCTTTGCGGCGGAGCACGTAGTTCGTTACCCGGTTGAGCAACGACACGCGCGAGCGCATGGCGTCACGGAACCGGTCGCGGAACAGCGAGAGCTCCTCCGAGACGGGCGTCCGGAGCTCGTTGAGCGACACCGGGACCACGTCGCCGAGGCGGGAGGCGTCAGCGCGAAGGGGGGCGGGGGCGAGCGTGGCGGCCATGCGGAAACTTTCAGTCTCGACTGAAAGCTCCTACTCCACCGGTGCCGCGAGGTTGCTCCCTGTGCAGATGGGCGCCGTCTTCACGCGGAGGGCGCTGCCAGGGCGGGGTAGAGGGCCTGACCGATCTCGCACCGGGCGCAACGCCCGTCCTCGCAGAACCGCGTCGCCAGCTGGTGCACGCCTTGGGACTCCAGCGCGCTCTGCGCGAGGAAGCCGGCGTCAGTGAACGCCCGGACGACGCGGTCGCCTTCTGCGGGGATCGAGTCCAGTACGGCCAGCACGCGAGGTTCCACGTCCGGAGCGTCGCGCAGCTCCGCGTCCAGGAGCAGGAGCGGGAGGGCCACGTTGACCAGGATGACGTCCGTCCGCGCGAGACCGATGGGGGAGGCACCCGTTGCAGGTGGGCGGAACAGGGCGCGGAGTGCGCTGACAGGCTCAGGGTAATCCAGCGCAACCCGGAGCCTTCCCAGAGGGTCATGGCGCAGCAGGCCGGTGCCGTAGTCGTGCCCCAGGTCGTCTGCAGCGAACAGCGCCGCGGCCTGCGCAATGCGAGTTCTCGGCGCGTTGGCCGGGCGCCCCCCGTGGCGCCAGGAGGCGGGCGACAACGGGGGAGGGAGGGGGTGGACCGCTCGCAACCGCTCGAACCGATCGCACAAGTCGTCCGAGAACAGGCGGGCGTCCGTCAGACCCGCGAGACCAAGGAGCAAGGCGTGACCATCGGCGGGATCGTCCAGCTGGCGGAGGAGGTCGAGCGGGAGGCGGGTCGCCAGCCGCTCCATCGTGCCTGCGTTCGGGGCGTAGCCCAGGGCGCGGAACACCCCGCGCACGAGGAGCCGGTCCAGGTTGGGCGTCTGCTGGTACGTGCGGGCATACCGCGCGGCCTGCTCGCGAAGACGCGCACCGCCGAGTGAGCGGATCCACGAGAGGGGGAGGTCTGCCGGGAGCTCGTGCCACCGGGCCCCGCAGTAGGGGGGCGTCTCGTCTGGCCGGAGGCAGAAGTCGTGCGCGAGGGCGCGGAGCGAGCGGTCGAGGTGCGGGAGGAGGACAAGTTCGGGAAGGGGGCTGCCGTCCGATCGGGAGAGGCGGCCCGTTTCCCGGTCCGGCGAGACGACGACGTGGAGGATCACCCGGTCGTACGCCGGGTCCTCGTGGTGGCGGTGATCGTTCCACTCCCGGCTGGTCCGGTGGATCTCGACGTCTCCCACCCATAGCAGGGCGTCGTCCCCATCCCCGATGCGGAGGGTGGCGCCGGAGAAGTCGGGCCCGGAGCCTCGGTTCAGCGTGCCTGGATCCAGAACCGCAACCGTTTGCCCGTCCGTCGTCGCGAGGCCCGCCGGGTTGTACAGCCGCCGGGCCCAGGCGTCTTGGAGCACGGCCTCGGGGATCCCCGAAAGGTCAGCGTCGGCAGGCTCGTGGACACACGCGGGCGGTCTGGACATGGGCGTTAGGGATGGAGACGATGAGACACCCTCCGTTCGCGTCTCTAACACGTCGCGCTCCACATCATCCAGAATCGCGAGCCCGCCCCGATCCCTCAAGCGGATGGGCGCACGGCGCTACCGCCCGTTCGTGCCGTTCCGAGCGCCCGTTCATCGGCTGCGGGGACCGATGGGTGGCGCGTGCCCTCCGTTCGGTCCGCTCGGCTGGCGGCGGCCGCCAG
>DUBD01000033.1 GCA_012960515.1 Bacteroidota bacterium | reverse complement strand
CGACGACGATCCACTACACCGCGCCGGTCTGGACGGCGCTGACAGCGGCGTTTTTCCTCCGCGAGCGGATCGGCCCGTGGGTGATCGCGGGGACCGTGGTGTCGCTGGCAGGCGTGATGATGATCGCGCAGCCGCAGTTCCTCTTCGGCGGCGCCGGTCTCGACCCGCTGGCGGTCGGCGCGGCCGTGGTGGCGAGCCTGCTGGCGGGCAGCGTCTACACCATCGTGCGGAAGCTCCGTGAGACGGACCACCCGCTCGTCATCGTGCTCTCCCTCGCGTGGGTCGGCGCGCTCGGTTCCGCGCCGTTCGTGCTCCTCGGCGGGTGGACGTGGCCGAGCGGGACGGCGTGGGCGCTGCTCCTCGGCATCGGGCTCGCCACGCAGATCGGGCAGGTGTACCTCACGAAGAGCCTCCACCTGCTCCCGGCCGGGCGCGCGACGGCCATCGGCTACGTCCAGATCGTCTTCGCCTTCGGCCTCGGGGTCGTGTTCTTCGGCACCATCCCGAATGCGTGGAGCCTCCTCGGCGCCGGGCTCGTCCTCGCGTCCGTCCTCTTGCTCAGCCGCCGCCAGCGCGCGGCGTAACCGAGCGTCCCGGCCGGCCCGTGGAGGACCGACCGGGGACCAGTTAGACGTCGAGGTCCTCCACTTCGGCCGCGTGTTCCGTGATGAACTGGAAGCGCGGCGCGGCGTCCTTCCCCATCAGGTCCGAGATCGTCATCTCGGTCGCCACGCGGGCGTCGTCCGGGATGGAGACCTGGAGCAGGCGGCGGCGCTCGGGGTCCAGCGTGGTCTCGTGGAGCGTCTTCGGCATCATCTCGCCCAGCCCCTTGAACCGCTGGATCTCCGGCGTGGAGCGGGGGTGCTTCTTCTTCAGCTGGCGGAGGATCTTGTCGCGGTGCCCCTCGTCCAGCGCCCAGTGCGTCTCCTTCGCCGCGTCGATGCGGAAAAGCGGCGGCTGGCCGATGTAGACGTGCCCGCGGATGATCAGATCGGGCAGATACCGATAGATGAACGTCAGCAGCAGCGTCGCGATGTGGTGCCCGTCGCTGTCGGCGTCCATCAGGAGGATGACCTTGTGGTAGCGGAGCTTCGCGAGGTCGAAGTCGTCGCCCAGCCCGCAGCCGAGCGCGTCCACGATGTCGGAGAGCTCCTTGTTGCCCATCACCTTGGAGCGCGCCGCCTGCTCCGCGTTGAGCACCTTTCCGCGAAGCGGGAGGATGGCCTGCGTCAACCGGTCGCGCCCCTGCTTGGCAGAGCCGCCAGCCGAATCACCCTCGACGATGAACAGCTCGGACTCCGTCGGGTCCGTGGAGGAGCAGTCCGCCAGCTTGCCGGGGAGGTTGAGACGGTGGCTGACCGCGCTCTTGCGCCGCACGTTCTTGGCGGCCGCGCGCGAGGCCTGCCGCGCCTTCGCCGCCTGGATGATCCGCGCGACGATCCCCTCCGCCGTGCTGGGGTGGCCGTTGAGGTACTGCTCGAACTCCGTGCGGAACGCGCCGCTGACCGCGGACCGCGCCTCGGGGTTGTTGAGCTTCTCCTTCGTCTGCCCCTGGAACTGAGGGTCCACGTGGTACAGGTTCACCACGGCCACCATGCCCTCCCGGATGTCGTCGGCGGTGATGTCCAGCTTCCGCTGCCCGAGGTCGTGCGTCTCGATGTAGTTGCGGATGGCCTTGGTGACGCCGTCCTTCAGCCCCTGCTCGTGCGTGCCGCCATCGCGCGTGGGGATGCCGTTGACGAAGGAGACAATCTTCTCCTTCGGCGACTCCGTCCAGACAAAGCAGAGCTCGGTCCGGAGGCCGTCCTCCAGTTCGTCCTGGCGGAGCAGGAACGGGTCGGGGTGGACGCGGCGGGTGTTCTCCTGCCCTACGAGGTGGTCCAGGTACTCCGCGATGCCGCCCTCGTGGTGGAACTCGATCCGCTCCCCGGCCGCCTCGTCCTTGAAGACGATCCGGAGCGCGCCGTTGAGGTACGTCTTGACCTCCAGGTTGTCCTTGATCGTCTGCGCGTCGAAGGCGACGCGGTCGAAGATCTCCTCGTCCGGCGTGAACGTGATCGTCGTGCCCGTCCCGCGGACGTTCCGCCTGACCGTCTTCAGCTTGCCGACGGGGAGCCCTCGCGCGAACCGCTGCTCGTACAGCTTCCCGTCGCGCTTGACCTGCGCGACGAGCGACGTGGAGAGCGCGTTCACGACCGAGGAGCCCACGCCGTGCAGGCCGCCCGAGGTGATGTAGCTGGAGCCGTCGAACTTGCCGCCCGCGTGGAGCGTGGTGAGGATGACCTCCAGAGTGGAGACCTTCTTGGTGGGGTGCTTGTCCACCGGGATCCCGCGGCCGTTGTCCGTCACGGAGACCGTCTTGCCATCCTTGTGGAGCGTGACCTCGATGAGCGAGGCGTAGCCGTTGGTCGCCTCATCGACCGCGTTGTCCACGATCTCCCAGATGAGGTGGTGGAGCCCGGCCTTGCCGGTGCCACCGATGTACATGCCGGGGCGCTTTCGAACGGGCTCCAGGCCCTCGAGAACCTGGATGTCGGCGCCGGTATAGGTCGTTTCTGCCATGGTGCGGAGCGTTTCGCGCAAGCTAACAGGGGGCCGCTGTCAGCGACGTGTCACGCCGTAGCTCCCGGCTGGCGGTCTCTGCCGGCGGGCGCCGGCGACGAACGAGGCTCCGGCGGTACCATCCCGCATCCTCTCCGAACGGAACGCCTGATGGACGCTCTGAACCGCCCCACCGCCCTCGTGACTGGCTCCAGCAGCGGCATCGGGCGGGCGCTGGCGGAGCGCCTCGCCGCCGAGGGCTGGCGGGTACTTGTGCACGGCCGGAACGCGGAGCGCCTCCAGGCCACTCTGCACAACCTGGACGGAAACGGCCACGAGGTCTTCCGAGCCGACATGGCGGACCTCGACGCCGTCCGCCAGCTCGCCACGGACGTGGAGGCCGCGAGCGATCGCCTGGACGTGCTCGTCCACAACGCGGGCGGCCTTTTCCCCTCGTTCCAACCGTCGGCGCAGGGCGTGGAGATGACGGTCGCGGTGAACGCGCTCGCGCCATGGGTGCTGACCGAGGCGCTGCGGCCTCCCCTCCGGCAGACCGCAGACACGACGGGCGGGGCGCGCATCGTGGTGGTCTCCAGCGACGCCCACCGCGGCGGCTCGCGTCCGCCTGCGGATCCCGATGCACTCGCCGAGGCGTACCGCCAGCCGGTCCGGCCGTACACGCCGTTTACGGCCTACTTCCGCTCCAAGCTTGCGACGACTGCCTGGGCGCTCGAACTCGCGCGGCGGCTGGAGGGCTCCGGGATCACGGTCAACGCCTGCCACCCTGGCCTCGTCAGCACGGGCGTGTTCGCGGGGATGGGCCGCGTCGCGGAGATCGTCGCGAAGGCGTTCTCGCCGCTCTACCTCACGCCGGAGAAGGGGGCGCGAGCGCCGTTCCTCCTCGCGACGGACCCGGCGTACGCGGAGCGAACCGGTCGCTACGTGGTCCAGAGCGTGGTGCGGGCGCCGCGCGAGAAGGCGCCCTCCAGCCTGTCGCGGGATCCCGAGGTGGGCGCCGTCGTGTGGGACGCTCTCGCTCGCCTCGCGGCCTCATAGCCATGTCGTTGCCCGCCAACCCCGATGCCATCCCTCAGGCCTTCGCCGATGCCTGGAACGCCCGCGACCCCGACGCGCTAGCGGCGCTGTTCGACGAGGACGCGACGTTCGTCAACGTCGTGGGCCTGTGGTGGCACGACCGCTCGTCCATCCGCGAAGCGCACGCGTACGGCCTTCGCGAGCTGTTCTCGGAGTCCACGCTGCGGGTCGGGCGGCGCGTCGTGAAAGACCTCGCGCCGGGCGTCGCTCTCGTGCAGGCGCGGATGCGGCTGGACGGTCAGACCGCCGTCGGGGGCGTCCGCCAGCCGGGCGTGCGGCACACGGTCTTCTCGTTCGTCGCGCGGGAGACCGCCGCGGGCTGGCGGTGCGCATCGGCGCACAACACGGACGTGGTCGCGGGTGCCGAGACGCACGTCCGCGATGCCGAGGGGCGGTTGCTCGACGCGGACTACCGCTCGGGCCGGGTGTCCTCGTAGAACGGGTTGGCCTCGGGCGCGTCCAGCCCGAGGTACATCCGGCTCATGCGGACGTAGTGCGCGGCGTTCGCGCGGTTCCGCTCCACCTCGTCGTCGGTCAAGAGTCGAACGGCTTTCGCGGGCGACCCGATGACGAGCGACCGCGGCGGCACGACGGTGTTCATGGTCACGAGCGCCCCCGCTCCCACGAGCGAGCCCTCGCCGATCACCGCGCCGTCCAGCACGACCGCGCCCATCCCGATCAGCACGTCGTCTTCGATGGTGCAGCCGTGGACGACGGCGTTGTGCCCGACGGTCACGCCCGCCCCAATCTGGCACGGGTGCGTGCCACGCGAGACGTGGACGGTCGCGTTGTCCTGCACGTTCGAGCCCGCGCCGACCTCGATCCAGTGCACGTCGCCGCGCAGGCTGGCGCCGAACCAGATGCTCGCGCCATCGCCGAGCGTGACGTCGCCCACGACGGCGGCGGAATCCGAGACGTAGACCTCGTGACCGAGGCGGGGGGAGCGACCGAGAAACGAGTCGAGCATGGGATCACGTAGGGAGTGGGCCCCGCGACGGCCGCGGGCTGGCGGAAGATCCGAGCGGGGAAACCGCAGCGGGCGGCGAATTCCGCCTCCCGGAACGCGACCACCGCCCCGAACCCCACCCGGGCCGCCGCGTTGCACCTCCTCCCCTCCCCACCTGCCTGTCTCTCCGTGCCCGACATCGACGTGTCCCGCTCCCACACCCTCGGCCTCGACGGGGCCCGCCGCGCCGCCGATGCCGTCGGCCGCCAGCTCCGCGAGGACCTCGGCGCCACGACGGAGTGGAGCGGCGACGCCCTCCGCGTTCGAGGCCGCGGCGTCAAGGGCGAGATCGCGGTGTCGGACGCCGTCGTGCGTGTGACCGCCTCCCTTGGCCTCCTCGCGCGCCCGTTCCGCAACACGCTCCAGCGCGAGATCGAACAGCAGCTCGACCGCACCCTCTCTCAACCCGCCTGACCCATGCGCGCCGTCCAGCAGTTCGTCCTCGACCGCCTCTACCCCCGCGCTCTCGACGGGCTCCCCGGCCTGGGGACGCCCGACGAGTTCGCCGCCCGCTTCCACGACGAAGCGGATTCGCCTCGCGAACGAGGCGAGAAGCTCGTCCGCGCGCACATCGCGCTTTCCTCGGCCACGGGCTTCGCCAGCGGCCTGGGCGGATGGCTCACGCTCCCCATCACGCTTCCCGCGAACATCGGCGGGGTGGCGCTGCTGCAGCTCCACATGGCCGCGAGCGTCGCAGCCCTCGCCGGTAAGCAGCCCTCCGATGGCTTGGTGCGCTCCCGCGTGATGGAGTGCCTGATTGGCGCATCTCCGAACCCGGAGGAAGGCCCCGTCCGCGACGCGGAGCAGGAGACCATCGACCGCATCGGGCTGAAGCTGGCGGAGAAGGGGCTGAACACGGCGCTCTCGCTCGTGGGAAGCGCCGCCTCGTGGGGCGCGCGGACCGCCGCGAAGAGCGTCGTCCGCAGGCGGATCCTGCGCGGCGTCCCGCTTGTGGGGGGCGTGATCGGCGCGTTTTCCGATGGGTTCACCACCCGGCAGGTCGCCCGCAACGCCCTGGACATGTTCCTGGACGACGGCGGCCTCCGCGAGCCCTCTGACTTCCCCCCCGCTTCCGGCGATGGCATCCCGGAAGACACCCCCGCCCCAGAACCCTCGCGCCCTTCGGAGGCGTGACCCTTCCCCTCTGACCTTCCCTTTCATGGACCCCCTTCCCACCGAAACCCACAACGCGGAACTCCGCGCCACGATTGACGAGATCGAGCTCGGCCTCACCCAACTCCCGCTCTCCAAAGGCGTCAACCGCATCGACGACTGGAAGCGGGAGATCGAGGCGACCGAGCGCGAGGACCTCCGGCCCATCGCAGACGCGCTCGGCGAGTTGCACGAGTCCCTGACGGGCGAGGGCGTCAACGGCGCGACGGTCGGCGCCCTGCTCGTCCGCCTCGGCCAGATGACCGAAGCCAGCGCCGAGAGCGCGGAAGACGCACTCCAGAGCGGCCTCAAGCGGCTCGGCTCCCTCCTCCGCCACGCGGGCTCTGCCCTCGCCGGCAACGACTCCGACGACGCCTGAGCCATGACTGGAACGACTCCCAACTCTCACCTCGAAGCGCTGGACCAGACCGAAGCCGGTCTGAGCGGCGGCATCACCGGCCTCACGCCCAGCGCCGCGCTCGGCCTCATCGAGCACTGGCGGACCGAGTGCGCGAACGCGACCGACGCCGACCTCGGCGAGGTCTCCGCCGGCCTCGGCCGGCTGGCGGACCTTCTCGGCGCGGACCGCCTGGACGGACGCGCCATTGGCGAGACCCTCCGCGGGCTTTCTGAGACCACGACGGCCGCAGCCGCCAGCGCGGTGGACGAGCGGATGACGCCGCGGCTCGAACGCCTCGGGACGCTCCTCGCCTCCGCCGCCCGCACCCTCGGTTCCTGACCGAGCCCTGCCCCGGGGCTCCGGGGCCTTCCCTTCTCACCTCCCCTCTTCCCATGTCTGACAACGCCGACCGCCCCGACGAGATCGAGGGCATCTCCACAGAGACCACCGCGACGCCCGGCGACCCCGAACTCCGGAGCGCCAACCTCGCACCCGACCTCTCCGACGACGACGCGTCCGATGCGGACGTCACGGACGCGGAGCCGGGTGACGACACCCCCGGTACCGCCCTGAATCCCCACTAGGCGACGCGCAGCGGGGCGTGCCGATCTTGAGACGGTTCCCCGACTGAGTCTCATGCGCACGCTCCCGCTCCTCGTTCTTCTCGCGGCTCTCCCGCTCGCCGCCTGCGATTCCACGGAACCCCTCGTGGAATGCTCGGACTGCGAAGCCCCGCTGATCGACCCCGACACCGTCGATTTTGACGAGGTCGCTGAGGTCGATTTCGACCGATACGTCCGGGCCATCCTCGTGGGGCGCGATGCGCTCTCGCCCGTCGAGACCGACGGCGAAGCCGACCCGGAGTCCGTCACCTACGACGCCGTTCTGGAGGCGGGCCCGAGCATGACGCTCGTGCCGTACGACGCGGACGCGAGCCTGCTCATCCGCCTCGCGGAAGAGGACCTCGCGCCCGGCAGTGAGGA
>DUBD01000032.1:5297-7226 GCA_012960515.1 Bacteroidota bacterium | reverse complement strand
AAGGCCCGGCATTTTCTTCAAGGGCCGAATCGGAACTCTACCGCTCCTGGGGGGCATCGGTGATCGGCATGACCAATGCCCAGGAAGCCAAGCGGGCGCGTGAGGCAGGGCTCAAGGTGGTCATCGCCTCGAGCGACAAAGATCTGTTGCAACTCATCGAGCAAGAGGGCGTCTGGATGTGGGACGCGATGCGCGACCGGGTGTTCGGCCCGGCCGAGGTCGAGTCCAAATACGGCGTCGGACCCGACAAGATGGGCGATCTGCTCGCGCTCGTCGTCCGCCAGCCCGTCGAGCGCTTCGAGCCGCTGGCGGAGCGCGTGGACCTCGCTGGGGGTCAGCAGCCCGTCGGACCAGGCGACGTAGAGGAAGGGGAGGAGGGGGGCGGCGCTCGGGGAGACGGCGGCAGTCATGACGTTCGGGGAGGAAGGGGGGACGTACCCGCGGCGGCCGGACGGGTTGCCGCAGTGCGTCGGAGCGGGGATGAATGCGTGACGAGGGGAAGGCGGCGTGACTTGAACCTCGCGCCGCGCGGCGGTTGCTTCCTCCTTCCCTTCGTCCGCTCCTCATGCGCGTCCTATTGTCCCTCCTCGCCGTCTCGCTCGTCCTTCCCACCGCTGCGGCCCAGCGGCACCGGTTCGCCCAGCAGGGCGACCTCGCGCTCGTGATCGGCGTGAGTGGTCTCGAAGACCTCGCGTTGCGGCCGTACGAGGGCGGCATCGGGTTTCGGTATCGCGCGGCGGATCAGACCGTGATCGGTGCCGCGGTGGCGCTCAACCTGCAGGAGTCGGACGTGGCGCACCGGAACGAGTCCGGGGACCTGCTGCAGGAGCAGAATGGCGACGCAGAACGCCAAGCCGCGACGTTCGCGCTGTGGGCGGAGCAGCACGTGGGCCGTCGCCGGCGGACCGTCTCGCCGTTCGTCGGGGCGGGTGTTCAAGTCTCGGTCGGCACCAGCGAGGAGCAGTCGTTCGCGACGTACGACTGCCCGGCTGGGGAGTGCCCAGGCGGCGTCTGGACGGTGGGCGAGTCGGAGGACCTGAAGGTCGGGGCGGGCCTGCTGATTGGCGCGGAGATTCGGCTGGTGCGGGGCGTCACGCTCGGCGGCGCGTACTCCATCGGCGCGGAGTACGCGCGGTACGAGACGACGACCACGCGGGACTACGGCGAGGACGTGGTCGTCGCCACGTCCGAGCGGGACAACTGGCGCATCGGGGTGGGGACGACGCAGCTCGGCCTCTCGGTCTACTTCTAGCCGCGCGGCCCCGCTCAGGCCGCCCGCCAGCCGGCCGCGCGCTGGCGGTAGCTTTCGGCATGGACGACCTCATCGAACGCGTCGACGCTCTCGCGCGCTACCTCGACCTCGACGCCCGCCGCCAGCGGCTCGAGGCCCTCAAGGCCCGCCGCCTCGAACCCGGCTTCTGGGACGACAACGAACGCGCCCGCGAGACGGAGCAGGCCATCGCGGCGGAGAAAGGCTGGACGGACGCCTTCGACGCCCTCGAGGCCCGCCGCGACGACCTCCTCACGCTGCAGGAGATGCAGGAGGAGGACCCCGACGCCGACCTCTCGGACGAGATCGAGCGTGAGCGCGCGGCGCTGGAGAAGGCGGTGGACGCGATGGAGCTGCGCGGGATGCTCTCCGGCCCCGACGACCACCGCACGGCGATCGTCACGATCAACAGCGGCGCGGGCGGCACCGAAAGCCAGGACTGGGCGGAGATGCTCCTCCGCATGTACACCCGCTACGCCGAGAGCAACGGGTACTCGCCCACGCTCCTCGAGTACCAGGAGGGCGAGGCCGCGGGCATCAAGAGCGCCTCGCTCCGCGTGGAGGGCTCGATGGCCTACGGCTACCTCAAGGCGGAGAGCGGCGTGCACCGCCTCGTCCGCATCTCGCCGTTCGACGCCTCGGGCCGGCGCCACACCTCT
>DUBD01000032.1:3917-5247 GCA_012960515.1 Bacteroidota bacterium | reverse complement strand
GCAGACCTTCCGCTCGGGCGGCAAGGGCGGCCAGAACGTGAACAAGGTGGAGACCGGCGCTCGCTACATCTGGACCGGCCAGCTCTCCAACGGCGAGGACGCGCGCGTCGTGGCGGAGAGCACGGAGCAGCGGAGCCAGCTGCAGAACCGGGACCGCGCGATGCAGATGCTAAAATCGCGCATCTACGCGCTGGAGCAGGCCATCCGCGAGGCGGCGAAGAACAAGGAGGAGGCGGGCAAGAAAAAGATCGAGTGGGGCTCGCAGATCCGCTCCTACGTCTTCCAGCCGTACACGATGGTCAACGATCACCGCACGGAGGTCAAAGTCACGGACGTTCAGAGCGTCATGGACGGCGACCTCGACGAGTTCATCAAGGCGTACCTACTCCAAGACACCGGCTCCGACGCATGACGACCCGCTTCCTCTCTTTCGTTCGATCCGCTGACGGGAGCCGCCAGTCCGGCGCGATCCGCCGCTTCGCGTCCCGCTCTATCCTCGTCGCGCTGGCGGCGCTCGTGAGCGCGTGCGGCGGGGGAGAGGAGATGACCAACCGCGACCGGCTCCCCCGGCGCTCGCCCGGTCAGTCGGTGGACTCCACGCAGACCTCGCGCGAGGAGCCCACGCCTGCGCCCGACGGCCTCTTCGAGTCGATGGAGGACTATCGGGCGCAGCGCTCGGAGGCCCGCGCTGATCTGGACGCGGCCATCGGGACGCCTCGTGCGACGCGCGCGAACGAGTGCCGCCTCCTTCCGGTCGGGGAGCGGGCGTGCGGCGGACCCGCCTCCTACATCGTCTACTCCGCGAGCGGAGAGGCCGAGATCGCGATCATCCGCGCCGCCGCCCGCGTGACCGCCCTCGACCGCGAGGCCAACGCGCAGTTCGAGATCATGTCCACCTGCGAGGTGATCCCGGAGCCGACGGCCGTCGTGGAGAACGGCGTCTGCGTGGCACGGTAGAACGGGCGTCATCCCCCGCCCCCATGCGCGCTCTTCTCTTCAGCCTCCTCGTCGCCGGATGCGCGTCCAACGCCCCGGCCTCCATTGGTCCGTTCGAGTCCGAAGACGACTACCGCCAGCAGCGCGAGGCCACGGCCGAGGCCCTGGAATCCGCGCGGCTCCCGGCGACGGCCTCCAGCGTGTCCGCCTGCCGCGTCGTGCCCACGTCGGAGCAGGCGTGCGGCGGGCCGACGACGTTCGTTGTGTACTCCGCCGAGAGCCCCCGCGCGGCTGAGGTCGAGCGGCTGGCGGCGCGCCTCGTCGCGCTGGTCCTGGGCCGAGCTCACCGCGGCCCGACTCGAGGCCGACGCGATCCTCTCGCGAGGCCGCGCGG
>DUBD01000032.1:0-3907 GCA_012960515.1 Bacteroidota bacterium | reverse complement strand
TCGCCCCCAACGCCCGCCCTGCGCGGCGGCCAGTGCGTGGCGGACTGACCCCTCTCCTTCGGCTTTCTCTCTCCCGCCCGTCCGCATGCGCGAACGCTTCGATTACCTCGTCATCGGCTCCGGCGTTGCCGGGCTGTCCTTCGCGCTGCGCGCAGCTCAGCACGGTACGGTCGCCGTCATTACGAAGAAGACCTCGGCCGAGAGCAACACCAACTACGCGCAGGGCGGCATCGCGGCCGTGATGGACCCGGACGATCGCGTCGAGGACCACGTACGGGACACGCTCGTCGCGGGCGCCGGGCTGTGCGACCCGGACGTGGTGCGGATGGTGGTCACCGAGGGGCCGGCCCGCATCCGCGAGCTGATGGACTGGGGCGCCCGGTTCGACCGGGGCGAGGACGGCGGCCTGCACCTGGGGCGCGAGGGCGGGCACTCCGCCGACCGGATCGTCCACCACGAGGACATGACCGGGCGCGAGGTGGAGCGCGCGTTGCTCACGGCCGTCCGCGAGCACGCCAACATCACGCTCTACGAGCACCACTTCGCGGTCAACCTCCTCACGCAGCACCAACTCGGCCAGCGCGTGGACGCGGATGACCTCCGGTGTTTCGGGGCGTACGTGCTGGATGAGGCGACGGGGCGGATCGAGACGTTCCTCGCGCGGGTGACGCTTCTGGCCGCAGGTGGCGCTGGTCAGGTGTACCTCCACACCACCAACCCGACGGTGGCGACGGGCGACGGCATCGCGATGGCGTACCGGGCGAGAGCGCGCGTCGCGAACATGGAGTTCATGCAGTTCCACCCGACGAGCCTCTACCTCCCGGATGCGGACTTCGGTGGGCGCGCGTTCCTCATCACCGAGGCCGTCCGTGGCGACGGCGGCATCCTGCGCAACCTCGGCGGCGAGCGCTTCATGCCGGACTACGACGACCGCCACGAGCTGGCGCCGCGCGACATCGTGGCCCGCGCCATCGACGACCAGATGAAGAAGCGGGGCGAGCCGCACGTCTGGCTGGACATCTCGCACAAGCCCGCGGACGCCATCCTCGCGCACTTCCCCAACATCCACGAAACCCTCCTGACGCACGGGATCGACATGACGCGCGACCCGATCCCGGTCGTCCCGGCGGCGCACTACACCTGTGGCGGCGTGCTCGTGGACATGGAGGGGCGGACGAGCATCGCGGGCCTGTTCGCCTGCGGCGAGGTGACGTGCTCCGGTCTCCACGGCGCGAACCGCCTCGCGTCCAACTCTCTGTTGGAGGCGCTCGTCTACTCGTGGCGCGCGCTGGACCCGGCGGTGGCCTACGCGCAGTCCCACGAGTACGAGGACGCGATTCCGGATTGGGACGAGACCGGCGCCGAGAACGCGACGGAGTGGGTGCTCGTCCGCCACAACCGGCAGGAGCTTCGGACCGTGATGCAGAACTACGTCGGCATCGTGCGGAGCACGCCGCGGCTGGAGCGCGCCGCCCGTCGGATCGAGCTGATCCACCGCGAGACGGAGGAGTTCTACCAGCGGACGACGCTGAACAGCGAGCTCTGCGAGCTCCGCAACCTCGCCGCCATCGCGCACCTGATCGTCGGTTGCGCGATGCGGCGGACGGAGAGCCGCGGCCTCCATTTTATGGCGGACTACCCCGACCCCGACCCTTCGCAGGCCTACGACACCGTTTACGCGCCTGCGGACGTCGCCTGAGACCGCGCGCTGGCGGTCGCTGTCGGCGCTCGCCCGGACGCACCGCCAGCGGGGCGGGGGCGAGGTGAAGGACGGCCGAAGACTGTTATTGCAGTCAAAACCGAGGATCGCAGCGCTCTCCGTGACGTTGGTGTGATTGCGAACGCTACCGGCTCCGCCGTACCTTGATCGCGCTCCCCGGAGCACCCCGTTGAGATCGGCCGTCGCAAGGGTCCGAGCCCCGCGCGCCGTGCCCCGCAGCGCCCGTTCCGACGAACGGGCGTTTTCCGTCTGCCCCTGTCGCACCGCGACCCCGCATTGTCTACCCCCGTCCCTCTCGATCCCGTCGAAACCCGCGTCCGCGCCCTCGCCGAGGAGATCCTCGCGGACACGGACCTGTTTCTCGTGGACCTGAGCGTCCGCGGCTGGAAGGGGAGCCGCGTCGTGGAGGTCTTCGCGGACCGCGAGGCGGAGCCCGGCGAAGGCGCGGACCTCGACGCGCTGGCGCAGGTCTCCCGCCAGCTCGGCTTCGCGCTGGACGCCGAGGACGTCATCGAGGGCAAGTACCGCCTGGACGTCTCCTCGCCTGGCCTGGACCGCCCCCTCACGGACGCCCGCCAGTTCCGCCGCCACGTTGGGCGGGACATCCGGCTCGCGCTCTTCGACGGCGAGACCGTGGAGGGTACGCTGACCGACGCGACGCCCGAGGCCGTGACTGTCACGCCCGAAGCCGGCGACCCGCAGACGGTCCCGCACGACGAGATCCAGACCGCGAAGATTCTCCTGCCCTGGTAGCGCTCGCCACCAGACTCTGAACCCCCGATTATGCAATCCACCGTCCTCGTTTCCTCCTTCGCCGAGATCGCGCGCGAGAAGGACATCGACCGCGACACCCTCCAGGTCATCATGGAGGACGTGTTCCGCGCGATGATCAAGAAGCGCTACGGAGCCGATGACCCGGAGGCCTTCCAGGTCATCCTCAACCCGGACAACGGCGACATCCAGATTCTCCACGTCCGCGAGGTGGTGGAGGACTACGACCTGGAGGACCCCGTCACCCAGATCGAGATCTCGGACGCCCTCAAAATCGAGGACGACTACGAAGTGGAGGACGAGGTCGCGGAAAACATCAAGATCGAGGACTTCGGCCGCCGCGCCGTCCAGACCGCGCTGCAGACCTTTCGCCAGAAGATCCGCGACATCGAAAAGGAGAACATCTTCCGCGAGTACTCCGAGCTCGTGGGCGAGATCATCGTCGGCGAGATCTACCAGACCCGCCGCCGCGAGGTCCTCGTGCTCCACAACAAGACGGAGCTCGTGCTCCCGCGCGAGGAGCAGATCCAGAAGGACCGCTACCGTAAGGGCGATATGCTCCGGGCAGTGGTCAAGGAGGTCATCCGCGATGCGGGCGCCTCCCCGCAGGTCATCATCTCGCGGACCGCGCCCGTGTTCGTGGAGCGGCTCTTCGAGCTGGAGGTGCCGGAGATCTACGACGGGATCATCGAGATCAAGAAGGTCGTCCGTCTGCCCGGCGAGCGTGCCAAGATGGGTGTCGTCTCCCACGACGAGCGGGTGGACCCCGTCGGCGCGTGCGTTGGCGTGAAGGGCTCCCGCATCCACGCGGTCGTCCGCGAACTCGGCGGCGAGAACATCGACGTGGTGCCGTGGACGGACAACCCGGTCGAGCTCATCCGCCGCTCGCTTCAGCCGGCCAACCCGATGGAGGTAGAACTCAACGACGACCTCGTGCCGCCTCGCGCCCGCGTGACCGTCCCCGCCGATGAGGTCTCGATGGCCATCGGCCGCGGTGGCCAGAACATCCGGCTGGCGTCCATGCTCACCGAGTACGAGCTCGACGTCTACCGCGATATCAAGGACGACGAGGAAGACGTCGACATCGACGAGTTCCGCGACGCCATCCCGGCGCCCATCATCCAGAAGCTCAAGGACATCGGCTGTGACACGGCGAAGGCCGTGTTGGAGCTGCAGCCCTCCGAGCTGGCGCGGCGCACCGGCCTCGAAGACCTCCAGGCCAAGAAGATCCACCTCCTCATGGAGGCGGAGTTCTCTGACGCCGCCGCTCAGGCCCTCGCGGCTGAGGCGGAGGCAGAAGCCGCCAGCGCAGCGGCCGCCAGCGCGGCGGCCGCGGACGAGCCGGCGGAGACCCCCGCCGAGCCCGGCGACGCGCCGACCGAGTCGGACGAATCCGGCACCCCCTCGGAGCCTGCA
>DUBD01000031.1 GCA_012960515.1 Bacteroidota bacterium | reverse complement strand
ACGGGATGGTCGCCAGCCGCGCGAAGGCTTCCATCTCGCCGGCCTCGCGCGGGTGCCGCTCGTCGTGCGTCGCGTCCTCGGGATCCATGAGGAACGGTTTGAGCGAGCCCTCCACGGCCTCGCCGATCTGCGTCTCCACGTCCTCGTCGAAGTGGCGGAGGGCCTCCACGTAGTCGTCGAACTTGAAGCGGCCCAGGATCCAGTAGATCGGCAGCGCGATGAGGGGCAGCGTGGCCAGCGCGAAGACCCACGCCGTCGCGCCCTGGGGTGTCCGCGCCTTCATCACCGCGTCCACGGCCGTCGCGAAGCCGAGGAGGTACAGCGGGATGGCGGCCCACGGGGCCCAGCCGAGCGCCGAGACGAGAGAGGGAACGTCAGGCATCGGGCGCGAGCGAGAGGAGGAGGGCGGTGCGGGTGGAGTCTCTCTGGACGGAGACCCGGTTGGCCGGGACGCCCGCGGCCGCCAGCTGGCGGCGGAGTTGGGACGCCCGCGCGGAGTCCGCGGCCACGGTCACGCGGAGCGGCGCGTACCGTGACGCGAGGGCTGCGGTGCTGGAGACGACCCGTGCGGCCGCGGCGGAGTCTGACGGGACAGGGCGGGAGCCGAGGCGGACGAGCCGAGCGCGGCCGGAGGCGTCCGGCAGGTCCACGGCGCGAGCGGCCTGGCGCGCGAGGAGGGCCTCAACATCCGGGGAGAGGCGGCGGGTGGCGGCGTAGAGGACCGTCAGTGCGGGCGGCCCATCGCCCACGCCAACCTCGCCGCCGAGGAGCGCCACGCTGTCGGGCGTCGCCAGCCCGTCGAGGGCGTCGGCCACGCGCTGGCGGACGGCGTCGAGGGAGGGCGGGGCCTCGGCCTCGGTGGAGGCCGACGGTGTGGGGGCAAGGCGGCGCGAGATCTGGTCCAGGTCCCCTCGCGAGGCGAGCACCTGCTCCAGCCCGAGGTCCACCGGCTCACCGGCACGGGCCGTCGCTTCTTCCTCCACGCGGCGGCGCTCGTCGTCCGTGATCCACGCCGTCGTCGCGATGCGGAAGACGGCGCGCGTCTCGCCCTCGCCGAACTCCACCTCGCGCGTGAGGATGGACGCCTCGTCGTCGGCCTCAAGGCGTGCGGAGGCGGCGTCGATGGCGCGGGTCACGCGGGCTTCGCGGAGCACCTGCCCCAGCGAGGTGGAGAGCGGGATGGAGACGGCGCCCACGAAGGCGGCCACGAGCGCGAACCGCGCCAGCGGGGTCGCGAGGACGCCCACGCGGCGCACGCCGGGGAGCGCCGAGAGCCTCGCGCCGAACGGGGTCTGCTTTTGCTCCGCGTGCCACGTCCGCGCCGCCTCCCGCACGCTGTCCCGGTGCATCCCGACGGCCAGGAACGCGAGCATCCCCATGATGACGATGCCGCCGAGGTTCGCGCCGAACAGCAGCAGGCTGCCCTTGATGAGCGCCCAGTTCCACCCCGTCCCAATGCCGAAGCCCGTCACGCCGAGCGGCGGGATCAGCGCGACGGCGATGGCCACGCCCGGGATGCTGGCGGAGAGCCGCTTCTCGCGCGAGACCGTGACGACGGCGCCCGCCAGCCCGGAGAACAGGGCGATCGCGAGGTCGAGTGTGGTGGGCCGCGTGCGAGCGGCGATCTCGGGCGTGATCTCGCTGAACGGGAGCAGCGCCGTGAGCAGCGCCGCCACGGCGATCACGCCTGTCATCCCGAGGAGGAGCGTCGCGAAGGTGTGGACCGCGAGGCGGCCGTCCCCGCTCGCGAGGCCGAGCGAGAGCCCGAGGAGCGGGCCGAGCAGCGGCGCCACGAGCATCGCGCCGATCACAACGGCAGTCTGGTTCAGGAGCAGCCCCAACGTGGCGATGGCGCCGGAGAGCAGGAGGACGACCCAGAACGGGAGGTCCGTGTCCACGGCGGCCTCGGCCGTCTCCCGGAAGAGCGCAGGGCGGTCCCACCGCTGGAGCCCCAGCGTCTCGCGCGCCTTCTCTTCGAGGGCCGACTCCTCGTGGTCAGGAGCGGAGGATTCGGCGGGGGCGTCGGCGGACTCGGGCACGGAGGGGGAGGCGGGAGGGAGGCCAAGACGCAGCCGCGGTCTGTGGGGTTCGCGCGGGCGGCCTGGTGTCACCAGCGGAGCCTAGGTTCCGGCAGACCCGCCTCGCCTCCCGTGGACCTCTCCGACGCTTTCACGTACCCCGCTCCCGTCCTCCGCCACGCCGACGGGATGCGGATGCACTACCTCCCGGTCCCGGCCGAGGTCGCCGAGGCGCTCCGCCAGTCCGGCACGCGGCGCGTGGTGGGCACGCTCAACGGCGTCCCGTTCCGGCGCGCGCTCCACGGCATCGGCAACGGGGAGTATCAGTTCCTGATCGGGCAGGACGTGCTACGGGAGATCGGCGCGAGGCTCGGGGAGACCGTCCTCGTGGAAGTGAAGCCCGACCCCGACCCTGACCGCGTGGACGTGCCGGCCGAGCTGGCGGCGGCGCTGGAAGCGGACGACGAGGCGCGCGAGCGGTGGGAGACCTTCACCATCGGGCAGCAGCGGGGCTACGCGCTACACGTCTCGCAGGCGAAGCGGGCGGCCACGCGCGAGAAGCGGGCGCTGGACCTCGCGTACAAGATCCGGACCTACACGCTGTACGGGGACCTGCAGGGGACGAGGGAGGGGGGATAGAGGGAGGTGGGATCCCGCAGGAGCGGGGCCGGCTGCCCGCCGGCTGGGGGCGCCAGCCGGTCGAGGTTTGCTTCCCGGAACCCGGAACCCGGAACCCGTCCTACTCCGCGCCGAAGGCGTTGACGAGCGCCTCGCGGCCACCCACGACCGGGAGCGAGAGCTCGGTCGCGTCCAGGTCGAACGTCAGTTCGGTGCCGGGGCGGGGCCAGAGCGTGTACTCGCGGTCGCTGGAGAACACGAGGAGCCCGAGGCGCTGGCCCTCGGCGAGGATCTGGTCGTCCGGCTGGAGATCGAACCGCATCTCGACGAACTCGCCGGGCGTGAGCGGTTGGCTCTCCGTGAGCGTGCCCTCCGCGCTGGCGACGTAGTTCTGCGGGTCCGCCCAGCCGCGCGTCACGATGCCGCCGCGGGCGCCGCGACCGTCGGTCCAGGGCAGGGAGACGAGCCAGACCGACAGGTTCGCCGCGGGACGGTCCGCGGCCACGCGGAGCCGGATGCTGGCGACGCCGGAGAGGTGGAGCGGCTCCATCAGTTCGGGCGTGACGAAGAGGAGCCGGTGCTCGGTCCACTCGGCGCCCGCCAGCGCGCGGCCGTCGAAGGAGACATTGTCCACGACGGTCGCGGTGCCCTGGCCGCGGCGGTCCACGTAGGAGAGAATGCCGGTCCCGTTCATCGCGCCGACGGTCTCGCCCGCCAGCGGGTAGAGCGCGACGGGCTCGGCCTGCGGGTTCGGGTAGTCGGCGTAGGGCGTCGGGTTGCCGGGCTCGTCGCCCTCGCGGACGATCCACGCCTTCGCGTCCTCCTCCACGCCGTTCTCCACGCCGTAGAGGTAGCGCGTGAACCAGCGGTTCATCCGCTCCATCGGCGGGGGGCCGCCGTGGCCGGCCTGGTGGTAGTAGATCTGCACCGGGACGCCGCGGGCCTTGAGCGCCTGCGAGATGCGGAAGCTGTGCTCCGGCATCACGTTCCAGTCGTTGAAGCCGTGTGCCATGAGCGTGGCCGCCTTCACGCCATCGATGTGGGTGAGGTAGTCGCGGCCGGCCCAGAAGGCGTTGTAGTCGCCGGACTGGCGGTCCATGCCTGCGGCCATCTCGCCGTCGCGGACCGTGGCGTCGCAGGTGGCGCGGGCGTCGGAGTCGCGGCTGTGGATGAAGTCGTAGAGCACGTCCACGTCCTCGCCGAGGTAGCCGCCGGGGCTCCGCACGAGCCCGTTCGAGCGGTAGTAGTGGTAGTAGGAGGTGTTCGGCGCGATGGGGATGATGGCCTCCAGCCCGTCCACGCCGGTCGTGGCGGCCGCCAGCGGGAGCGTGCCGTTGTACGAAGTGCCGGTCATGCCCACCTTGCCGGTGCTCCAGTCCGCGACCACTTCCTCGCCGCCGCGGGGCTGCGTGTAGCCTGTCGCGCGGCCGTTGAGCCAGTCGATCACGGCCTTCGGCGCGAGCGACTCGTTCTCGCCGCCGACGGTCGGGCAGCCTTCGGAGAGGCCCGTGCCGGGCGAGGACGAGTGGACGACGGCGAAGCCCCGGGGCACCCACGTCTGCACGTGGCTCCCGGAGATGCCCGGCCGGGCGCGGAGCGTGACCTCGGGGCCGCGGTTCCGCTCCGGCGGCTCCTCGCCGATCTCGTGCTGGACGTTCCAGAAGAGGCCGGGCGCATCGCCCGCGACGCCCGCGTAGTAGGGGCTCGACTCGTAGATGACGGGCACCGTGAGGCCTTCGGTCTCCGTCTGGGCAGGGCGCACCACGGCGACGTGGACCCGGTCCATCGCGCCGTCACCGTCGGAGTCGAACTCGGTTTCCACCCACAGCTCCTCACGGATCCAGTCGTCGGCGTTCTCGAACGCGGGGACGACCTGCGCCTCTCCGAAGACGGGGCCGGCCTGCGCGAGGGCCAGGGTGGGGAGGGCGGCGACGAGGGCGATCAGCAGCGTTCGCATCGGAGGGGGAGAGGCGGGGACGGCCGAACGTTACGACGGGGGCGCGGCGTGCTCCCGCCCCGCTGGCGGCGGTTGTTGCGGGGCGGCCGGACCGTGCGGCCTGGCCGGTTCGTGCCCGTGGTCCGGAGCCGCCAGCGCTACGGCGCGGGATCGCTCGCGGTCAGCTTCAACCCCACGAGCGAGACCACGAGCAGGCTCAGGAACAGGAGGCGGCCTACGGTCCTGGGCTCGCCGAAGAGCACCATCCCGAGCACGGCGGTCCCCACCGCCCCGATCCCCACCCAGATCGCGTACGCCGTCCCGATGGGGAGCGTCCGCGCGGCCACGGCGAGCAGGTACATGCTGCCAGCAATGGAGACGGCGGTCAGGAGGCTCGGGAGTGGGCGAGTGAAGCCCTCGGTGTACTTCAGGCCAATCGCCCAACCGACCTCCAGCAGGCCAGCGAGCACCAGGTAGACCCACGCCATATCACGGGAATGCGCAGTGCAGGGCCGTCCCTGCGAAGAGGAAACCGGCGCGAGGTCGTCCCCGCGCGGGAGGTGTCAAGTCGAACTCTGGCCGGACGCGCAGGCCCGAGAGTGCCGCATGGGGAAAGGTAGCCGTGCGGTAGCGTGACGGTGAGACCCCGGGTCCACCCGCGGCGCCAGCGGCTGGCGGCGGGAGCTGGAGGCTTTGCCTCACAGTGGAGCTATGAGCGGTGGGCTTCGGGTCCCACAGGCACGGGGCGCCTCGGCCTCGCGGCGCGACGCTCCGTGTGGAAACCCGAGAGGACGACGAGGGGGCAGGCCCCCACCGATCTCTGTGCGCACCCCGGACTACTCCGTCACCACGACCTCGAAGGGGGCGGCCGGGAGGTTCTCCGCGTTCACGAGAGTCGCGGCGACGGGGTTGTTCGCCCACGCGTAGCGAACGAGCGTCGGGGTCTCCACGGCGTCGCTCTGTAGGATGACGCGGCCTCCCTCGATCCGGGCGTCTGCCCAGTGCCAGCGGCCGCTGGCGTCCGCCAGCGCGAAGCCGCCGAGGGGGAGGCCGTCGCGCGTGGAGAGTCCTCCGGAGGCGTGGTCGAACGTGAGGATGACGCGACGGCCGTCTCGGGTCGAGGTGCGGAGGCGGGGTCCCGAGGCTACGAGGTCGTTCTCGCGGTAGGCCATCGCGCGCGCGAGGAGCGCCAGCCGGGCGCCGACGGACGGCTTGTCCCGGGGGTGGATATCGTCCGCGTCGCCCACGTCCAGGGCGATTGCCTCGGCGGTGCGCGGGAGCGAGAGGGCCGCGCTCTGGGCCGCCCGGAGCGCCGGCCACCGGCCCGTGTCGTCGGGGCCGTCCGGCGGTTGCTGGTAGCCGGCCAGCTGGACCCAGATGAAGGGCATCGCGGGCCGGCCCCACGCCGCGCGCCATCCCGTGATGAGGGATCGGAAGAGCTGGCGGTACCCCTCCGGATCGGCGGTGTTGGACTCGCCCTGATACCAGAGGACGCCCTTGATCGGAACCTCCGTGAGCGGCGCGATCATCTGATTCCAGAGGCCCGTGGGGACTTTGTTCGTCTCGATGGGGCTCATGCGGGCCTCGGTGACGCGGAACCGCCAGTCGCCCGCGAGCGGACGCCGCTCGCCCGAGGCCGTCTGAAGGAACAGCGAGCCCTCGCCGCCCTTGAGGCCGCCGCTGCCGCCCCGGTCCGTCACGCGGACGGCGATGGTGTTGTGGCCCACGCGGAGGGCCTCCGGGGGGACGGGGTAGACCTCGCGGATCTGGCTGCCGCCGCGCCCGGTGCCCACGAGCACGCCGTTGACGTAGGTGTGGTCCCCGTCGTCCACGATGCCGAGGGAGAGCCCGAGGCCTTCCGCAACGTCCGCCTCGGTCGCCTCGAAGGTGGTGCGGTACCACGCCACGCCGTCGAGCCCGTCGTAGCCCGCCGACTCCCAGCGCACCGGGACACGGAGACGCGCCCAGTCCGAGTCGTCCAGGTCGGGGGCTGCCAGGGGCGGCATCTCGCCCTCGACGACCTCACGGGCCTCGTCGGGGAACTGGCCCCCGAGGCGTTCACGCAGCGCCGCTTCCGTCTGGCGGTGCGCCTCGCGGAGGTCGGCGCGCATGGCCTCGAGTCCGTTGTCATCGAGGCCCAGCATGGCGGCGCTCATCCACGGCTCGATCCGGCTCCCGCCCCACGAGGCGTGGATCAGCCCGACGGGGACGTCGTGGGAGCGCCGGATGTCGCGGGCGAAGAAGTAGCCGACGGCAGAGAAATCGCCCACGAACTCGGGCGTGGCGGGCTCCCAGGTGCCACCGGTTATGTCATCCTGGGGGGTGTCGGCGGCAGCTCTGGGGACGCGGATGTGGCGGATCCGGTCGTCGCGGGCGGACTCGACGTGCGCCGCTCCGTTCTCCGAGTCCTCGACGGGCCACTGCATGTTGGACTGGCCTGAGAGCACCCACACGTCGCCTACGAGGAGGTCGTTCGCCTGAACGCGCTCCGCCCCAGACCGGACATCGAGACGGTACGGACCGCCAGCTGGAAGGGCCGGGGCGAGCACGCGCCATCGCCCGCCGGCGTCGGCGACGGTCTGGAGGCGGGCGCCCCCGAGACGGACGGTGACTGTGGCCTCGGGGGCCGCGGAGCCCCAGACGGGGATGGGCTCTCCACGCTGGAGCACGGCTCCGTCGCTGAGCAGGACCGGCAGACGGAGCTGCGCGAAGGCAGGAGAGGCGACGAAGAGGAGGGCGGTGAGGAGCAGGCGCATGGGCTTAGCGTTCGACGCGCCCGGATCCGGAGCCGGTCGCGAGCTTCTCGACCTCCGCGGCCGAGG
>DUBD01000030.1:356-7495 GCA_012960515.1 Bacteroidota bacterium | reverse complement strand
TAAGAAACAACAAGAGTCTAAGATTCAATTTTTCAATCTAAGAGCCCGAATGCACGAGTCCGCTGCCCCCACCGCTACCGTCGCCCACCCGCTAAGGTTCCTTGAGGTTCTCAAGGGCTCGGCGCTGACCCCGCCACCCATGTGGCTGATGCGCCAGGCCGGGCGCTACCTGCCCGAGTACCGCGCCGTCCGTAAGAAGCTCGACTTCCTCACGATGGTGAAGACGCCCGAGATCGCCGCCGAGATCACGCTCCAGCCCATTCGCCGGTTCGACCTCGACGCCGCCGTCATCTACTCCGACCTCCTGCCCCCGCTCCAGACGATGGGGCTGGACCTCCACTTCGAGAAGGGCGTCGGGCCGGTGATCGACAACCCGATCCGCTCCACCAAGCAGGTGGACCTGCTCGCGACGCCGCCGGCCGGCGAGACGATGCCGTTCACGCCCGAGGCCATCCGGCTGGTCAAGCAGGAGCTCGGCGACCGCGTGCCGGTGATCGGCTTCGCGGGGTGCCCGTTCACGCTCTCGGCCTACGCCATCGAGGGCGGCGGCTCGAAGAAGTACGAGCTCACGCGCCGGTTCATGTACCAGGAGCCCGCCGCGTGGCGCCGCCTCATGGACAAGATGGTGACCGTCGCCGGCAGCTTCCTGGGTGAGCAGGCCAAGGCCGGCGCCGACGCTCTCCAGGTGTTCGACTCGTGGGCCGGCGTCCTCTCGCGCTACGACTACGAGCGCTATGTGGCGCCCTACAGCGCCAAGCTCATCGCCATCGCGCAGAAGACCGGCCTCCCGGTCATCCATTTCTCCACGGGCACCGCCGGCCACCTCGACGCCATCGCCGCGGCTGGCGGCGACGCCATCGGCGTGGACTCCGGGCCCTCGCTGCGGGAGGCTCGCGAGCGGATCGGCGACAGCCGGCCGCTGCAGGGCAACCTCGACCCGTACCTCCTCCAGGCGCCCTGGCGCGAGCTCAAGGCCCAGGCCGACCGCGTCCTCGACGAGGCACCCGAGACGGGCCACGTGTTCAACACCGGCCACGGCCTGGTGCCCGCCACCCCGCCCGACGCCGTCGCGCGCCTCACCGACTACGTCCGCGAGCGGACGAGCCGCTCCGCCTAGCCCCGCCCCGCTGGCGGCCGCCGCCAGCCGAACGTTCCAGACCCATGCCCGACCAGACGAAGCCCATCGGCGTCCTCTTCATGGCGTACGGCGGCCCCGAGTCGCTGGACGAGATCGCCGGTTACCTCTCCGACATCCGCCACGGCCGCCCGACGACGACCGCCGTGCTGGACGAGATCACCAACAACTACCGCCAGATCGGCGGCAAGTCCCCCATCATGGGGCTGACCCAGGCCCAGATCGACGGCGCGATGGCGGCGCTCAACCCGCCCGGCGAGCCCGCGCGGTTCAAGGCCTACCTCGGCATGCGCCACTGGGCGCCGTGGATCGAGGAGACCGTCGGCCAGATGATCGACGACGGCATCGAGCGGGCGGTCGCGATCGTGCTCGCGCCGCACTTCTCGTCGATGTCCATCGCGAAGTACCAGCAGAAGGTGAAGGCCGGGCTGGACCTCTACCGCGGCGACATCGAGTTCTCGTACGTGGACGCGTACTTCGACGCCGACCTGCTCATCGAAGCGTTCGCAGACCGCGTCCGCGAGGCCATCGCCGAGTTCCCCGAGGACGAACGCGACGACGTCCACGTGGTCCTCAGCGCACACAGCCTCCCGGTCCGCGTGGTGACGATGGGCGACCCGTACCAGGACCAGCTCTGGACCACGGCCCGCCTCATCGCCGAGCGCGCCGGGCTCCGCGAGGACCAGTGGAGCTGGAGCTACCAGTCCGAGGGCCGCAGCCCGGAGCCGTGGCTCGGCCCTCAGCTCGAAGATCACATCCCGGCGCTCCACCGGGAGCGCGGCGTAGACAAGGTGGTGAGCCTCGCCATCGGCTTCGTGAGCGACCACGTGGAGATCCTCTACGACATCGACATCGAGGCGCAGGCCGCGGCGAAGGAGATGGGCGTGACGCTCGTCCGCCCGCCCTCGCTCAACGACGACGCCCGGTTCACGCGCCTGCTCGCGGAGCTCGTGGAGGGCCAGGCCGCGGAGGCCGGCTGGACCGAGTCCGACGTGCGCCCCGCCTCCGCCGGCGAGCCCACGATGCCGATGCCCGCGGGCACCCTCGACGCCAGCGCGACCGCGTAGCCCCTTCCGCCAGCGCACCGTGACCGACCGCACCGACGTACTCGTCCTCGGCGGCGGCGTCGCCGGGCTGGCGGCGGCGCGGCGGCTGGGTGCGGCCGGCGCGAGCGTGCGCCTGCTCGAAGCGTCCGGCCGGCTCGGTGGCGTCGTCAGGACGCTCCGCCACGGCGGCTTCGAGGCCGACGTGGGACCCGACGTGTTCCTCGTGCGCAAGCCCGCGGCGGCGCGGCTGGCGGAGGCGCTCGGCGTAGAGACCACGACGCCTCGGACGGGCGCCATGATCCAGCGGAACGAGCGGCTCCACCCGCTCCCAGCCGGCCTGACCGGGCTCGTGCCGGGCCGCCTGTGGCCGCTCGTGACCACCCCTGCGATGGGGCTCCGCGCCAAGCTCCGCGCCGCGCTCGAACCCCTCGTGCCCGCCCGTGCCTCTGGCGACGACGAGAGCCTGGAGGCGTTCGCCGTCCGCCGCTTCGGCCGCGGCGCCTGGGACGACCTCGTCGAGCCGCTCCTCGGCGGCCTGTACGGCGCCGACGACGGCCCGATCTCGCTCCGGTCCACCCTCCCGCACCTGCACGCACGCGAGCGCGAAGGCGGCCTCCTCCGCCTGAGGGGCACGCCCAGGCCGCCGGGCCTCACGACAGGACGAGCCCCCTTCGCCCGCCCCGTCGGCGGGATGCAGGTGCTGACCGATGCGCTGGCGGAGGCCGTCCGCCAGTCGGGCGCGACCGTGGAGATCGAGGCGGCGGTCGAGCGCGTCGGGCACGACGGCGCCGGGTTCCGCACCGTCCTCGCCGATGGCTCGGTGCGGACCGCCGAGGCCCTCCTCGTTGCCCTCCCCGCGGCCGCCGCGGCCCGCGTGCTCGCGCCGCTGGACGCCGCGCTGGCGGAGCCGCTGGCCGAGATCCCGATGGGCAGCGCGACCGCCGTCATCGTCGGCCTCGCGAGCGATGGGCTGGACGTGCCTGACGCCTCGGGCTGGCTCGTCCCCAGGCGCGAGGGCGGGCCGGCGCAGGCGGTGACCGTCCTCTCGCGCAAGCACCCGGGGACCGCGCCCCCCGGGCACGACCTCTTCCGCGTCTTTCTCCGCCCCTCGTTCGCCGCGGCCTCCACCGATCCAGAGGCCCGCTCCGCCGCGCTCGACCACCTCCGCCAGCGGCTCGGGCCGATCCCCGATCCCGCCTGGACGGCCGTGCAGCGCTGGACGCGCGTCCAGCCGCGCTACACGCTCGGCCACCCCGGCCGACTGGCGGCGCTCGACGCCGCGCTCGCGCGCCACCCCGGCCTCGCGCTCGCCGGCGCCTCCCTCCGCGGCGTCGGCCTCCCCGACGTGATCGCACAGGCGCACGAGGCCGCCGACCAGCTTCTATCTCTGATTCCGACCACATGACCGAGCTCTCCACCACCCGCTCCGAAGCGCTCTTCTCCGAGGCGCAGCACCTCATGCCCGGCGGCGTCTCCTCGCCCGTCCGCGCGTTCAAGTCCGTCGGCGGCGTGCCGCGGTTCATCGAGCGTGGCGAAGGGCCGTACCTCGTCGACGTGGACGGCAACCGCTACATCGACTACGTGCTCTCGTTCGGCCCGCTCCTCCTCGGGCACGCGCCCGAGGCCGTCACGCGAGCGGTCGCGGAGCAGGCCGCGAAGGGCAGCAGCTACGGCGCGCCGAGCCCGCTGGAGGTGGACCTCGCCGAGACCATCCAGGGGATCTACCCCAGCATGGAGCGGCTCCGGTTCGTCAACTCCGGGACCGAGGGCGCGATGAGCGCCGTCCGCGCCGCGCGTGCCTACACCGGCCGCGACAAGGTGGTCAAGTTCGACGGCCACTACCACGGCCACGCGGACCTGCTGCTCGCGAAGGCCGGCAGTGGCGTCGCCACGTTGGGCCTGCCCGACTCGCCGGGTGTCCCCGCCGCCGTCACCGCCGACACGCTGGTCGTCCCGTTCAATGACGAGGCCACCGTGCGCGAGCTGTTCGAGCGCGAGGGCGAGCACATCGCGGCGGTCCTCGTGGAGCCCATCGCGGGCAACATGGGCCTCGTCCGGCCGCGCGAGGGCTTCCTCGCCTTCCTCCGCGAGATCACCGAGGCGCACGGCGCCCTGCTCGTGTTCGACGAGGTGATGGTCGGCTTCCGCGTGCACCCCGGCGGCGCGCAGGCGCTCTACGGCGTGACGCCGGACGTGACCAACCTCGGCAAGGTCATCGGCGGGGGGCTCCCCGTGGGCGCCTACGGCGGCCGCGCCGAGGTCATGAGGCTGATGGCGCCCGACGGCCCCGTCTACCAGGCCGGCACGCTCTCCGGCAACCCCCTCGCGATGGCCGCTGGGCTCGCGCTTCTGCGCGAGGCTCAGTCGTCGGATGCGTGGCAACTCGCCGCCGATGCGGCCCGCCAGACGGCCGAGGCCATCCAGTCCGCCGCCGACGCCGCGGGCGTCCCCGTCCAGACCGACGCCGTGGGGGCCATGTTCGGGTTCTTCCTCAACGAGCAACCGGTCACGGACTACGCCAGCGCTGCGACGAGCGACACGGCCACGTTCGCCCGCCTCCACAAGCTGCTGCTCGACCGCGGCGTGTACCTCCCCCCGTCTCCGTTCGAGGCGTGCTTCACGTCGAGCGCCCACACGCCAGAGGTCGTCGCCGAGGCGGCCGAGGCCTTCCGCTCCGCCTTCGCCGCGCTCTAGGGCCGCGCTCCTCACCCCCACCTGCTTGGCCGCGCCGACCAGCGCTCTCATGTCGTCCCCCCAGACCACGCGCCCGCCAGAGGCCACGGCCGCTCCGCCGCGTCTCCTCGGCGTTCTCTTCCTCGGCACCCTCCTCGCGGCGCTCGACATCGCCGTCGTCGGCCCCGCGCTGCCGGCCTTGCGTGAAGCGTTCGCGCTGAGCGAGCGGTCCGTGGCGTGGACGTTCACGGCGTTCGTGCTCGCCAACCTCGCGGGCCTGCCCATCACCTCCGCGCTGGCGGACCGCGTGGGGCGGCGCCGGGTGTACCTCGCGTGCGTAGCCGTCTTCGCGGCCGGCACGCTGCTGGTCGCCCTCGCGCCGTCGTTCGGCGTACTGCTCGCGGGGCGCGTGGTGCAGGGCCTCGGTGCCAGCGGCATCTTCCCCGTCGCCACGGCGGTGATCGGCGACGCCTTCCCCCCCGAGCGGCGGGGTCGCGCGGTGGGCCTGCTCGGCTCCGTCTTCGGCGTCGCGTTCCTGATCGGTCCGGCGCTGGCGGGGATCGTGCTGGCGTTCGCGAGCTGGCGGTGGGTGTTCGCGCTGAGCCTTCCACTGGCGGCGGTCGTCTACACGCTCGCGGCGCGGCGCCTCCCGGAGTCACGCGCGGAGACGGCGCGGCCGTTCGACGCCGCCGGGACTATCGCGCTGGTCGCGCTGCTCGTCTCGCTCGTGGTGGGCCTGAGCGGCCTGGACGCGTCGGGCCTTTCCGCCAGCGTGGCGAGGCCGGCCGTGTGGGGGCCGCTCGGACTGGCGGTGGTTCTCGTCCTCGCGCTCGGCGTGATCGAGCGCCGCGCCGCCGCTCCGCTGCTGCGGCCGGGGCTGGTGGCGCGGCGCCCGGTACAGATCGCGTGCGTGCTGGCGGTGGGCGCGGGCGTGGTGGAGGCCACGTTCGTGCTCCTCTCGGCGTACTCGGTCGTGGCGTTCGGCGTGGAGAAGTCCGCGGCATCGTACCTCCTGTTGCCGCTCGTGGGCGGGGTCGCGCTCGGGGCCCCGCTGGCGGGCCGCACGCTGGACCGTGTGGGCGTCCGCCCCGTCGTTCTCACGGCGACGGCGCTGATCGTCCTCGGGATGGCGGCGATCGCCGCAGCCCCCACGCTCGGCCTCCACATCGCCGCGACGGTCGTGCTGGGCCTCGGGCTGTCGGGCGTGCTCGGGTCGTCGCTGAGCTACATCTTCCTCGCCGAGGCAGGGCGCGACGAGCGAGCGGTCGCGCAGGGTCTCTCCACCATCTTTCTGAGCGTGGGGCAGCTCACCGGAGCCGCGCTTCTGGCCGCGCTGGCGGCGTCCGCTACCGACTCAGAAGCGGGCTACCGACTGGGCTTCGGCGTCGTAGCCGTGGGCGCCGCGGCCCTCGTGGTGGCCGCGCTCTTCCTGCCGCGCACGAGCACCGGCCGGGTGCAGCGCTAAGGAACGGGAGGCCGGCTGCGTCCTCCTCTTCCCTCGGCTCCGCGGTCGAGAGGGAGCACGAACGCTGCTCGGTGGAGGGCGACGCCCAGAGCGACCGGCTCGCTGACCGGGTCCGCCAGCGCGCGGGGCGTTCGTCGAACGAACGGGGGCGTTCGTCGAAACGGAAAGGAGGCTCGGCAGCCGGAGCCGCATCCTCCGGGCATCAGCCGCCGCCGCCATGCCCCCCCTCGTCTCCATCGTCACGCTGAACTGGAATCAGGCCGCCGTCACCTGCGAGTTGCTCGATTCCCTCGCGCGCGTGACCTACCCCCGCGTGGAAGTCCTCGTCGTGGACAACGGCTCCGCCCCGAGCGACCTCGCCACGCTCCGTGCCCACTTCCCCCGTCCCCGCCTCGTCTGCAGCCCCACGAACCTCGGCTTCACGGGTGGCAACAACCTCGGGATGCGCCTCGCGCGAGGCGAGTACGTCCTCCTCCTCAACAACGACACCGAGGTCCTCGCGGCGGACTGGGTGGAAGCCATGCTCGAGCACGCGCTGCGGCCGGACGTCGGCGCCGTCGGCGCGCGTCTGGCGTATGGCGACTGCTTCGCAGGCGAGGATGTGCTGGTCGTGCACGGCGACATCGTGACGACGACAGCGGTGCTTGGCGCGTTCGTGGAGGGATTCGGAGAGAGTGGAATGGAGGCCGGCGCGTTGCTGGCGCCCCTGGGGGACGAGGAGTCCGGCAGTTGGATATGCGGCTCTACGGCCGACGGGCTGCTGACCGAAGTAAAGGGCCACCCACGAGGCGGCTCGTACCGAATGGCCGGTGTCTACGCG
>DUBD01000030.1:0-297 GCA_012960515.1 Bacteroidota bacterium | reverse complement strand
GGGGGCATGCCGCCGGTCGAGGCAGACATGGCTGGGTCCATGCAGGTGTTGCTGGACGACGGACGCGCCATCTTCGCTCAGGTGGCGGACGATTTCGTCGTAGACATGGACAAGCCGTGGCACGCGCTCGAAGCCAACTCGCGCATGGTCGACCACCTCTGCGCTCAGATCGATGAGTCGATCATCGCCGACGGAGCCGAGATTTCGGACGGCGCGGACATCAGCGGGAACATCGTCGTCGGCGAGAACACGCGGATCGGCAAACGCGTCGTCCTCCGCGGCGGAGCGGTGATCGGC
>DUBD01000029.1:35762-42789 GCA_012960515.1 Bacteroidota bacterium | reverse complement strand
CACAGTTCGTGCAGTCCCAGGCTTTCAAGGCCGAGTACTGGCCAGCCTCACATGTCGTGCATGCTGCATGCACCTCCGGGGTAGCGCAGACATAGACATCGGCGCCCTTGTGCGCGACGAGCTCGGTGATGCTGCCGTCGTCTGGACCGGGATCCGCCTCGGCGACGAGAACAGGCTGGGCAACGCTCGGGAGTGCGGCGAAGAAGGCGAACAGGCAGAGGGCGCGCATGGGGAGGAGCATCATTCGCCCCAAATGTAGGGGATCGGACGCCATCATTCGCACACGCGTAGCCCCATCGTTGCCAACCGTCGTCGCCTCTACTCCACGACGGTCAGCCGGCGGGCCTGCACGGCCTCGACTCCAGACACCACGACCGTGTACGTGCCCGGCGCGAGATGGCGGGTGTCGACGCCGAGGACGTGGGCGCCGGCGCCCAAGGGCGCATCGTGCAGAATGGCAACGGAGCGGCCGAGCACGTCGAACAACTCGGCGCGTACGTGAGCATCCCGTTCGAGTTGAAGCGGAAGGTGAGCCTGATCCTGCGTGGGGTTCGGCCACGGCGCTCCCACGTGATCGGGCGAGGCGGTCTCCGCGTTGTCCCGGAAGAGACGGAGCGCATAGCCCGTCGCCCAGTCGCCGTCGGCCGGGGCCTCCACCACCGCGCCGCTCCCCACCGCGAGCGGCTGGCGGTGGCCGTCGGCGTGGCGGACGAGTTCCGCGCGCCACCCTGTGGGGAGCGGGTCCTCCCACTGCATCGCCAGCGGAGGCGCGATGCCAGTGCCTCGGATCCCGAGCGGGAGCACCACCTCCCCCTCCGCGAGCGCTGCGTTCTCCAGGAAGACGGCCTCGCCCTCTTCCCGTCCCGCAATCCCGATCCCGACGAACGGCCCCGCCAGCGGGTCCAGCTTCACCACGGGCGCCTCCGTGGGGTCCTCGTGGAACCGGATTTCGTCCGAGACCTCTCGCCTTCCGTCCGCACTCATCGCCGAGAGAATGAGACGTGGAGCCGGCACGCCCTCCTGCCGGGTTGGGCCCGCGAGGCGCGTCGGCGCCGGGACCGTCTGGGCCGACGCTGGAATCGTGAGCGCCTGCGCCGAGCGCTTGGCTCGGACGGCAAACCCCTCCCACGGTCCGACGACGGTCTCGTTGGACTTCCATCGGTGGCGCCGGGCGTCCCACACGTACACCCGAGCATTCCCCGCGAGGTCGCGCCCCCCTTCCCACGTCCGGATCCCCGAGAGGTCGAGGGGGAATCCGAACGGGTTGCCGAGCACGTTCGCCCGCGTCCCATTCGTGTGCAGTGGCACCGTCACGTCCTCGCGGTTCGGTGGCGCGTCCGTCGCGAGGACGAGCGGAAGCTCATGCGCCCGGCTCGGGTGGCTGGCGGTTCCCTCCGGCGTGAAGTCCTCATCGTGGAAGTACCAGTAGAGCCCGACGCCGAGCGGAAGGGCTTCGTCCGGTGCCGCGGGTGGCTGCCAGTCCCGGCCGTCGAAGCGGGTGAACAGCGTGGGCTCCTCAACGTCCTCGTAGTAGCCCGCCACGCCTGCGACCAGGCTTCTCTGCGCGAGGTCCGCCACCGTCATCCCCGCGCTCGGAACCGCGACGACCCGCCATCCCGCCGGTCCGCTAATCTCCCGCTCCGTCACGATGGGCACGGCCTCGCCGACAGCGAACGCCAGCGGCTCGCTCACGTCCGACGCGCCAGCCTCGTGTAGCGCGACGACGCTCCACGTGTAGTCTCCCACCGCCAGGGACTCCAACGGCCCCAGACACCGCTCAGCGGCCTCCGACTGGAATACCCCGACCGTCTCTCCGCTCGGACCCATCGCCTGGACCACGTAGCGGGGGGCGCCGGAGGACGCCCATGAGAAGCACACCGGAGACGCCGCGGTACCCACCGGAGCGATGGGAGCCGGAGCGGGCGCGACCTCACGAACGAAAACGGCTGCGTCCTCGCTGGCGGTCTCCAGACTCCCCTCTCCTGACGCGATGACCAGGTGCGAGACCCACATCGTGCCCGGGGAGGCCCCGCCGTTGGGATCGCTCCCGACGGAGATCGAGCCGCGTGCGCGGGCGAGGGGGGCAGACAGCGTGAACGCGTGGCGATGCGGCACCGCGTACTCCGGGCCGACCTCTACCCACCCCTCGTTCCCCTCAATGCCGAACGTGAGCACGTACCAGGCGCCGGGTATAAACGCCAGCGGAACGTGGACCGTCGGGTCATCTGAGAACCGGACATCAAGTCCACCCGCGACCGTTTCGATGCGGTAGGGCGCGGCGCCGCCGAACGACACGAGCCGCCGCCCCTCCGCCGCGGCGTCCGACACGCGGAACCGGAGCGTCAGCCGGTGCTCTCCGAAATCGGCCTCCGCGCCCTTCAAGCGTCCCCAGCCCCAGCCGCCCCCTTCGCCGAACTCCAGCCCGATCCCCTCGTGATACGTGCCCCCGCTCCCGATGGGCAGCCCGCCCTCACCGTGGGCATAGGATTTCCGACCGCGATTGCGCCAGAGCGCGACCGGCGTGCCGTCCGCGAGCGCCTCAGACTGGACCGGATAGGCGGCCACCTGCACCGCCAGCGCGTCGTGCGGCCGGTGCGCGCTGGCGGTCGAGCCGAGCGGGCCGTCGAGGTGCGAGAAGGGGTCCACGTGCAGCGTGTCCGCGAAGCCTTCCACCGCGCCGAAAGTGTACTGGACTGAGCGCCCTTGCGCCGTCGCGGCGCCGATGAGGGTGCCAGCGGGCCCGCCCCCCACGGTGTTCACCGCGGTCACCTCCAGCCCCTCCGCACCCTCTGTCCAGACGAGGTGCTGCCCCTCTCTCACCGGCCCGACGTAGTCCAGCCGGAGGTGCCCCCCGTTCTGGTATACGAGTTCGCGATGCCAGCCGGCTCCAGACCCCACGCCCTCTCCTGATGCGAACGAAGCGTCGGGCTCCGCGTGGACGCTCAACTGCACGTCGCTGGAGGAGGCGCTCGCGTGCCCGGCCGCATACTCGGCCTGCCGTAGCACCTGCTGGACGTAGTCCACGCCCGCCCCGATCTCGACGCGCGCGTCCGCCAGCGTCACGTGGCTGTAGACCTCGAACGGGACCACGCCTTGGTCCGCGAGCCACGCGGGCGCATCGGCGGTGTAGACCGCCAGCGCGCCGTGGACGTCGCCGTACGCCTGAAGGCCTTCGTACGGCTTGAGGCTGAGCAGCGACCGGCTGTTCACGCCCGACACGTCCTCGATCCAGTAGCCCGGTGCCCCCGACGTCTCGATAACGCCCTCCCAGATTTCCTCGCCCGCGATGCCATGCATGGTGATGGGGTACCCAATCGCGTTGAGGTCTACCACCTCACTACTGCCCTTCGCGAACACGTCCGTAAGCGTTGCCTCGGAGACGTCCCGCAGCGCGACGGCGGCGTTGGCATAGCCCCCGATCCAGGTGCCATCGGCGCGCTGGCGGCGCGGGCCGGCGCCTGACTCCGAGCCAGGGAGGAAGCGCAGCCCCTCGATCCGAAGCCCGTCTGTTCCAGCGGCGAACACGGCGAACCATGCGTTGGTGACCTCGCCTCCCACGACCTCGATGTTCTCGCCCTCGACGATGTGGATCGCGTGGTGGCTCCGCAGGTCCGTATCTCCCCCCTCCTCTGCACCGTCCTCCCATTGAGCCCCCCGAGGAGAAAGCGGTACATGACCAGGCCGCGCGTTCGCGTCGATGCGACCGCGGATCACCACGCGTATGTCGTGGCATTCGACCAGGGAGATCACACCCCGCACGTTTGCGGCGGTGTAGTCCCGCTCCGCGTCTTCCCCCTCATAATCAGCGACTGTCACCGTCACGCCTTCCTCGATCACGATGTGCCTGCCCACACCGTCCGCCAGTCGGGAGAGGCGGTCGAACGTGTACGTATAGACCGAGTCGGTTCCTGGGGGACGGCTGAACGAGATCACGCGATTCTCCCCGCGCCATGCGGCCTCGAACGCCTCGCGAGCGCTTCCCTCGTGAGCGCTGAGGAGGGACCAGACGTGGACCGTGTCCGGAGGGGTGAACGGGACTTGCGCGGTGGTGGTGGAGACCAGTGCCAGGAGCACTACGACGCCTACGGCGACCTTCAGATACATGCGTGTGTTCCGGCCCTACGAAGGGACCATACCAGGGGGGAGAACTGAATCCCCACCGGAGACACACCACACGACAAACCCTAACAGCCTGACATACAGATTCCACTGTGACCGAAGCCGTCGGCTCACAAGCCTATCGCCTCGTAAAGCCACACACAGACCACACTTGCCCCCTCTCGTTCTCGGCCAGGAGTTGGCGCCCCGCCTGCTCTCCCCGCCCCGCTGGCGGCCGCCCTCGCCGAGAGCCACCGCCAGCCGAGCGAGGCCTTTCATCCCGCCTCCCCGGCCCGCCTCGGTAGCTTCGCACGCTTCACCCCGCGTGCCCCCATGGCCGACTCCCTCCCGACTGGCGGCGCCGACCGCCCCGCAGACGACACCCCGCTCCCCGAGGCGCCCCCCGCCGCGCCCCTCCCCGAGGCCGCCGACGGCCCCTACTCGCCGGAGAGCGTCGAGGCCAAGTGGTACGCCTTCTGGGAAGACGGCGGGTTCTTCCACGCCGACCCCGAGGCCGTCACCGAGGGCGGCAAGGAGCCGTTCGTGATCCCCATGCCGCCGCCCAACGTCACCGGGCGGCTCCACATGGGCCACGCGCTGCAGGACACCGTCCAGGACCTCCTCATCCGGCTCAAGCGGATGCAGGGCTACGAGGCGCTCTGGATCCCCGGCCAGGACCACGCCGGCATCGCCACGCAGAACGTGGTGGAGCGCAAGTTGCGCGAGGCGGGCCAGGACCGGAAGGAGATGGGCCGCGAGGCGTTCCTCCGCCACGTCTGGGACTGGCGCGAGGAGTACGGCGACATCATCCTCCAGCAGAAACGCCGCCTCGGCGACTCGTGCGACTGGCGGTACTCGCGGTTCACCATGGACGAGGGCTTCAGCCGCGCCGTGCAGGAGGTCTTCGTGCGGCTCTACGAGGACGGCCTCGTCTACAAGGGCGAGTACCTCGTCAACTGGGACCCCGAGAACCAGACCGTCATCTCCAACGAGGAGGTGGACAACGTGGAGCGCCCCGGCTCGCTCTGGACCATCCGCTACCCCGTCGTAGACGCGAACGGCGAGGACACGGACGAGTCGCTCCTCATCGCGACGACACGGCCCGAGACCATCCCAGCCGACACCGCCGTCGCGGTTCACCCGGAGGACGAGCGGTTCCAGCACCTCATCGGCCAGCGCGTGCGCGTGCCCGTGGGCGACCGCTTGGTGCCGGTGATCGCGGACGAGGCCATCAAGATGGACTTCGGCGCGGGCGCGCTGAAGGTGACGCCCGGCCACAGCGAGGTGGACTGGGAGATCGGGAAGCGCCACGACATCGAGGTGCTCTCCATCATGAACCTGGACGGCACCCTCAACGAGCTGGCGGGCGCTTACGCCGGGATGGACCGCGCGGACGCCAAGCGCCAGATCGTGGCGGACCTGGACGCGCAGGGCTACCTCGTCAAGACGGAGGACTACACCGTCACCACGCCCATCTCCAACCGGAGCAAGGCCGTCATCGAGCCGCTCCTCTCGCCGCAGTGGTACGTCAAGATGGCCCCGCTGGCGGAGCGCGCGCTCGGCGTCGTCAACGATGGGACGGTCACCTTCCACCCCGCGCGCTGGGCCAACGAGTACCGCCGCTGGATGGAGGACATCCGCGACTGGCCCATCAGCCGCCAGCTGTGGTGGGGCCACCGGATCCCCGTCTGGTACCACACCGACGAGAACGGCGAGATCGACGGCTCGCGCGACTACGTCGTGAGCGTGGACCAGCCCGAAGAGGGCATGGTGCAGGACGAGGACGTGCTGGACACGTGGTTCTCGTCGTGGCTCTGGCCGTTCGCCACGCTCGGGTGGCCAGACGCAGACGCCGAGACGGAGGGCGCCCCGATGGCCTCGGCCGCGGCGCTCCAAGCGTTCTACCCCGCGAGCGTGCTCGTCTCCGGCTACGACATCCTCTTCTTCTGGATCGCGCGGATGATCATGGCGGGGCTGCACTTCACCGACGAGGTGCCCTACCGCGACGTGTTCATCACGGGCATGATCAAGGACAAGCAGGGGCGGTGGATGTCGAAGTCGCTGGGCAACGGCATCGACCCGCTCGACATGATCGAGCAGTACGGCGCCGACGCGGTCCGCTTCACGCTCGCCGTCCTCTGCGCCCAGGGGCAGGACATCAAGCTGGACCCGGCCAAGTTCGAGGGCGGCCGCAATTTTGCGAACAAGGTCTGGAACGCGAGCCGCGTCTTCGGCCGGTTCATCGAGACCGACCGCGACGGCCGGCCCACGACAGACGCCCGCCGCCAGCGCGCCTTCGCGGACCTCACCCTCGTGGAGCGCTGGATCGTGACGCGCCTCGCGGAGACCGTGGACAGCGTGGACGCCTCCCTGGAGGCCTACCGCATCAGCGAGGCCGCGCAGACCGTCTACGACTTCGTCTGGAACGACTTCTGCGACTGGTACCTGGAGCTCATCAAGCCCTCGCGCGGTGAGGACGGCGAGCTCCAGCCCATGGACCCCGACGCGCTGGCGGTGGCCGTCGGCGTGTTCGAGGAGGCGCTGAAGCTGCTGCACCCCTTCATGCCGTTCCTCACGGAGGAGCTGTGGTGGAAGCAGCGGCCGCGGCACGAGCGCGAGGCCCTCATCGCCGAGGCGTGGCCCACGCCGGCCGCAGACGAGCGCGATGCGGACGCCGTCGCGCTGTTCTCCACCGTGCAGGACCTCGTCGGCGCCGTGCGCCAGATCCGCGCGCAGTACGGCGTGGCGCCCTCCAAGCCGCTCGCCGTGACCGTCTCCATCGGCGGTGAGGACGCTGCCGAGACCGCCCGCCGGCTCGAAGAGGTCCGCGGCTACGTGGAGCGCCTCGCGCACGTGGACGACCTCATCATCGCCGCGGACGCGCCCAAGCCCGACGCCAGCGCGGTCGCGGTGGTGGACCGGCACCAGG
>DUBD01000029.1:5408-35752 GCA_012960515.1 Bacteroidota bacterium | reverse complement strand
CGTCCCCCTCGCGGGCATGATCGACCTGGACGCCGAGCGCGACCGGCTCCGCAAGGAGATCGAGCAGAAGCGCGGCTTCCTCGCGAGCGTCGAGAAGAAGCTGGCCAACGACGACTTCGTCAGCCGCGCGCCCGAGGCCGTCGTGGAAAAGGAGCGCCAGAAGCGCGCCGACGCCCTCGCGGAGATCGAAGCGCTCCAGGCCAACCTCGCCGACCTCGGCTGATCCTCCCTCCCCGCTGGCGGTCCCTCTCGCCGAGGCCGACCGCCAGCCGGGAGACCAGACGCGCGTGACGAGCGTTAGGGACCCTCCCCCACCCGTCTTCCCATGCGCGCCTTTCTGCTCCCGCTCCTCCTGCTCACCGCCTGCTCCCAGACCGCCCCGGTCACCGGCCCCGCGCCGGAGACGCTGGACGATGCCCGCGCGCTCTGGGCCGCGGCCGACCTGGACGACTACCGCATGACGCTCACGCGCTCGTGCTTCTGCCCGGAGGACTACCGCGGCCCCTTCGAGGTCGCCGTGGACGACGGCGAGGTGACGGCCGTCGGCTTCCAGGGTCGCGAACTCCCCGCGGATCGCGTGCTCACCGTGGACGCGCTGTTCGACCTCCTCGCCGAGGCCTACGCCTCAGGCGCGGCGCGTGTGGAGGTGACCTACGACGCGACCCTCGGCTACCCCACCTCGCTCTACATCGACCAGGACGAGCAGATGGCGGACGAGGAGGTCGGGTACACGGTGGAGGGCCTATCCGCCGAATAGCCAACGGTCTCTTCGCCACGCCTGCACGGCCCGCCGTCTAGTTTCGGTGCGTTCCCCTCGCGCGGGCGGCCCTCCGGCTGCCCCGGGCACCGAGACGAGGGGCAGCCCGTTGTCACGACCGGCCCCCTCCTCCGATGTCAAAGCTGCCCTCTGCCGCCCTGCTCCTCCTCCTCGCCGTTGTGCCCCTGGGCTGCGCGGGCGATGACGCCACGATGGGGAGTGTCGTGGTCCACGATCTCCGGCTCGTGCGCGACGGCACGGCGTACCCGGAGCTCTCCGGGTACCTCGTCAACGAAACGACCGAGCGCGTCGCGTCCGCAGACGTGGGCGTGGTGCTCTACGACGACGACAACCTCCCGATGAGCGAGCCCGCGCGGCTCGTCGTGCGGGACGTGGCGCCGGGGGACTCCGCGCGCTTCCGGAAAAAGCTGGACGTAGACGCCCGCGGAGCCCGCGTGGACTACATCATCGCGAACTAGGCGCACGCCGACGCAGGGCGGCCGGAGGGCGGGGCAGATTCGGTTGCCCCAGGTGCGGACCGGGCCGGAGCTTACCGGCTCCATTCCCGTTCCCCCGTTCATGCCCCTTCGCGTACTCCAGTTCGGCCTCGGCCCCATCGGTCAGGCCTGCGCGCGTCTCGCTCACTCCCGCCCCGACCTCGAGCTCGTCGGTGCCCTCGACCTCGACCCGGATCGCGTGGGCCGCGATGTCGGTGAGGTGCTCGGCCTCGGCGCCATCGGCGCTCCCGTCCGCGACGACGCAGCGGCGGCGCTCGCCGAGCTCCAGCCGGACGTCGTCCTCCACACCACGATCTCGTTCCTCGACCGGATCGAGGATCAGCTGCTGACCTGCATCGAGGCTGGCGCGCACGTCGTCTCCTCCTCCGAAGAGCTGTTCTGGCCCTTCGCGCGGAACGAGGCCTTCTCCCGCCGCATCGACGAGGCCGCCCGCCAGCGCGGCGTGGCCGTCGTGGGCACGGGCGTCAACCCCGGCTTCGTGATGGACCTCTTCCCGGTCGTGCTCAGCGGCGTCTGCGCGAGCGTGGACCGCGTGGACGTCTCCCGCAGCGTGGACGCCGGCCGGCGCCGCGGCCCGCTCCAGCGGAAGGTGGGCGCCGGGCTCACCGAAGCGGAGTTCCGCGCGAAGGAGGCCGCCGGCGGCTTCGGCCACATCGGGATGATCGAGAGCGCCCGCGCGCTGGCGGCCGGCCTTGGCTGGCACGACGCCGAGTTCTCCGAGACCTTCGGCCCGCACCTCGCGACCGCGGACCACGAGACCGAGTTCGCGAGCGTCCGCGAGGGCGACGTGGCCGGCATCCACCAGACCGCCACCGTCACCGTGGACGGCGAGACCCGCGCCACGCTCACCCTCACGATGGCCGTCGGCGCCACGGACGAGGACCGCGTGAGCATCGCCGGCGACCCGCCGATGGAGGTCGTCGTGGAAGGCGGCACCTTCGGCGACACCGCGACCGTCGCGGCCGTGGTCAACGCCGTGCCGCGCGTGGCCGCCAGCCGCCCGGGCCTCCGGACGATGCTGGACCTCCCGGCCGCCGCCGCCGCCCCGCTGGCGGAGCCCGTCGCCGTGTAGCTCCGGCCGGGCACGTTCGGGCGCATGGCAGCGTTAGGGAGGCCCCCTCTCCCTCCTGCCATGCGCCCATTTTTTGTTGTCGCCCTTCTCGTCCTCGTCGGCTGCGCCTCCACGCCCGCGCCCCTACCCGACGCCCCGCCGCCCGGCCTCTCGCTGACCGCCGACGCCACGCGCTACGCCCCCGGCGACGAGGCCCGCCTCACGCTCACGAACGACTCCGAGACCACCTTCGAGATGGGCGTCATCGGGTGCGCCGTCCTCCAGATCCCGGAAGAGGGCGACTGGGTCACGAGCCCCGCCGGCAACGACCGCGCCTGCATCGCGCTCCTGCAAACCTTCCGGCCCGGCGACTCGGAGACCGTGACGGTCCCGCTGGACGTGCCCGCGGGCGTCTACCGGTTCGCGCACACGCTCACGCCCGAGGGTGAGCGCACGCAAGTCGTCGCCGCTACGGCGGCGTTCGAAGTCGGCCCCTAGCGGACGCGCCGCGCGACCGGCTCCACGTCCGCGCTCCGCTGGCGGTCCGCGTCAGCGGACGGCTCCTCGTCCGCGAGGCCGTCCAGCGTCTCCGCCAGCGGGGCAGCGCCGGACCGGATTTCGTCCCAATCGCGGCTGGTCACGATCGCCTCCAGATGCTCGATCCGGCGCTGGAGTTGGGCCACGTCTTGAGGCGCTCCAGCCGGCAGCGCGCGCTCGTTCAACGTCTCGTCCAGGAGAGCGCGGAGCCGGTCCTCGCTGGCGTCGGCGCCCATCAGCTCCTGCGTGCGGCGCTCCACCCAGCCGCCACGGCCGCGATCCCCGAACGTCGCAAACGCCTGGCTCACGACGCCCAGTCCCCACCCGAGAATGGGATAGATCGCCCAGAAGTGCTCCGGCGAGGTGAGCAGGTTCAGCGCGACGAGAAAGGCGTTCACCAGCACGAACGCCGCGAGGTTGCGGTAGAACGCGGCCTCGCGCCTGGCTTGCTTGCGGGCGGCGGATTCGGTCATGGGACTCGGGCGGGGCATGGCCGTATCAGGGTACGACGTCGGCCGTTCGTCACTCCGCGTCGGCCGAGTACTCGGGTCCCACGACCACCCGAAGCGCGCTCGGGAGCACCTCAAAGGTGACGGGCTCCTTCGTGTGCAGTTCGCCGTCCACGTTGAACCACATCCCAGGTTGAGACGCGACGCGCACCCGGCGTACCCGGCGGTAGACCACTTTGTCATCCGCCACGTAGTCCTTGGTCGCATAGGCTCGGGCCGTCAGCCGCGCGATGTCCAGCGCGCCGCCCTCGCGCACCACCACCACGTCCAGTAGACCGTCCTCCGGGTTCGCCATCGGCGCGACGGGCGTGCCCCCCCCGATGCTCCGCCCGTTGGCCACGAGCACGTTGAACGCTTCCACCACTTCGGGCTCCTCGTCGTCCCAGGCGATGGTCGTGTGGTAGTCCTCCAGGTTCGGCAGCGCCCGCACCGTCCCGATGGCATACGCCAGCGGTCCCCACGTCGCCTTCAGCTCCGGCGTCATCTCCTCGTCGATCTGGCCCGTGAAGCCGCCGGAGCACGCGTTCATCGCGATGCAGCTCGAGGTCTCCGTCGTCACGCGGACGGCGTCCAACAGGCGGCGCTCTCCGGTTTCGATGAGTTGCAGCAGGTCCGCGCACGCCTCGCCGAGGGGAAGCGCCAGCGTGCGGGCGAAGTCGTTGCCGGTGCCGGTGGGCAGGACGCCCAGCGTCGGCCGGTCCTCGGCGCCGTCCCCTCCGCGGACGAGCCCGTTGGCGACGGCGTGGATGGTCCCGTCGCCGCCCGCCGCGACGACGAGCGGGACGCCCTCGCGCGCCGCCTGCGCCGCCGCCGCCACGAGGTCGTCGGCTTCGACGAGTTCGGCGTCCGGGTGGAGGCGGACCGACTGGCGGACGGGGTCGGCGTCGCCACCGGCGTGAGCGTTGAGGAGGACGCGGAGCGGGGGCTGCGGCATGGGCACTGTACGCCACGGCGCGGGCAGTTCGTTCCACCGAGTTCGCCCTTCCCAGGCGACACGCTGATGCGACATTCTACCCAGCCAAACGGTCTCAACCCCTTCGCGCTCAGCCGCTTGAATGGGGCCGTACTCCCTCCCCTTCCCCGCTCGGGCTGATGTCGCGCCCCGCCATCTGGTTTCTGTCGTTCGCTGCGCTCGCCGTGCTCATCGTCGCGGCGGCAGCCCTCGCCGTTCCAGAGATCGAGCGCGACCTGGAAGACGCCGCCCGCCGCACGCTGGCGGAGCAGGGCCTGCAGGACGCCGTCTCCGTCCGCGCCGACGGCCGCGACCTGCTCGTCGCCTCAGACGAGCCGGCTCTCGCGAAGCGCGCCGCGACCGTGCTGGCGGGCGTGCAGGACGCCCGGGCCGAATATCTGACCCCGCGGAGCGGCGCCGCCTCGAAGGCGCCGAACGCACCTCCGCAGCCTGCCGCCATAATGCCGGTCCAACAATCGACGGAGCAGGCCGCTGACGGCAACGCCCAGCAGCCCGCCGCCACCACGCCCTGGCCCGATGTGTCCACGGCGCCCGCTCCGCCCGCATCGTCCCGCCAGACGCGGGCGAGCCTCTCCCGGAGACCGAGCTACTCGGCCCCTTCGCGCTCCGGCCGTTGAGCGGCGGCGGCGTCGCGCTCTACGGCAGCGTCCCCAACACGACCGTGCGGGAGCGGCTCCTGGCGGCGGCCCGCCAGGCCTTCCCAAGCGCGGACGTGCGCGACGGGATGGCAGTGGACTCCACGGCCTCGGCGGACTGGGCCGACGACGTGGCGGCGGCCCTTCTCCGCTTGCGAACGGTCCAGAACCCCGGCTTGGACGTGACCGAGGACGGCGGGCTCGTGGCCTCCGGACAGGTGGACACCGAGGCGGCCCGCGCCAACACCATCGCGCGGCTGGCGGAGGTCGTGGAGCCGCGGCAGGTCCGCAACGCCCTCGCGATCCGGACGCCCGTTCCGCCAGAGCCAGACCCGGCCCCCGAGCCCGACGCTCCCACCGAGGCAGCCGACACGCCGCCCGTGGCGGAGGCCGCGCCCGACTCCAGCGCGGCACCGGCTCCGCGCCGCCCCGGACGCGTCGAGGTGCAGTCTGCCCTGAGCGGCGCCGAGGCCGACGCCCTCGCCCAGACGCTCCGCCAGCGGCTCGGGACGGGCAGCGCCACCTTCGAGGCCGGCAGTACGCGCCTCACCGAGGGCTCCGCCGACGTCCTCCGCCGCGCGGCCTCCGTCCTCAAAGCGCACCCCCAGTTCGTCATCGAGCTGCAGGCCCACGCCGACCCCTCGGAGCGGAACGCGTTCGACCTCAGCGCCGCCCGCGCGCGGGCCGCCAAGCGCGTCCTCACGGAGGCGGGCGTGCCCTTCGAGCAGATTGAGGCCGCGGCCTACTCCGACTCCACGCCCCTCACCCGCGGCACGAGCGACGCCGAGCGCGAGCGCAATCGTCGCGTCGTCATCAAACTCCTCCGCCGCCGCTAGGCCCGCCCCTCGGACATGCAGTACCTCCTCTCCGAGATCGTCGTCTTCCTGATCCTCGCCTGGATCGTCGGCCTGCTGACGGGCTGGCTGATCTGGCGGTCCAGCGGATCTACCGAGACCGACGAGACGCTCAAACGGAAGCTCGCCGACTCCCAGAGCATGGTCCGCAACCTCCAGCGGAAGGTGGACACGCTCCAGTCCGAGCCGACGCACCACGCCGCCCTCCCCGACCGGCTGGCGGCCACCCCCGCCGTGCCCGAGCAACCCGCGGCCGACGACGAGGCGCCGACCGAGGCCCCGAACGGCGGCCCCCGGCTCTCTTCCCTTCCGGGGGGGCCCACCGCCGCGGCCTTCCTGGACGACCTTGTGGCCGACGAAACGGAGCCCCCGGCGCCCCCCGCGCCTGCGCCCCTCCCGGACGCCCCGCCGATGGACGAGGCCCCCACCTACGACGACCTCCAGCGGATCACGGGCATCGGTCCCGACTTCGCGCAGCAGCTCGCGGACCTCGGCGTGACGACCTCGCGCGGTTCACGGACGAGGACATCGAGCGGATCGGGAACCACCTGGACGTCTTCCCGGACCGCGTGCGCCGCGAGAAGTGGGTGCAGCAGGCGGCCGTGCTCCACCGCGAGACCTACGGCACGCACCCGTAGCCCCGTTCGGCTGGCGGCCGCCGCCAGCGGCGCGAGGCGTGCTGGCGAGTGACGCGTCGGTGGCAGCGCGAGGTCGCACCTTCGGGGCATGAGCGACCGATTCTTCCTCTGCTCCACGTGGCCGCTGTGCAAGACGGCCGGCGGGCGGCAGGCCGTGCTGAAGTCCGCGCTGCCGCCGTTCGTCAACGGCATGAGCCGCCGCGAGCCGGACCTGGAGCACCCTCGCCCCGCGATCACCGCCAGCAGCCGGGGCCGCAACTTCGCGCCGCGCCTCCTCCCCGGCGACACCGTGCTCTACACCACCACGAAGGGCCGGTGGGGCGAAGTCCGCGCGCCACACTGGCGGCTGCTCGGGGCGCTCGTCGTACGCGAGACATTCGGCACGCACGAGGCCGCCGCCCGGGACTACCGTCAGCGGGGCCACCGCTTGCCGAGCAACCTCGTGGTGGACGGCAACGCGCCGCTCCCCGTCCCCCTCACGCTCCACCATGGCCGCCTCCACACGGACGAGTGGGACGCCGTCTGCCGCGAGCGCGCGGCGGCGTGCGGCGCTGTTGCGGTGTGTGAGGCCTACGCGGTGGACCTCTTCGCGCCGCCGGTCCTCACGCAGGACCTGATGCTGGCCGTCTTCGGGACGGTCCCCAACACCCGCACCCCGCCGGAGATCTCGGAGGCGCAGGCAGACCGCCTGCTGGACCTCGCCCGCCCCGCCAGCGACTGGCGGCGGGCGGCGTAGCGCTCGCGTCCACCGCGGTGCGAGTGGGGCGTGGCCGCGCCGGGAAGCACCGCCAGCGCGGCGAGTGCTCCCCGGACGGAGCCGCGCATCAACCGCGCGCGTCGCGGACTCTCTGGGCGTAGGCGAACAGCTCGCGCATGCGGTCGGGGTCCAGCCCGGCCATCTGCGAGGCGCTGCCCCCGCTCTGCTTCCACACGTTCCCGAGGGACTGTGTGATGCCGGGGTCGTGGTTCGTAAACATCGCCACGAGTTCGTCCCACCGGTCGATGAGGGCGCGGGCTTCGGGCGAGGCGGGATCCGCCCCGGCGTCCATCGCTTGGCCCACCTGCTCGAAGAGGCGGGGCCACTCCGCCTCTACGGCGCGGATGGTCTCTTCGCCGAGCTGGCGTCGGCGGTCGGCGAGTTGGGCGAGCTGATCGGGGGAGTAGTGCTGCTCGATGTCTTGCATGGCGCGGAGGGTCTGGAGAAAATCGGTGGGGGGAATCGGCGTGCCGGTCTGGGCCCGCTGCCGGAGGAGGCGTTCGAGCGCGTCGAGGCGCCCCAGGAGATCCGAGAGCCGGGCCTGCTCGGCCGCGAGCGCCGCGCGCTGGCGGGCCACGAGCGCGGCCGGATCGAAGTCCGGCGCCTCTAGCACGGTGCCGATCTCGCGGAGCGACACGCCGAGCGTCTGGAGCGAGCGGATCTGCTGCACGCGCTCCACCTCGCGCGGCCCGTAGCGGCGGTGCCCCGCGACCGTGCGCGTGGGCGACAGCAGCCCGAGATCTTCGTAGTGATGGAGCGCGCGAACGGTCAGCCCGGTCCGGGCCGCCAGCTCGCCGATGGGAAGGGGATCGTCCATGCCGCGAGGGTACGGACCTCCCGCTGCGTCAGGAGCAAGCACCCCGCGCTAGCTTCACACGTCCTTCGCTCTAGCGCCGTGCGCCTTCTCTCCCTCGCCGTGCTCCTCATCGCCTCCGCCCACGCCCAGACGCTCCCCTACAACGGCGGGTGGACCGACACCGCCAGTGGCGAGGCCGCGGTCTCCCTCCCCGCCGGCTACGACGACGAGCCCGACCGCGAGTGGCCGCTCCTCGTCTTCCTGCACGGCGCAGGCGAGCGCGGCGACAGCCTCGCGATGGTCAACGTCCACGGCCCCGTGAAGGAGCGCGAGGCCGGCCGCGACCTCCCGTTCGTGATCGTCTCCCCGCAGGTGCCCGCAGACGGTCGCTGGACCGTCGGGCGCGTGGTGGCGGCGATGGATGCCGCGATGACGCAATACCGCATCGACGCAGACCGGGTGTACCTCACGGGCCTCAGCATGGGCGGCTACGGGACGTGGGAGGCCATCGAGCGTATCCCCGACCGGATCGCCGCGGCCGTCCCCATCTGCGGCGGCGGCAACCCCATCGGCCTGGCGGCCGCGCGCGAGGTCCCGGTCTGGGCGTTCCACGGCGCGATGGACCCCGTCGTCCCGCTCTCCGCCTCGGCTGTGATGGTCAGCCGGCTCCGCGCCGCGGGCGGCAACGTCCGCTTCACCGTCTACCCAGACGCCGGCCACGACTCCTGGACCGAGACGTACGCCACCCCCGAGGTCTACGAGTGGCTGCTGAGCCACCGCCTCAGCGACCGGGAGTAGAGCGAGCCCATCGAGCGTCCCGCTGGCGGAGGCTCCCGGCGAGCGCGACCGCCAGCGCGGCGGGGGGACCCGGGGCCGGACCGCGGCCGTAGGAGAGGCGCCCCTCTCCCCCGCCCGTCCCATGCCCGAAGGTCCCGAAGTCCGCCGCGCGGCGGTCCTGCTCGACGATGCCCTCGCGGGAAAGCCCATCGTCTCGCTCTCCACGCGGCTCAAGAAAACCCTCGCGTGGCTGGACGCGAACGGCAACCCGTTCCCCGGCCGCACCGTGGAGCGCGTCTGGAGCCACGGCAAATGGCTTGTGGGCGACGTGGAGGGCGGGCTCCACTTCGCGAGTCACTTCCTGATGTGGGGCCGCTGGCAGGTGGTCGCGCCGGACGACGAGCTGGCGGTCACGCGCGACCGCCGGGAGCGCGCCCGGATCGAGGTGCCGGACGCCGTGGCCGTGCTGCTGACCGCGCCCAAGTTCCGCCTCTTAGACGGCAGCCCGTACGCCGAGGGCGGGCCCGTCGCCCACCTCGGGCCGGACGCCCTGCCGTACGACGGTCCTGAGGCGTTCGACGTGGACGCTTGGCACGACCGCCTCCTCTCCGGCGCACACCACGAGCGGACGGTCGGGGCGGTGCTGCTGGACCAGACCGTCGTGGCCGGGATCGGCAACTACCTCCGCGCGGAGATCCTCCACGCCTGCCGGCTGGACCCGTGGACGCTCGTGGGCGACCTGACGGATCGCGACCTCGCGTGCCTGAACCGCGAGATCCCACGGATCACCGCCTATGCCTTCGCGCACGGTGGCCGCACCATTCCGCCCGAGCAGGTGGAGCGGATGCGGGGCAACTCCGCCCTCCACTACGGCGAGGCGCGCGAGCACAACCTCCGCCACTGGGTCTTCCGCCGCACCAACCTCCCGTGCCTCGTCTGCGGCGACACGGTCCGCCAGAAGAAGCAGGTCACGCGCCGCTACGAGGACGCCGAGGGCAACCTCGAAGAGAAGAAGCGCCCCATCTACTTCTGCCCCACCTGCCAGAACACGACGGTGGATCTGCCGCCGGTGCGAAAGAAGAAGCGCACGCCCTCTCGCCGCGCCTCCGCCGATGCCTGAGTCCGCCCCCTTCGCGGCCTTCGCGCAGACCCTCGCCGATATCGCCGAGGAGAGCGGCCGCCACGCCAAAGCCGACCGCCTGGGCACCCTCCTCGCGGACCTCTCGGACGACGACCTCCGCCGCGCCGCGCGATGGGCGGCCGGGCGCGTCTTCCCGCTCGCAGACCAGCGGACGGTCAACGTGGGGCACGCCGCGCTGCTCTCGGCCATCGCAACCGCCAGCGGGACGGAGCCGGACCACCTCCGCGCCCGCCTCGTCGCCCTCGGGGATCCCGGCGACCTCGCCGCCGAGGCGCTGGCGGACGCCGTGAGCGTGAGCGAGTTCTCGCTCGCCGATGCCGAAGCGTTCTTCGCCGATCTCGCGGAGACGCGCGGGGCGAAGGCCAAGACCGCGAAGCTGACGGACCTGCTCACCCGCCTCGCGCCGCAGGAGGCCCGGTTTGTGGTCAAGCTGTTGACCGGCGAGACGCGGATCGGGCTGCTGCAGGGCGGCGTGGAATCTGCTCTCGCGCGGACGTTTGAGCGCGAGGCAGGGGCGGTCCGCCGCGCGCACATGCTCACGGGGGACCTCGGCGAAACGGCCGTCCTCGCCCGGGAGGACCGGCTGGAGGAGGCGCGATTCGCGCTGTTCCATCCCATCACGTTCATGCTCGCGACACCCGCTGAGGCGTCGCCCGGTGACGACCCCGCGCCCGAAGTGGCGCGGCTCATGCCCGAGCGGTTCGCGGTGGAGGACAAGTTCGACGGCATCCGCGCGCAGGCGCACATCGCGCCGGACCCCGGCGACGCAGACCTCCACGGGACCGAATACGCGGGTGCCCGCGTCGCGCTCTTCTCGCGGACACTGGACGAGGTCACCGGCCAGTTCCCGGACCTCGTGCCTGCGCTCGGCGCGCTGGCGGAGGCCGTGCCCGGCGGGCTCGTGCTGGACGGCGAGATCGTCCCGCTGGACCCGGACCACCTCCCGACCGAGAGCGAACCGCTCCGCGCCGCCCCCTTCGCGAGCCTCCAGAAACGCCTCGGGCGAAAGAAGCCGCCGCGCGACGTGCTGGAGGCGCACCCCGTCGGCTTCGTCGCCTACGACGCGATCCTCGCGGACGGCGGCCTCTTGCTCGACGCCGCCTACGCCGACCGCCAGTCGCGCCTGGACGCGCTGAACTTCGCGCCGCCGCTCTATCGCTCCCGCGTCCAGATCGTGGGCGACGTGGACCGGCTGGACGCGATGTTCGGCGCCGCCCGCCAGCGCGGCAACGAGGGGCTGATGGTCAAGCGGCTGGACGCCCCCTACCGCCCGGGTCGCCGCGGCCGCGAGTGGCTCAAGATCAAGCGCGCGCTCGCAACCCTCGACGTCGTGGTGACGAGCGTGGAGGTGGGCAGCGGCGGACGCCGCAAGTACCTGAGCGACTTCACCTTCGCGGTCCGGCGCGAGGACGGCGACCTCGTCAACGTGGGCAAGGCGTACTCCGGGCTCACGGACGCCGAGCTGGCGGAGCTGACGGCGTGGTTCAAGGCGCACACGCGCCAGCAGTTCGCACACGGCCGCGTGCGGGTCGTGGACCCGGAGGTCGTCATCGAGGTCACGTTCGACGCGGTCCAGGAGTCCAAGCGGCACAAGAGCGGGTTCGCGCTCCGCTTCCCGCGGATCGTCCGCCTCCGCCCGGACAAGCCCGCCGCCGAGATCGACACCGTGGAGACCGTCCGCGCGATCTACGAGAGCCAGTTCCAGCCCGCATGACGCGCGACCTCCCGCTCGGCTGGCGGTCGCGCTCGCCGAGGCCGTCCGCCATCCGAGCGCCCTCCCGTCCTCTCCGGCCCTTCCCCACCGGCCCATGATCCCGCTCGCCGACGCCTTCCCCGAAGCCGTCCACACCCTCAAGCTCTGGCTGGACGCCGCCCCGCGCGACGGGCGCTGCGTCGTCTTCTGTCACTTCGATGCCGACGGGCTGGCGGCCGGCGCCCTCTTCGGCCGCGCGCTCCCGCTCCTCGGCTTCACCGAGGTCGTCGTCGTCCCCTCCGGCCGCGACGAGTCCGCCTTCTCCGACGACGCCCGCCAGCGGCTGGCGGCGCTGGAGCCCGCGAGCTTGATCGTGACGGACCTCGGCGTGAACACGCGCGGCACGCTGGAGGCCGGGGGCGTCCCGACGCTCTACGTGGATCACCACCGCCCGAGCGGCGCGCCCGACGATGCCTTCGTGATCAGCGCGTACGACTGGGAGCCCATCCCGTGCAGCGCGTGGCTCGCCTACGGCCTGCTGGAAGCCGCCGCGCCGGACGTGGACGAGTTGCGCGAACTGGACTGGATCGCCGCGATCGGCGTGATCTCAGACCTCGGGGAGAACGCCCCGTGGCCGCTCATGGCCGACGCCAAGCGCCGCCACACCGCGAAGTGGCTCAAGGAGGCGACCGTGCTCGTCAACGCCGCCCGCCGCGCGAGCACGTTCCAGGCCCCCGCCGCGCTCGACCTCCTCCTCTCCGCCGACGGCCCGAAGCCGCTCGCCGAGCACCCGGACGCCGATCCGCTCCACGCCGCCCGAAAAGAGGTCAACCGCGCGATGGCCGAGGGCCGCAAAGCCGCCCCCGTCTTCTCCGAGCACGACCCGGACGTGCCGGAGGGCCTCGCGCCAGACGACCTCCGCTTCGCGCTCGTCCGGGTAGACTCCGCCTGCCAGATCCACCCGCTCATCGCGCAGCAGTGGCGCGGGCGCCTCCCGACGTACCCCGTGATCTGCGCCAACACCGGCTACCTGGACGGCATCGTGGCGTTCTCCACGCGGTCCGCGCGCGAGGACGTCCGCCTGCCTGAGCTGTACCAGTCCATCGACACGCCGGGGTGGAACGGGCGCTGGGGCCACGGCCACGACCAGGCCTCCGGCGGCCACCTCCCTCCCGACGTCTTCAACCGCGTCCTGGACGCCCTCGGCTTCCCCCCGGACGCCCACGTCTAGACGCCCACGTCTAGCCCTTTCCCGCTGGCGGCTGCTCTCGGCGAGACGCACCGCCAGCCCATCACCCCCCTCCCTCTATGGCCTCCTGGCTCGTCACCTCCTGGACTGCCATCGGCGGCGTCGCTCTCTCGGCGCTCGGCATCTACCTCGCGCTCGTCGTGCTCACCCGCGTGAGCGGACTGCGGAGCTTCTCGAAGATGTCCAGCTTCGACTTCGCGATGACCGTGGCCATCGGCTCCGTGATCGCGAGCGCGGTGCTCACGGACAGCCCCCCGCTGCTCCAGGCCATTGCCGCCCTCACAGCGATCTACGCGATCCAGATCGGCGTCGCCGCCATTCGGAAACGGCTCGGCTGGTTCGAGCACCTCGTGGACAACGACCCCCTCGTGCTCATGACGCGGGACGGGATGATCCGCGCGAACATGCGGAAGGCGCAGGTCACAGAAAACGACATCTGGGCCAAGCTGCGCGAGGCCAACGTCATCCGCATCGACGAGGTGCGCGCCGTGGTCATGGAGTCCACCGGCGATATCTCCGTCCTCCACGGCCCCGCCGACGGCGAGGAGTTGGAGGCCTGCCTCCTCACCGGCGTCCGCGACGCCGACCGCGTGCAGACCGTGGACCGCGGCAACGCGGGCCGCTACGTGGATTGATGGCCGAGGGACACGCCGTGATCCGCTGGGCCCGCCGGCTGGCGCCGCTCGTCGGCGAGCCGTTGGTGCACGTCCAGATGCCGAAGCGCTGGGGCGAGCGCCCGCAGACGCTCGTGGGGCAGCGCCTCCTGCCCCCGCGCACGCACGGCAAGCACCTGCTGCTTCCGCTCTCCGGCGGCGAGACGCTCCACTGCCACGGCGCGCAGTACGGCTCCTGGCAGGTCGGCGAGCGCCCGATGGAGCTCCGCAAAGAGCCGAAGCACGTCCGCCTCCGGCTGGACACCGCGGACCACGAGGCCGTCTTCTACCACGGCCCGACCGTCGAACTCCTCACGCCCGACGAACTCGCGGCGCACGAACGCCTCAATCGTCTCGGCCCGGACATCATGGCCGGCGGCGAGGGTTCCCCGGACTTCGACCGTGCCGAGGCCGTCCACCGCATCCGCCAGCGCGGCGAGGACCCGATCAAGCCCGTCCTGCTGGATCAGCGCGTCGTGGCCGGCATCGGCAACATCTACGCGAGCGAGGGGCTCTTCCTCGCGCGGGTGGACCCGCGGCGCCCCGCCGCCTCGGTCACGGAGGCCGAGTTGGACGCGCTCTGGGACGCCACCATCCCGATGATGTGGGACGGCACCACGCGCTACGGCCGCACCGAGACCACGCCGCGCGAGATGTGGGACGAGGGCCACACGCGATGGGTCTACCAGCGGAAGAACAAACCCTGCCACGTCTGCGGGACGCCGATCGAGCTGGTGCGGCTGCCGCCGTACGAGCGGGCGACGTACCTCTGCCCCGCCTGCCAGCGCTGACCGCTGGCGGTGCTCGCGAGCGAGCGCAGGGCAGGTCCGTCAGCGAGTCCGCAGGTCGGGTAGCTTGGGACGTGTCCGATCTCCGCCCCCTCCGCATCCCCACCGCCGGCGGCCGCGCCTACGGCGTCCACTTCGCCCCGCTGGCGGAGGCCCCCGCCCTCGCCCGGCGCGTCGGTCTGGAGCCGGGCCGCTGCCTCCTCGTCACCGACGACCACGTCGCCGCGCTCTACCTCGACGAGGTCAGCGAGGCGTTGGAAGCGGCGGGCTGGGAGCCGTTCCCGCTTATCGTGCCGCACGGCGAGACGTCCAAGTCGCTCGACGCGTACCGGCTCGTGCTGGACTGGGCGCTCTCGCTCGGCGTCACGCGCGAGACGCCCGTGTTCGCCCTCGGCGGCGGCGTCGTCGGCGACCTCGCGGGGTTCGCCGCCGCGACGCTCCTCCGCGGCCTCCCGCTCGTCCACCTCCCCACGACGGTCGTCTCGCAGGTGGACAGCGCGCTCGGCGGCAAGACCGGCGTCAACCACCCGCGCGGCAAGAACCTCGTCGGCGCGTTCTACCCGCCGCGACTCGTGCTCGCCGACTGGCGGGCGCTGCGGACGCTCCCGGAGGCCGAGGTCCGCGCTGGCTGCGCCGAGGTCGTCAAGCACGCGCTCGTCGCGGACCGCCCGCTCGCCTCGCGCCTGAGCGCCGACCTGCCCGCGCTCCTCGCGATCGACGAGGCGACCGCCCCCGCGCTCCTGCGCGACGCCGCAAACGTCAAAGCCACGATCGTTGCCGCCGACGAGCACGAGGCCGGGCGGCGGGCGCTCCTCAACTTCGGGCACACGTTCGGGCACGCCATCGAGAAGGTGGCGGGCTACGGGCGGGTGCTCCACGGCGAGGCCGTCGCCGTGGGGATGCGGGCCGCGCTCCACCTCTCGGCCTCCCTCGCCGCGGGCGAGACGCGCTCCCCAGACCTCGCGCTTCCCTCCCCGTTCTCCAGCGCCGACGGCTTGGTCCGCCAGCTCGGCATCGGCACCACGCTGGACGGCCTCGCGGCGGACGCCCTCCAGACCGCGATGGGCGCCGACAAAAAGCGCGATGCCGGGGGCCTCCGCTTCGTCGTGATCGACGGGATCGGCGAGGGGCGCGTCGCCTCGGACGTGCCGCCGGAGATGGTGGAGGCCGCGTGGGCCTTCGCGCGCCGCGTCGGCGGCAACGGACCGGCGTAACCACCACCCGGCTGGCGGTCGGGATGGGCGGGCGTTCGTCTCGCTCCGAGCCGCCGCCAGCGCGTGGCGCTACTCCCGTTCGTAGCGGCAGGCGAGCACACGGATACCGTCGGCGCTCACGTCGTACACGAGGTAGTGCTCCGCATCGATGCGGCGGGACCAGAGGCCTTTGAGCTGGCCGAGGAGCGGCTCCGGCTGTCCGGGGCCGTCGAACGGGCGGTGCTGCGTGGCGGTGATGAGGTCCACGATCCGCTGCGCGCTGGCGGGATCGCGGCCGCGCCACCACGCGAGATCGCGCACGGCGTCGGGGTCGAGGCGGACGACGCGCATCAGGTCTGGCGGTCGAGCCCGAACTGGCGGAGCACGTCGTCCAGCGAGGTGCCGCCCGCGCGCTTGCGTGATTTCAGCAGCCGTTCGCGCATCTTCCCGAGCAGGAGCGGGTGCGAGGGCGCCGGCGGGCTCGTCGCCAGCTTGACCCCGATCTCGCGCCACAGCTCGATGGGCACGAGCACGGCGGTGACTTCGCCGGCCTCGGTGGAGACGTACTGGACGGAACGGTCGGACATGGCACGGGGACCGGGCCACCCGCCCGGCGTTACCTCCGGGTATCGGCGGGACCGCCCGCGCCTTCAAGCGGGATCGCGACGGTGACCGAGAAATCCGTCGCGCCCTGCCGCTCCCAGAACGCCCGGCCCGCCGGGTTCGTCGCGAGGACGCCCGCCCGGATCTCCCCCGCGCCGACCTGCCGCGCCCACTCGCGCGCGGCCTCCAGCAACCGCCGCCCCAGCCCCGCACCGCGCCACGCTGGCGCCACGACGATGTCGCCCACGAAGACGAACGAGGGGCCGCTGTACATCGGGGCGGGCTCCGCGAGGTGCGCGGTGAGCAGGCCCGCCAGCTGGTCGTCCGCCTCCGCCACCCAGACAGCGGAGGTGTGGGCGCGCGTCCACGTCCGGAAGTCCGTGGCCCATCGCGCCTCCGCGTCCTCCGAGATCCGGTAGCGGTCGTCCTGCGCCTCGTGCTCCTGCTGGAGCAGGCGCCAGAGCGCGAGCGCGCCGTCGCGGTCTGCCCGCGTGGCCTTTCTGATGACCGGGGGCGTCACGCCGCCGCCCGCTGGCGGACGAGCCCGTCGGCCACGAGGAGTTCGGCGTTGAGGAGGGCGCCGCCGGCCGCGCCGCGGACCGTGTTGTGGCTGAGGACCACGAACTTGACCCCGAGCACGGGGCAGTCCTGGATCTGCCCCACCGTGACGGTCATCCCGCCGCCGAGGTGCACGTGCCGCCGCGGCTGCGGCCCGGTCCCGTCCACCACGACGAGCGGACGCTCCGGGGCGGTCGGGAGGTCGCGGCCCGCGAGCGGGCTCTGCCACTCGCGGAGCACCCGCTCCACCTCGGCCGCGCTCGGCGCGCCCGCCAGCCGCACGGAGACGCACTCCGTGTGCCCGTCGATGACCGGCACGCGGTTGCACTGCGCGGAGATGGTGACCTCCGCCGGCGCGATGGCGCCGTCCGACAGCGTCCCGAGGATCTTGCGCGGCTCCGTCGCCAGCTTGTCCTCCTCGCCCCCGATGTGCGGGACCACGTTGCCGAGCGCGTCCAGCGAGGGCACGCCCGGGTAGCCCGCCCCGCTCAGCGCCTGCATCGTGACGACGTGCGCGGCCTCCACGCCGAAGGCGTCGTGCAGCGGCTTCAGCGCCACGACGAGGCCCACGGTGGAGCAGTTCGGGTTGGTCACGATGAACCCGCCCTCGGCGCCCCAGTCCTGCCGGTGGACGAGCGCGAGGTGGTCCGGGTTGATCTCCGGGACGAGCAGCGGCACGTCCGGGTCCATCCGATGGTTGCGCGCGTTCGAGACGACCGGCACGCCGGCCCGCGCGAACGCCTTCTCCACGTCGCCCGCAACGGAGGCGTCCAGGCCGGAGAACACGAGGTCCACGTCCATCGCGCCCGGCTCGCAGGCGAGGACCGTGAGGTCGCGGACGGCCTCGGGCATGGGGTGGTCCTGCGTCCAGTTGCAGGCCTCGCGGTAGGGCTTGCCCGCGCTCCGCTCGGAGGCCGCCAGCGCGGCCACCTCGAAGGTGGGGTGCCCGTCCAGCAAGCGGACGAAGGTCTGACCGACGGCGCCCGTGGCGCCCAAGATGCCGACGCGGATCATAGCGGAGAACTGCAGGGTGCGGGAGAACGGGGAAGATGAGGCGGCGGTGAAGGCGCGTCGGTGAACTTCGGTCGCGCCGCGCGCTGGCGGCCGGCGTGGGCGAGACGACGGCTGGCGGGCTCCCTCTCAGGACCACCGCCAGCGGGGCGGGCGAACCCCGGGCGGCTCGCGGCGGTATCGTGCGGCCTCCCGACCGTGCCCATGCCCGAGATCACCGACCACCCCGCCTTCGCGTTCGAACGCGCCGAGGGCGGCGTCGAGGCCTACCGCCACCGCGCCAACGGCCTCACCGCGCTCCTCCTCCCCGACCCCGCCGGCGAGGCGGCCCCGCCCGTCGCCGCCTTCCAGGTGACCTACCGCGTGGGCTCCCGCAACGAGGGCGCGGGCCTCACCGGCGCGACGCACCTCCTGGAGCACCTCATGTTCAAGGGCTCCGAGCGCTTCAACCGCGACCTCGGGACGAGCGTCTTCCAGGTGCTCCAGAGCGTCGGCGGCTCCATCAACGCCACCACCTGGTACGACCGCACGAACTACTTCGCGGTCCTCCCGGAGGATCAGCTCCACCTCGCCGTGGAAGTAGAAGCGGACCGGATGCGGGGCGCCCGCGTGCGCGACGAGGACCTCGCGAGCGAGCGGACCGTCGTGCTCAACGAGTTGGACCGGGGGGAGAACGAGCCCCTGCGGAAGCTGCTCCACGCCGTCTATTCCACGGCCTTTCAGGCGCACCCGTACGGCCACCCCGTGATCGGCTGGCGGAGCGATGTGGAGACGGTGACGGCGGACGGCCTCCGGCACTTCTACGACACGTACTACTGGCCGTCGCGCGCCACCGCCAGCGTCGCGGGCAAGTTCGACCGCCAGACCGTGCTGGACCTTCTGGACGAGCAGTTCGGCTCCATTCCCGCCGGGCCGGAGGAATCAGAAGACGCCCCCGCCCCCCTCGTCCACCGAGACGCGAACGACGCGGTTACGCGCGAGCCGGAGCAGCGCGGCACCCGCCGCACGACGGTCAAGATGGCCGGCGAACTCGGCGCCGTCCTCCTCGCCTACAAAGCGCCCGCCGGGCTCAGCGAGACCTCGGACGCGCTGGACGTCCTCGTGCAGGTCATGACCGCGGGCAAGTCCTCCCGCCTCTTCCGCCAGCTCACCGACCGCGGGCTCACCACGAGCGCCTTCGCCTACTACCCCCGCCTCCGCGATCCGGGCCTGTTCATGCTTTACGGCGCCCTCGCGCCGGACGTGGAGGCGGCGACGGTGGAGGAGGAACTGAAGGCCACGCTCCGCGCCATCGCGGAGGACGGCATCACCGAGGCAGAACTCGCGCGCGCGCGCCGGCAGGTCATCGCGGACGAGGCGTACGGGCGCGACGGTCCCCAGGCCATCATCTCGCAGCTCAACGAGGCCATCGCCGTGGGCGACTGGACGCTGTTCTCGCACTACCGCGAGCGGATCGAGGCCGTCTCGCGCGAGGACGTGCAGGCCGCCGCCGCCGCCCTCGCGGACGACGACCGGCTGACCGTCGGCGAGTACGTCCCGGTCGGGTAGGTTCCGGGTTCCGGGTTCCGGGTTCCGGGTTCCGGGTTCCGGGTTCCGGGTTCCGGGAAGCAAACCGCTCCGCGCCCGCCCCGCTGGCGGTGGTCCGTCGTCCCACGTCCGCGGTCCAATCGGTCCGCCAGCGCGCGGCGCTAGGCCTCCACCACGCGGCCGATCACGAACGCCGGCTCCCCGAGCGCCCCGAGGACCGTCAGCGCGCGGCCCTTCTTCTCCTCCGGCACCACGGCCACCAAGCCGACGCCGAGGTTGAAGGTCCGCCGCATGTCCTCCTCCGGCACCTCGCCGACCTCCTGGATCAGCTCGAACAGGCCCGGACGGTGCCACGAGTCGTAGTCCACATCGAGCGCCAGCCCGTCGGGGAGGATGCGCCGCGTGTTGCCCTCGATGCCGCCGCCGGTGACGTGCGAGAAGCCCGTCGCGAGGTCCTCCGCGATCAGCGCCTGGATGGCGTCGAGGTAGGAGCGGTGCACCTTCAGGAGCGCCTCGCCGACGGAGTCTCCGCCGAGGAGGTCAGGCGTATCGGCCGCCACGAAGCGGTCGAACAGCACCTTCCGCGCGAGGCTGTAGCCGTTCGTGTGGAGCCCGGTGGAGGGCAGGCCCAGCAGGAGGTCGCCCGCCTGGATGGCGGAGCCGTCCACCATGCCATCGCGCTCCACCACGCCGACGACGCAGCCCGCGAGGTCGTAGTCGCCGGGGCGGTAGAGGTCCGGCATCTCCGCCGTCTCCCCGCCGATGAGGGCGCAACCGTTCTCCTTGCACGCCTTCGCGAATCCGCGCACGACGGCCTCGAAGACGTCGGGCTTGAGCGAGGCCGTCGCGAAGTAGTCCAGGAAGAACAGCGGCCGCGCACCGCCCACGGCGATGTCGTTGACGCAGTGGTTGACGAGGTCCTCGCCCACGGAATCGTGCTTCCCGACGCGCGTGGCGACCTTGAGCTTGGTGCCGACGCCGTCGATGGACGAGACGAGGACGGGGTCCCGCATCTCGCCCGCCGCCGCGAGGTGGAAGAGCCCGCCGAACGAGCCGATCTCGGTCAGCACGCCGGGCGTGAACGTCTCGCGGACGGGGTCCTTGATGCGCCGGACGGCCTCTTCGCCGGCATCGATGTCAACGCCGGCTTCTTTGTACGTCGCCATGGAGGGGGTGTGGAGGGGCGTGCCCGAAGCTAGGGGCGGGCCGCCGTCCCGTGGGGTGCGGGTTACGTGAGGGCCGCGCCCCGCTGGCGGTTCGCCTCGGCCAGCGCCGCCGCCAGCGCGGCGAGCCTTCGCGATGAACCACGCCGCGCGTCTCTCGTTGGCAGGCGGCACCTCTCCCCTGCCTCTCATGCCCGGTACCGTCGTCTGGTTCGGCCACGACCTCCGCCTCGAAGACCACGCCGCCCTCTCGTTCGCCGCCGAGCAGGACGGCCCCGTCGTCCCGCTGTTCGTCTGGGCGCCGGAGGAGTACGGGGGCTGGGCGCCCGGCGGCGCGCACCGCTGGTGGCTCCGCCAAAGCCTGGAGGCGCTGGACGGCAGCCTCCGCGAGAAGGGCTTGCGCCTGATCGTCCGACAGGGCAGCAGCCTGGACGCCATCCGAGACGTGTTGCAGGCGACCGGCGCCGACCGCGTCGCGTGGCTCACGCGCTACGAGCCCACCCTCCGCCAACGCGACATTGGGATCCGCGACGCCCTCGCGGGCGACGGCATACGGTGCCACCAGTTCGCGGGGCGCCTCCTCCACAACCCCGAGGAGATCCGCACCACGACGGACGGCCCGTACCACGTCTTCACGCCCTTCTGGAAGAAATTCCGGAAGCAGGTGGAGGTCGGCGAGCCGCTCAATGTGCCGCGCCTCGGCAAATCGCGCGCACCAGACTCGTGGCCCGACGCCGACAGCCTGGACGACCTCGGCCTCACGCCCCAGCAACAGGACGGCGTGGACTGGGCCGGCGGGATGCGCGAGTTCTGGCAGCCCGGCGAGGCCGGTGCGCACGACCGGCTGGCGCGCTTCCTCAGCGTGGCCCACACCTACGACGAGGACCGCAACCGCCCGGACCTCCGCCACACCTCGGAGCTCTCGCCGCACCTCCACTGGGGCGAGATCAGCCCGCGTACGGTCTGGACCCGCGTGAACGCGTGGGTCACGAACGGCCCCACCCGCGAGGCCGCCGACTCGTATCTCTCGGAGATCGCGTGGCGCGAGTTCTCCTACCACGTCCTCCACGCCCACCCGGACACACCCACGGAGCCGCTCAAGGACAAGTTCGAGGGCTTCCGCTGGCGCACGACGCCGAGCGACCTGGAGGCGTGGCAGCGCGGCCGGACCGGCTACCCCATCGTGGACGCCGGGATGCGCCAGCTCTGGGCGCTCGGGTGGATGCACAACCGCGTTCGCATGATCGTCGCCTCGTTCCTCACGAAAGACCTGCTCGTGCCGTGGCAGGAGGGCGCGAAGTGGTTCTGGGACACCCTCTGCGGCGGCGACCTCGCCAACAACACGATGGGCTGGCAGTGGTCGGCCGGCTCCGGCGCGGACGCGCAGCCGTTCTTCCGCATCTTCAACCCCGTCGGTCAGGGCGAGCGGCACGATCCCGAGGGCGCCTACGTCTGCAGCTGGATCCCCGAGTTGGCGGACCTCCCCACCAAGTGGATCCACAAGCCGTGGGAAGCGCCGGCCGAGGTGCTGGAGGCGGCGGGCGTCACGCTCGGCGAGACGTACCCGGAGCCCATCGTGGACCACGCGGAGCGCCGCGACCTCGCGATGGAGCGCTACAACGAGATCCGCTAGGCGCGTCCCTCACTCGCGCCCGCTCGCAGCCTCCGCCAGCGGGTAGGTGGCGTCCCGGTCTTTGATGACGCGGACCGGCTCCGGCCACTCGATTCCGAACGCGGGGTCGTCGTAGCGGACGCCTCGCGCGGCCTCCGGGGCGTAGGCGGCACCGGCCATCATGTAGAACACGTCGGTGTCATCCGCCAGCGTGAGGAAGCCGTGGGCGCAGCCCTCGGGGATGTACAGGGCGTGGCCGTTGTCCGCCGTGAGCGTCGCCGCCGTCCACTGGCGGAACGTGCGGGAGGACGGGCGGAGGTCCAGGCAGACGTCATAGATCGCGCCGCGCGTGCAGCGGACGAGCTTGGCCTCCTCGTGCGGGGCGGCCTGGTAGTGCATCCCGCGGAGCGTCCCGCGGTGGGTGTTGCGCGAGACGGAGCACTGGAGCACTCCGGCGTTGAGCCCGAGGCGCTCGAACTCGCCGCCGTCCCATGTGCGCGCGAAGCCGCCGCGCTCGTCCTCGTGCCACGTCGGGACGAGGCGGACGCAGCCGGGAATGGGGGTAGGCTCCAGGGTCATCGTTCTGGGTCTCAGATCTCGCGCTAGAAGGTCTCCAGTTCCGGGATGGGCACCACGAACCGGCCGCCCCACTCGCGGATGCCCGCCATCTGGCCCGAGATCTCCTCGCGGAGGTTCCACGGCAGGATGAGCACGTAGTCCGGGCGGTGCTCGAAGATGGCCTCCGGCGCGAAGACGGGGATGCGGCTGCCCGGCAGGAAGGTGTCCTGTTTGTACGGGTTGCGATCCACGGTGAACGCTACGAGGTCCGGCTTGACGCCGCAGGCGTTGAGCAGGGTGTTGCCCTTGCCCGCCGCGCCGTACCCCGCGACGGTCTTGCCCTCGGCCGCGGCCTCCAGCAGGAAGCGGAGCAGCGCGTGCTTCGTCTGGCGGACGCGGTCGGCGAAGGCGGCGTAGGTGGCGTCGGCGTCCACGCCCCAGTCCGCCTCGCGCTGGCGGAGGCTGCGGACGGCGTCGGAGACGGGCCGGGCGGTATCGGCGGCGTGGCGCGCGTAGATGCGGAGCGAGCCGCCGTGCGTGGGCAGTTCCTCCACGTCGAACAGCGTCAGGCCGTGCGCGGCGAAGACCCGCTCGGCGGTCGTGAAGGAGAAGTACGAGAAGTGCTCGTGGTAGATCGTGTCGAACTGGTTGCCCTCCATGAGCCGCACGAGGTGCGGGAACTCCAGCGTTGCCACGCCGCCCGGCTGCCCATCGGTGGGCTCGGTGAGGAGCGCCGCCAGCCCGGCGACGAAGCTGTTGAGGTGCGGCGTGTGCGCGAGCACGTTGTTCGCCGCGATGAGGTCGGCGCGGATGCCTTCCTCTCGCATCGCGCGGGCCTCGTCCTCGCCGAAGAAGGCGACGCGCGTGGGCACGCCCGCGGCCTCCGCCGCCTTCGCGACGTTCGCGGCGGGCTCCACGCCCAGGCACGGGATCCCACGCTCCACGAAGTTGCGGAGCAGGTACCCGTCGTTGCTCGCGATCTCCACGACGGTGCTCTCGCGCCCGAGCCCGAACCGCTCGGTCATGGCCTCGGCGTACCGCGAGGCGTGCGCCAGCCACGAGGTGGAGTACGAGGAGAAGTAGGCGTACTCGGTAAAGATGTCCTCCGGCGGCACCACCGCGTCGATCTGGACGAGCCGGCATTCCGGGCAGACGAACGCGTGGAGCGGGTAGACGGCCTCGGGCGCCCACCGGTCCTCGGGCCGCACGATGCTCTGGCACGGCGGGTGCATGCCGAGATCGGCGACGGACTGCGCCAGCGGCGCGCCGCAGTGGCGGCAGGCGAGGCCGGGCGCGTCGTCCAGGCGGAGGGTGTCGGGGGCGGGAGCGGCGGAGGTCATGTCAGGATGCAGGGCGATGCCGATGGCGCGATGGTGGAGGCGGAAAGGGCACACCGGCGGTGTGCCTGTTTTGATGCGAGGTCGGGAAGTCGGGAAGGGGCACACCGGCGGTGTGCCCGTTCGTCCATGGCCCGTTCGTCCATGGCCCGTCCGTCCATGGCCCGTTCGTCCATGGCCCGCGCGGCCGGGCACGGGTGTGCCCGTTCATGTTCATGCGGGGCATCGGTGTGCGCGTGTCTCATTCCTCACGGCGGCGCATAGCCATCACAGCGCCGCGAGCGCAGACTCCGCCCAGCGGAGGTCCGGCGCCAGGCGGCCCGCGTCGAGGTGCTGTTTGAGGTGCGCGATGCGGGAGTAGCGCGGCCCCTCGAAATCGCCCGGCTGGAGGCTGCGGCCGAGGAGCGCGTCCCGCACTTCGCGGACGCCGTCGCGGACGGTCCACGCGGGCCGCCAGCCGAGTTCGTCCGAGATGCGGTCGAAGGCGACGCGGTAGCTCCGGGTGTCCGGGCTCGCCCCGCTGGCGAAGGTCACGCGCGTGTCCGCGACCTCCTCCCCCACGATCTCCGCGACCTCGCGGATGCGGTAGTTCTCCGTCCCGGCGCCGACGTTGAAGGCGCGGCCAGAGACCGCCTCGCGGGGCGCCGAGAGGGCGGCCGCGAACGCGGAGCACACGTCGCGGACGTGGACGAGCGGGCGCCACGGGCTGCCGTCGCTCTTCATCCGCACCTCCCCGGTGGAGACCGCCCACGCCGTGAGGTTGTTGACGACGAGGTCGAACCGGAGGCGCGGGCTCACGCCGTAGACCGTCGCGTTGCGCATGAACACGGGCGCGAAGCTCTCCGTCTCCAGCGCGCCGAGGTCGCGCTCGGCCAGCACCTTCGCCTCGCCGTAGGGCGTGACGGGGTTGAAGGGCGCCGTCTCCGCCACGCGGTCCTGGCCCGCCGCGCCGTAGAGGCTGCACGAGCTGGCGAACACGAACCGCCCCACCCCGGCCTCGCGCGCGAGCTCCGCCAGCCGGACGGTGGCCCGGTGGTTCACCGCGAAGGTGAGGTCCGGGTCCAGGTTGCCGAGCGGGTCGTTGGAGAGGTTCGCGAGGTGGACCACGGCGTCGAACCCGTCCAGCGCGTCCGGGCCGAGGTCACGGATGTCCCCGCGGCGCGAGGGAAGGGCGGGCGGCTGCGGGCCGAAGGCGCAGGCGGAGAACAGCTCCGCGTCCAGGCCGTGGACCTCGTGCCCCGCCTCGCGGAGCACGGGCGCCATGACCGTACCGATGTAGCCGTCGTGGCCGGTGAGGAGGATGCGCATAGAAGGGCAGGCACGTTCTCCCCTGCCCTTGGCGAAGACCGTGCCGCTGCGCCGAACCCCTCACCACTTCCCGCTGGCGGCACGCGCGGGCGACAGCGCGGCCCGGTTTCGGACCGTCCGGATACGAAACCGCCCGACGCGGTGGTGCGCGCCGGGCGGGGTTCCGTCAGAGACGGGAGAGGACTACTCCTTGGAGATGTAGACCTCGAAGTTGTCGTCGCCAGCGGCGCGGCTGCTCACCGAGTGCTCGCCCTCGAAGTTGCGGCGCATGTAGTTGCGGATGCCCTGCACTTCGTTCTTGGTCGCGGTGAAGACGAGAACGTCGCTCTTGCCGAGCTCCTCGAACTTCTCCCCGATGGGGCTGTACTTGCTGCGGCGGCGGCCGCGCTGCGACTTCCGCTTCTGTGCTTCTTTCGCCGGGATGGTCTCAAACGAGAACTCGCGACGGCTGTTCTTCTTCGCCATGGGTGTCCCCCGTAATGGGTAGGTGTGAAGGGTGGGTCGGCCGTGGTGGTGCGGACGTTCCGCCCGCGATATATAGCCCGTTCGCCTGGGGTGTTCCCATTTCACCACACGAACAACACAATCCTTCACACGCGATGTTTTCCTTCCCGTCCTTGCGCGCGGCGGGACTCTAAAAAATGCAACGGCGGCCCCTACCAGTGCAGGGGCCGCCGCCGGAGGGAGAGGGAGACGAGGCTCAGGCGGGCTGGGCCGCCGCCACGGCGCCGTCGCCGGCGGACGCCAGCTCCTGCTCCATGGCCTCGCGGGCGAGCTTGTTGCGCACCTCGCCTTCGATCCATCGGTAGGTGCGGGCCATGCCCTCCTCCAGCGGGATCTTGGGCTCCCAACCGAGCGCCTCGCGGAGCCGGCTGTTGTCCGAGTTGCGGCCGCGGACGCCCATCGGGCCGTCGATGTGCTTCTTCTCGATGGTGGTCTCCGCCGCGTCGGCGACGATGTCCACGAGCTGGTTGATGGTGACCATCCGGTCGCGCCCGAGGTTGAGCGGCTCCTTGTAGTCGCTCATCATGAGGCGGTAGACGCCCTCGGTGCAGTCGTCCACGTGCATGAACGAGCGGGTCTGCTCGCCGTCTCCCCAGATCTCGACGGTCGGGTCACCCGTGAGCTTGGCCATGGCCACCTTCCGGCACATCGCGGCGGGGGCCTTCTCGCGGCCGCCCTCCCAGGTGCCGAGCTCGCCGTAGACGTTGTGGAAGCGGACGGTCCGCGTCTCCATGCCGTAGTCGCCCTGGTAGTAGTGGCAGAGGAGCTCGGTGAAGAGCTTCTCCCAGCCGTAGGCGTCCTGCGGCGCGGCGGGGTAGGCGTCGTCCTCCTTGAGCGGGACCACGTCCGCGGAGGTCTGGAGGTGCTCCGGGTAGACGCACGCGCTGGAGGTGTAGAAGTAGCGGCTGGCGCCCGCCTTCCGCGCGGCCTCAATCGTGTGCGTGTTGATGAGGACGTTGTTGTGGAGGATGAGGCTGTGGTTGGCCGAGATGAAGCCCATCCCGCCCATGTCCGCCGCCAGCGCGTAGACGTGGTCGATCTTCTGGCCGTCCGGCGCGGGGCGCACAGCCTCCAGGCAGGCGTCCCACCGGCGGAGGTCGAGGAGGTCGAACTCGTCGGCGTCGCTCGCGGCGTACTCCGGGTGCTTGAGGTCCACGCCGCGCACCCAGTACCCCTTCTTCTTGAGGTAGGTGACGAGGTGGTGGCCGATGAAGCCGCCCGCCCCGGTAACGAGGACGCGTGTGTTCTGGGGGTCGTGGTCGAGGGTCATCTCTCTATGGCGAAGGTGAGATCCCGAATCCGTCGGGACGGGGCCGTTTGCGGCGAAGCTACGGGGAGCGGGCAGGCTAGACCCGTGCCGTCTCAGGGGCGGGCGCGTTCTCGGAGCGCTGGCGGAACCGCTGCGCGGCGAATCCGGCCAGGAATCGGGGGACGATGCGGGCGTAGCGGCGCCAGAGCCGGCGCGGCTCCATCGCGAGGCGGAAGGCCCACTCCAGCCCGGCCTGCTGCACCCAGCCCGGCGCCTGCTGGAGGAGCCCGGCGTGGAAGTCGAACGCGGCGCCCACGGCGAGGCAGACCGCCCCGATGCGGTCCGCGTGCTCCGCGGCCCACCGCTCCTGGCGCGGGCAGCCCAGCCCCACGAAGACGATCCGCGCGCCCGACTGGCGGAGCTGCTGGACGAACGCCTCGTCCTCCTCCTCGGTGAGTGGACGGAAGGGCGGGGAGATGGCCTCGACGATCCGCAGGCCGGGCGCCTTCTCCGGGAGACGCCGGGAGAGCGCGTCCAGCACCTTCTGCGAGGAGCCGTAGAACGCGACGGGCACGCCCGCCTCCGCGGCCCGCTGCGCGATCTCCAGCGTGAGGTCCGGCCCGTAGACGCGGTCGCGCTGGTCCACGCCCAGGCTCCGCATTGCGCGGACCACGCTCATGCCATCCGGCAGGTTGAGGTCGGCGCCGTTGAGGACCTCGCGGAACGAGGGGTCGTCCTCCGCCTCGATGACGCCGTGGGCGTTGCTGAAGCAGGCGTAGCCGCTCTCCCCTCGCGAGGCGAGCGTCAGGAGCTGGCGGGCCGCCTCGGCGGTGGTGAGCGAGTCGAAGCGGACGCCGAGGACGTGGGCGGAGGGAGCGGGCATATCAGGAGCGGCGCGAGAAGTCGAGGCCGAGGTAGTTGTCGGGGCCGGGCACGACGAGGTTTTTGAAGCGGCGGAGGCCGAGCGCGAAGACCGCCAGCGCGGCGGCGGTGCGGGCGCGCTCGGCGGGTGCCAGCGGGGCGCGGGCAATGGCGCGGGCGAAGTCCGCGGCGCGGCCGATGGAAGGCAACAGCGCGGCGGAGGGTGCCTCCCCCGTCTCGTACGCGATGTACTCGTCGCGCGAGAGGTGGCGGGCGCTGCCGGCGTGCAGCCGGTGGTCGAAAAGGGGCTCCGGGAGGAAACGGACCGGACCGCGAAGCAGGAGCTCGGCGCAGAGCGCGTCTTCCACGCCGGGCATCGCGAAGGGGCGCGTCCGGGCGACGGCCTCGGCGCGGAAGACGCCATAGATCATCCACTCGCCGGACTTCGCGCGGAGGAAGCGCGCCAGCCGCCGGGCTGGATCTGCGTCTTCGTAGACCGCGAGATCGGCCGGGTCCCAGCGCCAGAGGTCGGTCGCGGAGGCCACGAAGCCGCCTCGGGACTCGCTGTACGGGTACGGGTCGCCCTCCCCGTCGATGAGCTGGATCCCAGTGTGCACGCCGACGGCCTCCGGGTGCACCGCCAGCTCGGCGAGGCAGGCCGCGAGGTAGCCGGGCCGCGGGCGGTCGTCGTGCGCGGCCCACTTCACGAACGGGGCGCCGGTCTCCACCGCCAGCGCCATGGAGCGGTTGAAGTTGCCGTTGGCGCCGAGGTTGGTCGCGTTGCGGACGTAGCGGATGCGGGGGTCGGCCTCGGCCCGCTGGCGGACGATCTCGGGCGTGGCGTCGGTGGAGGCGTTGTCCGTGACGACGGCCACCCAGTCCGCCTCGGTCTGCGCCTGGAGCGCGTCGAACGCCTCGCCGAGGTACTCGGCGCCGTTGTAGACGGGCATCGCGATGGCGACGCGCGGGGGCGGGGTGCTCATGCGTGGGCGGTCGCGAGGGCGTCGGCGTAGATGCCGCGCAGCTGGCGGTAGTTGATCTCGCGGGTGAACCGGGCGTGGAACAGCTCCCACGTCGCGCGGCGGATGTCCGGGAGCGCGCCGGGGTCCGCGAGGAGCGTCCGGACGCCCTCCGCCAGCGCGACGGCGTCGCCCCGCGGCACGAGCGCGCCGGACACGCCGTCCACGATCATCTCCGGGAACGCCCCGTGGTTCGTCGCCACGACCGGGGTCCCCTGCCCCATCGCCTCGATGGCGACGAGCGGCCACCCCTCGTACCACATGGACGGCGTCACGAGGCACGCGGCCCCGCCCATGAGCCGGAGCAGGTCGTCCGTCTCGGTCCACCCCAGCCACTCGATCCGCGGGTCCTGCGCGGCCGCCTCGCGTGCGAGACACGCCAGCTCGCCGTCGCCGGCGATCTTGAGCGTGGGCAGGTTCGGGTCGGAGGTCCAGGCCTCCAGCAGCACCGAGAGCCCCTTGCCTTTGGAGAGCCGCCCCGCGAAGAGCGCGTAGTCCCCACCGGAGCCAATCTCGGGATCCGTCGCGAGGGCGTTCGGCTTGACCGCGATCCGGTCCGCCGGGAGGTTGCCTTCGATGAACAGCTCCCGCGCGAACTCGCTCAGCGCGATGTAGCGGTCCACGGCGCGGCAGTAGGTCTTCGCGGCCCGGTGCGCCGAGATGCTGGCGACGACCGCCGCCGTCGCGGGCCGGCTGTCTCGGTAGCACGCGTGCTGCACCGCCGGGAGCGCGACGCTCCGCCCCACGCACTTGTGGCAGAGGTCGCCGTCGCGGAGGAGGAGCGCACCGGGGCAGATCAGCCGGTAGTTGTGCAGCGTCTGCACGACCGCCGCGCCGCCCGCTTTGGCCGCGTAGTAGACCGCCGGCGAGGCCAGGGGCAGCGTGTTGTGCACGTGGACCACGTCCACGCCCTCGCGCTCTACGAGCTCGCGCACCTCGCGGTACGCGGGGCGGCTCCAGATGGTGCGGGCCGCCAGCGCGGCGCGGCCCATCCCCTCCACCTCGTCGTTGTGGAGCGTGTAGCGGAGCACGCGGTGGCCGTGCGCTTCAAGCATCGCGCCCTCCACCTCGAAGACGCGGTCCTCGCCCCCTGGCTTCTGGTAGAAGTTGTGGACGAGGAGGACGGTGAGCGGCGCATCCGGGCGGAGGCTCTCGTCCGCCCCCGGCACGCGCTCACCAGCTCCAGGTCGGGGCAGGGTCTGCGCTGGCACGGGAGGGGGCGGGAGGGCGGAGGTCATGGGGCGTCGGAGCAAACGAGGGGGGCGGCGCAGGAGCGGACGTGGCGTCGCCGAGGAGGTCGGGGTGGGTGCGCTGGAGGCGGGCGGCGGCGATCCCCAGCCCCATCAGCGACCAGAGCCAGACGCCGCCCATCGGGCCTTCGAGATAGACGTCGAACGAGGCGTTGACGAGGGCGGCGATCCAGATCGCGGCGATCCACGCGAACACGGCTGTCCACCGCTGCTGCTCCGCGAGGCGCGCGCGCATCCACGCCGCCAGCAGGCCGAGGAACCACAC
>DUBD01000029.1:0-5356 GCA_012960515.1 Bacteroidota bacterium | reverse complement strand
GCGCCCGGCACGCCGGCCCGCGCGAGGACGGTGAGGTGGCCGTTGTGCGGGCTTCGGAGGCCGCCGTCGTCGCCGAGCGTGAAGCCGTCGGATTCCGCGAGGTTGATGCCGAAGCCCTTGCCGTCCCAGAAGTAGGGCCCGCCCAGCGTGTAGTCCACGATCTTGCCCCACCAGAGGAGCCGCCAGCGCTTCGTGCCGTCCAGCGAGTTGGAGCCGGAGGAGGTAAAGATGCTCGTCACATTCTCCACCACCTGCTCCACGGTGAGATCACGGCTGCCGCCCTGCACCTGGAGCTCCAGGACCGGCCCCGCGATCAGCCCGATCACGAGCAGGCCGAAAAAGGCGTACACCAGCTTCGCACTGCGGCCAAACGTGCCGCGTGGCCGGAGCAGCCACGCCAGCCCCAGCCCGAGCACGTAGGCCACCATCCCGCCGCGATTGCTGACCATGATGATCCCGGCGCTGAAGGCCGCCAGCGCGAACCAGACCGTGGTCCGCTGGCGGAGCCCGAGCACGAGGAACGCCGTGATGCCGGTCATGTGGACCATGAGGTCGCCGCCCTTCGCCTCGAAGAGAAAGACCGGCGCCCACGGGAGGGTCGGCTGCCCGGCGCCGAGGAGTTTGGCGGCGAGGTACACCACCCACGCACCCGCCAGCATGACGGTCACGAAGGTGCTGTAGCGGCGGACGGCCCACGCCAGCCGCTCGGGCGAGGCCAGGACGAGGGCGGCCACGATGACCGCATAGACGCCGTAGACCACCAGCATGGCATCGCGCGGCGCATCCAACCCGTAGAGGCCGAGGTAGGGCGCCGTTCGGATGACCGTCCAGACGAGGAGCGCGCCCCACAGCCGGATCGTCCACGACCCGAGGGCCGGGCGGAGACCGCCAGAGGACAGCGCGACGAGCACGCCCAGCCCCAGCATGATCTCGCCGATGAACAGCGGTGGCACGCCGAGGTAGGCGAACGTGCGCGAGAAGAGGGCGTACCCGAGCAGCACCCCGCCGAGCGCCGCGAGGTAGCGGTCGCCCGCGCGAGCGGCGTACGACGCCGAGGCCGGAGGGGTGTACGTCAGGTCCACGGCTCCGAGGCAGGTTCGGGGGTCTCGCCGGTCTGGCGGTCGCCCGTCGGGACCGGGACCTCGGGCAGGTCGTGGTCGCCGCCGGACTCAGGCGGGAGCGCGCGGCCGAGGGAGCGGACGGCGTCGAAGCCCATGACCAGGGCGCTGGCGGCGGAGATGGCCAGCATCGTGAGGAGCGCGGCGCGGGCCGTGGTCACGCCGCCGAGGACCGCCAGCGGGAGGATGGTGAGCGCGAGCGCGGCCGTCCGGGCCTGGAACAGCTGGCGGGGCCGCTCCATCGCGCGGAGGCACGAGAGCAGGACCACCACCACGCCCACGCCCAGCGGCACGAGCGCGACGGCCCAGAGATCGGCGGCGTAGGCGTCGTACGTGCCGCCGTAGATGAAGGTGAGCAGCGGGCCGCCCGCGAAGAGGAGCACGGCGCCGTAGCCCCCGGCCAGCACGGCCGCCAGCCCGACGAACGCGCCCAGCGCCCGGCCGCCGCGCCCGGCCTGGAGCGCGCGGACGAACGTCGGCACCATGAGCGTGCCGAGCACCTGGAAGACGTGGACGGCGGGGAGCGCGAAGTTGTACAGCGCTCGGAGGCCGCCGGCCTCGGCGAGGCCGCCCGCCACGCTCAGCCACATCACCGGGAGGTAGCCCGCCACCCAGTCCAGCCCGCCCGTCGCGACGGCCCACGAGCCGTAGGTGCGGTGCGAGACGAACGCCTCGGAGGCGATCTCCGGATCGCGCGGCGCGAGCGGAAGCAGCCCCGCGCGGCGCAGGAGCCAGGCCCCGGCCGCGAGTCCCGCCAGCCCCATCACGCCGATGGCGATGGCCACGTCCCACGCGCTCCCATCGCCCAGCATCCCGCTGACGCCCAGAACGGCGATCCCGCCGAGGAGGAGCACGGCGTAGATCGCGCCGGCCTCGGCGGAGCGCTGCGGCTCGAACGTGACGTAGGGCATGGAGCGCGTGATCCACGTCAGCAGGATGCCGCCCTGCGCGAACGCGATCGCGAGCAACCCGACCGCCAGCGCGGGCGGCGTCCCGAGCGCCCACGCGATGAGCGCGCCCATCCCGAGCGCCGCCAGCCCGACCACGAAGACGCTCCCGTGCGCGCGGAGCAGCGTGGAGAAGTACGTCGGCAAGCGGCGCTTGAACTTGCCCGGCCCGAAGACGAGCATCGGCTCCGTGAGCAGGCCCTGGTGGACCGTGCTGAACAGGAGGAAGACCGTGAACGCGACGGTGTACGCGCCGTAGGCCTCGGGCGTGAGCCAGCGCGCCAGCAGCACGTTGACCACGAAGTTGGCGCCCGCGAAGAGCCCCTGGTCCAGGATGCTCCACGCGCCCTTCCGGGCCCATCCCATCACGCGCGCGGCCCGGCTCGGGGCCTCGCGGTCGGCGACGGTCGCGGGGGCGGCAGACACGAGGGGCGAGGTACGGACCTCCACGCTCGGCTGGCGGTCGCCGCCAGCGGCGGGAGGGCTCCGCTACTTGAGCGCGTTGATGAGGAGCGCGATGCCGGTGAGGCCGCCGGCTACGGTGAGGCCGTCGCGCCACGTGAACGAGCGCTTGCGGACCACGTCCACGATGACCGTGTCGCCCTCGCGCAGCGCCGGGTAGGCGTCCGGGTCCGAGGCCACGTCGCTCGTCGTCGTGCGGTAGACGACGCCCTCGGACGGCCGGAAGAGGCGGACCTCCACGCGCTGCTTCTCATCCGAGGTGCGGCCCGGGTAGATCGCGCCGCCGGTCAGCGCCAGCAGGCGGTTGAGCTTGGTCCCGACGGCCACTTCGTAGAGCCCGGGGTTGCGGACGGCGCCCTCCACGGCCACCTGGACCGTGGCCTCGCCGGGCTGGTGGTAGACGTAGTAGCCGGGGCTCGTGTTGACGACGAGCTCGCTGCGGCCGATGCGGCCCTCGCTGGCGTCCTGCGCGAGGGCAGGCACGGCGAGGGTCGCGAGGAGGACGAAGGCGGAAAGGCGGAGCATGACGTGGGGAAGTCAGGCAGTGAGAGCCGGGCGGGCGGACGCCTCGCGCTGGAGGGTGGTCCGCCGCGGCGTGGGGGCGAAAGAGACGTCGGCGCGGTTGAGGACGGCGCCGATGCGGGAGAGCCCGGCGGCGGAGAGCTCGCGGGCCACGCGCTGCATGGTGTCGAGGTCGGTCTCGCCGGACTCGGCGATGAGGAGGGCGGCGTCCGCGTGCGGCGCCAGATGGGCGGCGTCGGCGGTGCGGAGCGCGGCGGGCGTGTCCAGCACGATCAGATCGAACGTGCCGCGGAGCTCGCCCAGCAGCGCGCCGATGCGCTCCGGGGCCCAGGCCTCGCCGGGCACCTCGGGCGTCTCGCGGGCCGTCAGCGCGAACAGGCCCGGCACGACGGTGCTCCAGTAGACCACGTTCTGCCCGTCCTCCCCCTCGCCCAGCGCGGGCGTATCTCCGAGGCCGAAGAGCGCGCCCACGGCAGGCGTGCGGAGGTCGGCGTCGAGCAGGAGGACGCGGCGGCCGGCCTGCGCGGCGGCGGCGGCGAGGTTGGCCGCGACGAGGCTCGTGCCCGTGCCCGAGGCGGGGGCCGTCGCGAGGACGACCTGCGGGGCGGCGCCGCCCGCGTGGAGCGCGGCGTGGAGGTGGCGGAAGGTCTCGGCCTCGCGGGAGTATGCGTCCGTGACGGTCACGAGGCCCGGGTGCACCTGCACGCCCTCGACCGACTGGCGGCCGCGCTTGAGCTGCGCCGAGAGGTCCGGGATCTGCCCGATGACCGCGAATCCGGCGGCCTGCACTTCCTCCGGCGTGTGCGCGCGGCTGTCTGTGGTGTACCGGGCGGCGGCGGCCGCCAGCCCGAGGAGCAGACCGAGCAGGGCGCCGAGCCCGAGCAGCAGCGGCTTCTGAGGCGCGGCGGGCTTGCGCGGGACCGTCACCGGCCGGATCACCTGCGCGGCGGCCAGCTCGGTCTCTTCCGCGATGGAGGTCTGGTCCAGCTGGCGCTGGATGGTCATGGCCGCTTCCTCCGCGGCGGCGCGGCGGCGGCGGAGCTGCGCGAGCTCCACTTCCTGCGCGGGCTTCTCACGGAGCTCGCCCCGGGCCGCGCTCAACCGACCCGCCAGCGCGGAGACGCGAGCGCGGGCGCCCTGCAGCGCGGACCGCTCGTCGGCGATCCGCCGCTGGAGCTCGGCGACGTACGCGGGGCCGTTGGAGCCGAGGCTGGACATGTCGAGCCCGCCGGAGGCCACGGCGCCCTGCGCGCGCTCCTGCGCCAGCCGGCGCTGCTCGGCGCGGAGCGCCTGGATGCGCTGGTAGATGGCGCGCGTGTCGGGGTGGGCGTTGGGGTTGTTGCGGAGCTCCGGGTTGCGGACGAACGCCTGACTCAGCAGCGTCTCCAACCGGGCGATCTCCTCGCTCGTCTGGGTGTCCTGCACGGTCGTGGAGGACGACGTGGCGCTCTGCTCCAACCGCGAGCCGACGGTCTGCGACTCGCGCTCCAGCTGGGCCAGCGTGGCCTCGCGCTGCTGCACCTCCACCCGCGCGAGATCCAGCTGCGACTCCAACTGCCCGATCTGGCTGACGGTGTTCTGCGTCTGGATCTCCAGGCCGGCGGCGTTCTCCGCCGTCATGAACGCCTCCATCTGCGCCTCAATCTCCGCCAGCTCGCCCTCGCGGGTCATGAGCTGGCCTTCGAGCAACGCACGGGTCTCCGAAAGCGACGACCGGCCGCTCTGGCGCGAGAGCGCGAGGTACTGGTCCGTGTAGATGCTCGCGATGAGCGCGGCTTCCTGCGGGTCGCCGGACTCCGCCTGCACGCGGATCGCGTCGATCTGGTCGCCCTCGGGCGCGACTTCCACGATCTCGGTCTGGAGGTACTCGCCCAGAGCTTCGGCGGTCACCTGCGGGCCGAACGCGGCGGCCGCCTCCTGCACCACCTCGAGCGCCTCGGCGCCCGGCTGGTCCAGGAGCGTTTGCGCCGTCCGCTCCGCGATCTGGGGCGCCTGCTGGAGGATGAGCGCCTGATTCAGGACCTTCCCGGCCTGCTCGCCCGGAAGCTCCTGGAGCGCGGCGGCCACGTCGCTGGCGCTGCCTGCGGCCCGGTTGGGCTGGAGCAGGAGGACGCTGTAGGCCTCGTACGTCGGCGGGGCGAGGAAGGCGTAGGCCGCGAACGCGCCGAAGGTGACGAGGAAGACCGCCAGCGCGAGCCACTTGTGCCGCTTGAGCATCTGCACGCGGTCGCGGAAGGCGCGGCGGGCGAGCGTCCGCGGCGGCTCGGCGGGCGGCGGCGGCGGGCTGGCGGTCGCCGCCGAGGGAGC
>DUBD01000028.1 GCA_012960515.1 Bacteroidota bacterium | reverse complement strand
ACCGATCCAGAATTGGTGAAGGTTGTACAGCGCAAAGCTAAAAAGGCGGGCATCAAAATACACCTAAAGTCAGCGGCAAAGTCGTACACCATAAAGGGTGATGGCGTTGAGGTCCTTGCGGAAGCTGATCGCCGTGCTCATGTCCACGTCCACCGTGAGGTAGAAGTGGGGCGCGGTGAACTTGCTCTGCGCCAGTCGCCGCGCGATGGTCTTGCGCATCTGGCTGATCCGAGCATCGGAGCTCTCGCCGGAGGTCGCCGCCGGACGAGCCGGGGCGGGCGCTTTCGGGGCCGGAGTCTGCGCGGCGGGCTGGACCGGCTGCGGGCTGGCGGGCGCGCTCTGCGCCTGCGTGCCCTCCATCGCGGCCTCCACGTCACGCTTTACGACGCGGCCATCCGGTCCGCTGCCCTGGAGGCTGCCGAGGTCGATCCCGGCGTCGCTGGCCATGCGGCGAGCGAGCGGGCTGGCCTTGACGCGGCTGTCGCCGGAGTCTGCCGGGGCCTCCTGCGCGCCCTCACCGGAGCCGCCAGCGGGCTGGACCGGCTGCGGCGCGGAAGCCTCGGACTCGTCCGGTGCCGGGGCCTCGGGCGCGGAGCCACCGGCCCCGTCTCCGCCGTAGTTCGCGAGGACGTCGTCCGCGGACTCGCCCTCCTTCCCGAGCACGGCGATCAGCCCGCCGATGGGGACGCTGTCGCCCTCGCCGATGACCTTCTTGAGGAGGACGCCATCGTCGTAGACCTCCAGGTCCATGGTGGCCTTGTCGGTCTCGACCTGCGCGATCACGTCGCCAGCGGAGACGGCGTCACCTTCGTCTGCGAGCCACGCGACGAGGACACCTTCCTCCATCGTGTCGCTCATCTTGGGCATTTCAACGGCGATTGCCATGGGGGGACTTGGGACTAGGGAATGGGGACTCGGTAGAGAGGAGACGAGCAGCGCGCGGCTGGCGGCGGGGCTCCCGGGGAGCGGCCGCCAGCGCGGCGGCTACTTCATGTAGAGCGTCCGCTTGGCAGCCGCGATGGTGTCGTCGATGCTCGGCATCCACGCTTCGATGAGGTTCTTGGCGTACGGCGCCGGCACGTCCTTGGCGGTGACCCGCTCGATGGGCGCGTCGAGGTAGTCGAAGCAGCGCTGCTGGATCCGGAAGCCGACCTCGGAGGCCACGCCGCCGAACGGCTGGCTCTCGTCCACGATGACGAGCCGGTTCGTCCGCTTGACGGAGTCCACGACGGCCTCGATGGGGAACGGCCGGAGCGTGCGCGGGTCGATGACCTCGGCCTCGACGCCCTGCTTGGCGAGCTCCTCCGCCGCCTCCATCGCGAGGTGGTAGCTCTTCGAGTGCGCGACGATGGTCACGTCGTCGCCCTCGCGGCCCACGCGGTGCTCGCCGATGGGGATGATGTAGTCCTCCGCGTCGGAGACCTCGCCGCGCATACCGAACATGAGCTCGGACTCCAGGAAGAGGACGGGGTCGTCGTCGCGGATGGCGGCCTTGAGCAGGCCCTTCGCGTCGTCCGGGTTGGACGGGGCGACGATCTTGAGGCCGGGGACGTTGGTGTAGAGCGCCTCCACGGAGTTGGAGTGGGTCGCGCCGAGCTGGCCGGCCGCGCCGTTGCCGCCGCGGAAGACGACGGGCACCTTGAGCTGGCCGCCGCTCATGTAGCGGATCTTCGCGGCGTTGCTCACGATCTGGTCGAACGCGACGAAGGTGAAGTTCCACGTCATGAACTCCACGATGGGCCGGAGCCCGAGCATCGCGGAGCCGATCGCCATGCCGGCGAACCCGTTCTCCGAGATGGGGGTGTCGATGATGCGGTCGGGCCCGAACTCGTCGAGCATGCCCTGGCTCACCTTGTAGGCGCCGTCGTACTCGGCGACCTCCTCGCCGAGGAGGTACACCTTGTCGTCGCGGCGCATCTCCTCCGACATCGCGTCGCGGAGGGCCTCACGGAACTGCAATTCTGCCATCGGTCGGTCGGCTGGCGGGGGCGCTCGGAGAGAGCGGGCGCCAGCGGGTCGGGTGCTTAGGAGATGAAGGGGTAGTCGTCCTGGACGTAGACGTCCTCGTACATCGTCTCGACGGGCGGGAAGGGGCTCTTCTCGGCGAACTCGACGGCCGCCATGACCTCCGCCTTCACCTCCTCGTCGATCTGGTCGAGCTGCTCGTCGGTGGCGAGCTCGTGCTCGGCGATGTAGAGCTTGGTCCGGACGATGGGGTCCTCGCTCTTCTTCGCCTCCATCTCCTCCTTCGTGCGGTACTTCTGCGGGTCGGACATGGAGTGGCCGCGGTAGCGGTAGGTCCGCACCTCCACGAAGATGGGATGGGTCTCCCCCTCCCCGTCCGCGCCGCCGCGGGCCTCGTCCGCGAGCGTCTTGAACGCGCCGTAGCACTCGAAGAGGTCCATCCCGTCGATCACGGCCGCCTTCATGCCGTACGGGTAGCCGGACTTCCAGAGGTTGGCGTCGCCGCGCGAGCGCGTGACGCTGGTGCCCATCGCGTACTCGTTGTTCTCCACGATGATGAGGACCGGCACCTTGTAGAGCGCCGCGAGGTTGGCCGCCTCGTGGAACGCGCCCTGGTTGATGGCGCCGTCACCGAAGAACGTCAGCGCCACGCCGCCGGTCTTCTGGTACTTGCACGCGAAGCCCATCCCGACGCCGACCGGGATCTGGCCGCCCACGATGCCGTGGCCGCCGTAAAAGCCCTTCTCCACGTCGAAGAAGTGCATGGAGCCGCCCTTGCCCCGGCTGCACCCGTCGATCTTGCCGAAGAGCTCCGCCATGCCGGCGTCCGTGCTCATGCCGCGAGCGAGCGCCAGCCCGTGGTCGCGGTAGGCCGTGATGATGGGGTCGTCCGGGCGGGTGCCCCAGACGGCGCCGGTGGAGACGGCCTCCTGGCCGATGTAGAGGTGGAGGAAGCCGGAGATCTTCTGGCGGCCGTACATCTGCGCCGCGCGCTCCTCGAAGCGGCGCTGGAGCAGCATGTTGCGGTACATCGCGAGGACGTCGTCGGCGCTCAGGCCGAGGCTCTCGTGCGTGTGCCCGCTGTTCTGGAAAAAGCGAACGTCGGGAGCCGGGATGTCGGGCATCGCGGAGCCGTTGGTGGCGGCCCGGTCTTCGGCGGGGGCGGCCTTCTGCTTGGTCGCAGCCATCGGTCAGGGAGAAGCGTCAGGAAGGGGCGTACCCGTGCCGTGCCGCACGGGTCCGTCGAGCCCTCAAAATAGCGTGGCGCGGCGGGGCGTATCCTCTTCGCCTTCCCCTATGTCTGTGAGCACGTCCGCTTTCCCCACTTCTCCAAACCCCGGCGCACTCGCGGTGGTCGTCATCCCGACCTACAACGAGGCCGCGAACATCGACACCGTGCTCCGCCGTGTACTGGCGCTGGAGGGCGAGTGGGCCGCGCTGATCGTGGACGACGGCTCCCCTGACGGGACCGCCCACATCGTCCGGCGCTACCAAGAGGAGTACCCGGGCCGCATCGGGCTGATCGAGCGGGAGGGCAAGCAGGGCCTCGGCACGGCGTACCTCGCGGGCTTCCGCGGTGCGCTGGACGCCGGGTTCGAGTTGATCTGCGAGATGGACGCGGACCTCTCCCACAACCCGGACGACCTCGCCCGGCTGGCGGCCGCGTGCAACGGCCCGGAGGCCGCGGACCTCGCGGTGGGCAGCCGGTACGTCGGTGGCGTGCGCGTGGTGGACTGGCCGCTGAGCCGGCTCGTGCTGAGCTACGCTGCGGGGATCTACACGCGCGCCATCACGCGGCTCCCCATCCAGGACGTGACGGCCGGCTTCGCCTGCTTCCGCCGCGAGGTGCTGGAGGCCATCGACTTCTCGCGCGTGCGCTCGAACGGCTACTCGTTCCAGATCGAGATGAAGTACCGCGCGTGGAAGCGCGGCTTCCGCCTCCGCGAGGTGCCGATCATCTTCACGGAGCGCACCGAGGGCCAGAGCAAGATGAGCGGCGCCATCGTGCGCGAGGCCGTGGGGAAAGTCTGGCAGCTGCGCCTCGCGCACCTCACGGGACGCCTCTAGGCTCTGTCTGGCGAATCCAGATCGGCCTACACGTGGCCCCGGAGCCGTCCCGCCGCGTCGCGCTCCATCGCCGTAGCGCGCGCTACGTCTGCTTCACGTTCCTCGCGGGCCGCCCCCGGTCCTCGCGTTCGGCCTCGCTCCGAATCACCAGACAGAGCCTAGTCCCCCGCTCCGCGCCCTGAGATACGCCGCCAGCGGACGGCTGGCGGTTCAACGCGTGAGCGCTTCGGGCGCCTGTAGTTCGCCGTGACGGCAATCGGGGAGGGCGCCCGGACAACGAAAGCGCCCCCGGACCCGAAGGCCCAGGGGCGCCGCGATCCCGAAGGATCAGACCCGAAGGTCGGCTGCGCTTAGCGCGCGAGGGTCACGCGACCCGTCTCGACGGTCTCGCCGATCTGGAGGCGGTACACGTAGGTACCGGCCTGCAGGTCGCGGCCGTTGAAGACCGCGCTGTGGCGGCCCGTGCCGAGGCGAGCGTCCACCGGGGTCGCCACGAGGCGGCCGAGCACGTCGTAGACCGTCAGGGAGACCTGAGCCTCCTGGGTCACGTCGAACTCGAACGTCGTCGCGCTCCGGAACGGGTTCGGGCCCACGGTGGTGCCGGCGAGCTCCGCGTAGACCTCCGTCGGGATCTCGGTCATGACCGGTCCGTTCGGGCGGATCTGCGGGGTGCCACGCTGCACGCTGCCCCAGTCCTTCGTCTCCAGGCGAGGAGTGAAGGGGAGAGCGGCGTCGTAGGCCGCCTTGAAGGCCTGAGCGTCGTGCCCGAAGGTCTCCTTCAGGTACCCGTAGGCGAACTCGTTGTACCCGAGGCTCGGGTTGCCCTTCGTGATGACCACGTCGGCGGCACTGTAGATCTCCGACGCCATCGGGTCGAGATCGTCGTACTGGCCGATGTTGACCGAGTACATGTAGTCGCCGTCCTGCACGTCCGCGGGGACGCGCTGGTTGTAGCCCTGGCGGAGCGTCGAGTTAGCCGGGACCGTCACGGCGCGGCCGGGACGGATGAAGACGCCGTTCGTGAGAAGCGGATCGGAGCTGAAGCCCCACGCCTCGAACGAGCAGTCCTCGTCGGACTCGTTGACGATCTCCATGACCATGCGGACGAAGCCGCCGTCGGAGGAGACCATGTAGTCCGTGACCGGCGAGAGCGCGATCGTGAGGTCCTCGCAGGCGGAGCCAGCGTCGCCGCCGGTGCCCGTGAGGTCGATCGCGTACGGACGGCCACCGTTGACCGCATTGAACTCGAACCACGACGCGAGCACGTTGTCGCCGTTCGGGGCGTCGGCGTAGACCAGCTCGCGGAACTCGTTGGCGAAGATGTCTTCGTCCGCGGAGTTGCGGGCGTCCACGTCCCACTCCGTCACGCAGAGCACGTAGTCGCCGGGCTCGTAGCCACGGCCGGAGAGAGCGCCAGCCGGGAGCGTCGAGAACAGGCTCGGCGAGCCGCCGACGGTGTCGTCGTTGAAGACGACGCCTTCGAGGCCGCTCGTGAACAGCTGGAGCTGCGTGTCGAGCGTCTCGCCCGCGGCGTTCGGCGGGGAGTTCTCCGTCGTCGCGCTGAACGCGTCGATGTCCGTGATGGTGATGGCGTAGCAGTCCGCGGTGTCACCGGAGTCGATGAGACCGTTGATCTGCCCGACGAAGCCGGTGGCGTCCTGCGTGCCGCTGAGCGCGTCCGCAGCGTCGCCGTCCTCTTCGACGGTCCCACCCGTCTCGGGCTCCTCCTCGATGTCGCCCTCGTCGATCGCGAGGAGCTGATAGCCATCGGTGGCCGGATCCGAGAACGTGAACTGCCCCACGACGCCGGTGAAGGTGAACTCCCGGACCGGGATGTCCATGCCGTCAACCTCGGTGTCGTCCGCGTTCGGGACGCGGACAATGCCGGCGCCGCTGGCGTCGGTCACGTCCACGTTGGTCCCCGCGGCGAACATGCCGGTGGCTTCCGTGGAGAGGTCCATCACCTGGACGAGCTCGCCCTCGTAGCTCTCACCATTGGCGGTGAGGTCCGCGAGCGTGATCATCTGGGGTGCCGGAACGTCGGTCGTGCCGTCCACGCTGTAGCTGTCGAGATCGTCGTCGTTGATCTGGAAGAGACCGCGGAACTCGCTCGTCGTGCCGGAGACGGAGATCATCGTGCCCGGCGCGATGGTGCCGTCCGCGATGTCGTCGTAGAAGTCCCCGCTCGTCTGGCGGATGGTGATGCCGGCGGTTTCGTCCTGGACGTAGGCGAAGGCGCCACGGGCGCGCGTCACGACGCCGGAGAACGAGACCATCTCACCCGTGCCCGCCGCGCGAGCGTCGGCGATGGTCGGGGGAGCGACCTCACCGAGGCCAGTCATCTCCAGGAGGTACGGGCGGTCGCCGTTCACAATGTTCGCCTCGACCCAGTCGGCGAGGACGTAATCACCGTTCGGGGCCACCGGGTAGCGGAGCTCGCGGCCGTTGCCACCGAAGATGTCCTCTCCCGCAGCGTTGACGGCGTTGACGTCCCACTCCGTGATGCAGATCACGTAGTCACCGGGCTCGTAGCCGAGCCCCGTGAGGCTGCCGGCCGGGATCGTCGAGAGGAAGTCCCCGGAGCCACCCACGGTGTCGTCGTTGAAGACGACTGCGTTGAGGTCCCCATCGAAAACCTGCAGCTGGCTGTCCAGAAGGAAGCCGCCAGCGTTCGGCGGAGAGTTGGACGTCGTCGCGCCGAAGGCGTCGATGTCCGCGATGGTGATGGCGTAGCAGTCCACCGTGTCACCCGGATCGATCGTGCCGGTGATCTGGTCGACCGCGCCGGTCGCGTCCTGGAGACCCGTGAGGGCGTCCGGGGCATCGCCGTCCTCGACGACCTCCACCGGGTTGCCACCACTGCCGCTGCCTTCGGCACCGCCGATGATCTCGAGGTCGTACGGGCCGCTGTCGTCCACGCCGTAGCCGCTGACCACAATGATGTACTCCGTGTCCGCCGTGAGAACGGCGAAGGCCTGGGAATCACCGATACCGGAGCCATCGTCGTTCTGAGCGACGAGGTTCACGCAGGGGTCGCCGGCGGGGTTGAACGGCGCCTCGTAGACCGCGAGGTACCCATCGTGGTCCGGATAGACCGCGTTGATGATGTGCAGGCCGGACTCTCCAGGCGTAAACGAGTAGGTGTCGTACGCCACGGTGTTCGTCGACGCGACGCACTCACCGGTGAAGAAGTCACTGGTCGACCGGGTGTAGGTCGGGCCGCCCACGGTGGTACCGGAGGCGGTCTCCACGTACAGCTCCGGGAGGACGGGCGGGTCCGCAGGAGCGGGGCCAGTCAGCTCGAAGGAGACGTTGTCCACGAACGTCCCGTCACCGGTCTCGTTGAAGACGATGTGGCCGATGTCGGTGGAGGAGGAGACGCCGCCAAATGCGAGGCCGGTGCCGGTGAGGCGGTTCTCCGCCGCGAGGAGGTTGCCGTCCGTGTCATACACCTCGATATCGAGAGCCGAGCCGTCTCCGATGAAGTTGACGAAGTCGAAGCAGACGGTGCTCGCACCGGGGCGGAAGTCCAGGC
>DUBD01000027.1:7292-7580 GCA_012960515.1 Bacteroidota bacterium | reverse complement strand
AGAGCAGAAGGAATCGCCGCGTGTGCCCTGACAGTTACTCGAGTCCGAACAAGAGGGATCGATGGTGAATCCGCCTGGACACTGACCCAGGTGGGCACAACAGGTGCCGCCACCGCTGCAACAGAATCCATTGCTACAGAAGTTAGATTGGCAGGCCGTATTGCTGGCCGGACAGTGCAAACCATTGAATCGTTTGGCAATACCCACTTTAGTGAAGGGAGTGACAGCCAGACCCTTAGACAACTGAACAATTGCGTCGACCAGATAGGCCTTGTTTGCAACAACCAA
>DUBD01000027.1:4908-7244 GCA_012960515.1 Bacteroidota bacterium | reverse complement strand
TCGAACCCAATTGTCCAACCATGATATCGCTGGTACCCGCTGCAAGTGCGTTGCTGTATGCAACCGAACCCATATACACGCCGTTACGATAGAGCTTGATTTGGCTACCGTCCCAGGTGGCGGCAACATGGGTGAAGGTAATGGCGGGTATGACAATATTCAGAGCCTTAGTGGCCGTTTTGACTGTGGCATCACCATTGATGCTGACAACCAGGAAGGTGTTATCAATGCCCAGTGTAAATTGCCCCGTCTTGTCCATGATGCTGTCGCACGCGTCGATGCACTGCGTGCAGGCGATGCACTCCATCTGGATCCCGTCGCGGATGTCGATGCCGGTGGGGCAGGTGCGGACGCACGCGAAGCAGTCCACGCAGTCGCCGAGCGGCTGGCCGTCCTTCGTCATGCGGCTTTTGCCGCGGCCGCGGGGCTCCCCGCGCGTCGGGTCGTAGCTGACGATCATGGACTCCTCGTCCATGAGCACGGACTGGAACCGCGCGTACGGGCACGCGATGGTGCACATCTGCTCGCGGAAGACCCCGAAATCGAAGGCGACGAGGGCCGTCGTGCCGGCCATGAGGAGGAAGTAGCCCCAGTGCTCCGTGGGCGGGCCCGTCATCCAGCGGATGAGGTCGGACCAGCCCACGAAGTAGCTGACGAAGACGTGCGCCAGCGCGGCGGAGATGGCGAGGTACACCGTCCACTTCGCGCCCTTGCGCCACGCCTTGTCCCAGGTGAGGTCCTTCCGGGCATCGCGCCGCTGGCGGACGTTCTCTTTGCCCTCGATGAGCCGCTCGATGGGGCGGAAGAGGAATTCCAGGTAGACCGTCTGCGGGCAGCCCCAGCCGCACCAGACGCGCCCGAGCAGCGCCGTCAGCAGCGCGATGGAGACGAGCGCGCTGATCCCGAAGAGCATCAGGAACAGCGTGTCCGTGGGGTAGAACGTGGTGCCGAAGAGGGTGAACTCGCGCGCGGCGACGTCCAGCAGGACAGCCGGCTTGCCCTTGATCTTGACGATGGGCAGCGCGACGAACAGCGCGATGAGCGCCCACCCGAGGATCTGGCGCCGCCGCCAGAAGCGCCCCCGGCTCTCGGACGGGTACATCCACTTGCGTTTGCCGTCGGAGCGGAGGGTGGTGAGGACCTCCTCGGGGGAGTCGAGTACGCCGACATCGGCGGCGGGGACGAACGCGGTCACGGGTGTAGGAGAGGATGACACGGGAACCTCCGCCGTGAGCCGCCGCGCGGCCGGAGGGCAGCCGCCAGCGCGGCGGCGGGTGCGGCCCGCCGCGGGGTGTGGGGGGCACCCCTACACCGGCGCGGAGCATCGCTCACGCAGCAGGAGGCGGGACGCCGTGACCGCTCGCGCGTCGGGACACCGCCGTGCTGCGTCTGTGATCGTCCTCGTTGCGCGTCCCCGTCTTCGATCCGTCGTCCGCCTCGCTTCGATCCGTTCCGCCTCGCGCCCCCCTGGCGGCGCACGCCGGGGCGGTTCGGCTGCGCGCTGGCGGCACGCACCGCCAGCGGGATGAGACGAGTTAGATGCCCTCGTAGACCTCGCCCTGTGGCGGCTTGGGGTTGGTGGGAGTCGAGCCCTGGAGGGAGGCGATGTAGGCCGTCGCCTGCGCCCGCTCCTCGTCGGTGAGGAGGTCGCTCCAGGCGGGCATGCCCTTCGAGACGACGCCCTCGGTGAGGACGCGGAAGACGTCCTCGTGGGAGCCGCCGTGGATCCAGTAGGCGTCCGCGAGGTTGGGCCCGATGCCGCCGCCGCCGTCCGGGCCGTGGCACGAGGCGCAGGTGGAGGTGAACACCTCCTGCCCCGCCGCCACCATCGCGGGGTCGTCGGCGTAGCGCGCGAGGGCGCGGGCGTCGGTCTCGAAGGCGGGGCCGCTGGCGATCCAGGCCGCCTCGCGCGCCGCCAGCTCGGCCTGGCCCTGCGCGAGGTCCTCCTCGTAGGTGTCCACGTATCCGAAGACGTGGACGCCGAGCATGTAGACCGGTGCGAAGAGGACGCAGACCCAGAACAGGCCGGTCCACCAGCCCGGCATCGGGTTGTCGTACTCGCGGATGCCGTCGTAGGTGTGGCCCGCGATGAGTTGGTCGTGCGTGTCGCCGGTGAGGGCGTCGGGGATCTCGTCGCCGGGGGGCTTCTGCGGAATGTCGCTCACGGGAGGGCGTCTAGAGGGTGAGGAGGGGGGCGTCGGTGGGCGCGCCGTCGCCTCGCGAGAGGGCCTCGTCGGCGGGCATCGCGTCGTCCAGCGGGAGGTTCTTCGCGTCCTCGCGGCGGCGCTTCGAGAGCGTGAAGGCGTAGACGACGATGGAGACGAAGGCGACCATGA
>DUBD01000027.1:0-4838 GCA_012960515.1 Bacteroidota bacterium | reverse complement strand
CGCTAGTTGCGTCGGTCGGTGGCGTCCGCCAGCGCGGCGGGCGCGGGGGCGGTCGGGGCGGCGTCGGTGAGGACCTCGATGGCCTCCTGCTCCTCGTGGGGCTCGCGGTCCGGCTCGGCGGGCGAGCCCTGGTAGTCCGTGCCGAGGCGCTGGAGGAACGCCGTCAGCGCGATGATCTCCTTGTCGCGGAGGCGCTCCGGCCCGCCCTGCTCCGCGACCTCCGTCGCGATGGCCTCGGCCTGCTGGCGGGCGTCGTCGATGGCGCCGGCGATCTGCTCGTCCGAGTAGGGGAGCCCGAGGCGGCGGAGCCCGCGCATCTTCGCCGGGAGGCTCTCATAGTCCGTCTCCTTCGTCAGCATGTGCGGGTACGGGGGCATGATGGAGGCCGGACTCGTGGAGCGCGGGTTCTCCATGTGACGGACGTGCCAGAGGTGCGGGTACTTCCCGCCGACCCGCGCGAGGTCCGGTCCGGTCCGCTTGGAGCCCCAGAGGTGCGGGGTCTCGTAGACGGTCTCCCCGGCGCGGGAGTACGGGCCGTAGCGGATCTCCTCCTGGCGGAAGGGCCGCACCATCTGGCTGTGGCAGTTGTTGCAGCCCTCGCGGATGTAGACGTCGCGGCCCGCCAGCTCCAGCGGGGTCCATGGCTCCACGCCCTCCAGCGGCTCGGTCGCGTTGCCGACGAGGAAGATGGGCGCGAACTCGACGACCGTCCCGACGAGGATCGCGCCGACGGTGAGGATGGTGAACACGAGGGGCCAGCCCTCCAGGCGCCGGTGGGCGCCGTTCGATTTGATGAGGCGGTTGAACATCGGGGGCGGGGCTACGCGGCGGGAGTGGAGGCGGCCTGGCGGGGAATCGCGACGGCCGGGTCGGGCAGCGTGCTCGGTGCCTTCCGGATCGTCCTGTACATGTTGTAGAGCATCATCACGACACCCCCGAGGTACATCAGCCCGCCGATCAGCCGGACCCAGTACATGGGGATGATCTGGACGACGGTCTCGGTGAAGTCCGGGTACATCAGGCGGCCGGCCTGGTCGAACGCGCGCCACATCAGGCCCTGCGTCACGCCGCTGGCGTACATCGAGAGCACGTAGAGGATGATGCCGAGCGTGCCGATCCAGAAGTGCCACGTCGCCAGCTTCTGGCTCCAGAGCGGCGTCCGCCACAGCCTCGGCACGAGCCAGTAGATCATCCCGAAGGTCATGAACCCGTTCCAGCCCAGCGCGCCCGAGTGCACGTGCCCGATGGTCCAGTCCGTGTAGTGGCTCAGCGCGTTGACGGTCTTGATGGAGAGGAGCGGGCCCTCGAAGGTGCTCATCCCGTAGAACGTGATGCCGACGACGAACATCTTGAGCACCACGCTATCGCGCAGCTTGTGCCACGCGCCGCGGAGGGTGAACAGGCCGTTGATCATGCCGCCCCACGAGGGCATCCAGAGCATGACCGAGAACACCATCCCGAGCGTGGCGGCCCACTCCGGGACGGCCGTGTAGTTGAGGTGGTGCGGGCCGGCCCAGATGTAGATGAACACCAGACTCCAGAAGTGCACGATGGAGAGCCGGTAGGAGAACACCGGCCGCTCTGCCGCCTTCGGGAGGAAGTAGTACATCAGCCCCAGGAAGGGCGTCGTGAGGAAGAAGGCGACGGCGTTGTGGCCGTACCACCACTGCACGAGCGCGTCCTGCACGCCGCGGTAGATCGGGTAGCTCTTCGTGAGCGAGATCGGGAAGGCGAGGCTGTTGCCGATGTGGAGCACGGCGACCGTCACGATCGTCGCGATGTAGAACCACAGCGCCACGTACATGTGCTTCTCGCGGCGCTTCCAGAGCGTCCCGAAGAAGTTGACCGCGAACACCACCCAGACCACGGCGATGGCGATGTCGATGGGCCACTCCAGCTCCGCGTACTCCTTGCTGGAGGTGATCCCGAGCGGGAGCGTGATGGCGGCGCTCACGATGATGGCCTGCCAGCCCCAGAAGTGGAACTTGGACATCGCGTCCGAGAACATCCGCGCCTTGCACAACCGCTGCGTGCTGTAGTAGATGGCCGCGAAGATGGCGTTGCCCGCGAAGGCGAAGATCACCGCGTTGGTGTGGAGCGGGCGGAGCCGCCCGAACGAGAGGTACTCGCCGAGGTTGGCTTCGGGGAACGGGAGCTGGAGCGCGAGGAGCGCGCCCACGAGCATCCCGATGAAGCCCCAGAGCGCGGTCGCGATGACGAAGTACCGCACGATCTTGTCGTCGTACGAGAAGACCTCGAACCGCGAGGCGCCCGCGCCAGCCGGGACGGCGGCGGCGGGGTCGTGGGTGGGGGAAGGAGCGACGGCCATGGAGGGGGGTGAGCGGGGACGGGACGAGGATCGCCAGGCCGGCGCTGCGGCCGTGCCGTGCGCCCCTGCCCGGCCCGACCGGGCGCGCCCGACCGGGCACGTAGGGGCCGCCCCTACACCGCGTGGGTCCGGCCGTGCCCACCCCTACGCCACGTCCCGACGCCGCCCGCTGGCGGAGGCCGCCCGCGGGGCCCAGGTTGAGGCACACCCTCCCCCCGCTGCCATGACGCTCAACCTCGGCCGCACCGACCGCCTCGTTCGTCTCGCCGTCGCCATCCTCCTCCTGATCGCCGCGTTCGCGCTGATGGGGAGTGGGGCGGGCCGGTGGCTCGCCGCCGGCGCGGGCGTGGTCCTGCTGGGGACCGCCGCCGCCGGCACGTGCCCCGCGTACCTCCCGTTCCGCTTCTCCACGCGCCGGTAGCCATGCGCCGCCTCGCGCTCCTGCTCACCGGCTTCGTCCTGCTCGCGCCCGCCGCCAGCGCGCAGCGGCCGCTCCCGTGCGAGGCCCTCGCGCTCGTCGCGCTCCCGGACCAGGCGGAGACGCTCGGGCTGGCCGCGAACCAAGCGCGCGCCGTGGATTCGCTCCACACGGAGCACCTCCGGCGTGCGCACGAGCTGTTCGGCGAGATCGGCGCGCTCATCGAGGCGCTCCACGAACTGGAGCGGCCGTTCGGCTCCGACGAGGTGTTCGCGCTCCTCGTGGACCTCGCGCACCACGAGGCCGAGCTCCACGAGGTCTTCCGCGAAGGCGCCGAGGCCGTGCAGGGCGTACTCCTGCCCGACCAGCGGGAGCGCTGGGACGCCCTCGTGCAGCACGCGGCGTCGATGGAATCCCCCGGCCTGTGCTCCGGGGCGCGATGACGGGCCGCGTCCGCCAGATCCCGCGCGAGGCGTGGGGGCAGGAGCTCCAGGCGCTCGCGCCGGAACGCCCGCTCTCGTGGCTCAGCGTCCGCTCCGACGCCGCCAGCGGGCTCGCCACCGTCCTGCCCTGGGAGCCCGCCGTGTCCCTCGGCTACGACCCCGATGCCGACTGCATCGAGGTCTCCACGCCGAGCGGCGTCCACCGCATCGCGGACCCGCTCGCGCTCTTTTCTCTCTCCTCCGGTGCCGGGCGGCACCGCGTCCTCGTGCTCCGCTTCGACGGCGGCGTGGACGTGATCGACGCCTCCCCGCCGGGGCTCCACCCCGACACGCCATGACTGTCCGAGACCTCATGACCCCCTCCGTCGAGACGCTGCCGCCCGAGGCCACCGTGCTCGACGCCCGCGACCGCCTCCGTGACGGCGGCTTCCACCACGTCGCCGTCGTCCGAGACGACCGGCTCCTTGGCATCGTATCGGACCGCGACGTGCTTCGCGCCGCGGGGCCGTCGCTCGGCCTCCTCACCTGGGAGGACGACGCGGGCCCTGGCCTGGACACGCCGCTCACAGAGATCATGACGCACGAGCCCATCACCGCAGACCCGACGATGAGCGTCGCAGAGGCGGCAGACGCGTTCCTTCGCTACGACATCTCCGCGCTCCCCGTCCTGGACGAGGGCCGGCTCGTGGGTATCGTGACCACCGCCGACGTGCTCCGGCTGGCGGCGACGGGCGAGGGCGTCGCGCCGTAGCCCCCGGCACCCGCGGTTCGGAGAGGCTCGGGGCTGCGCTCCGGGCCTCTGCTCATTTCGGGGCTTCAGAAGGGGACCGCCAGCGCGCGGCGCTATCTCTCGCCTACGTCCGGTTCCACCACTGCCCCACGCGATGGCCCGCTACCAGCGCGAGGACGTCTACGACGGCGTTGGCCGCGATCTCGGGACCGGACGTGCGGAAGAAGCGCCGCCCCCAGTCCTCGCGCTCCACGACCTGCTCTACCGCCTCGTAGACCACGGCGGCCAGGAGCGAGGCGCGGAGCGGGGCGTCCACGAGGCCGAGGGCGAGGCCGGACGAGAAGTGCACGAGCGTCCAGGGGTCCAGCCCTCGCGCGTTCTGCTCCGCCTTCCGGGTGGCGACGAACCGCATCAGGCGCTCTGGGCGGCTGCGCGCGCGCCGCTGGCGGCGTCCACAGCAGCGCTCGGGATCACGAGCACGGGGCAGGAGGCGTAGCGCGCCACGCCCTCGGCCACGCTGCCCAACCGGGCGCGGTCCCAGCCACGGCGGCCGTGCGTGCCCATCACGATGAGGTCGGCGGCGGCTTCCTCGGCGTAGAGGACGATGGCGTCGCCCGCGGTCGGGAACCGGCGGTGGACCTCCAGGACGCCCGCCTCGGTCCGTTGGGCGGGCCGGGGGGTTGGGAACTTTGGGATCGGGCTCTATGTATCCCGAAGAGCTCAGAGCAGAAATTGCTTTGGTCCAAGAGGCCTTTGATGGCCCCTTCGCAGTGAATGTTCCCTTGTTGTACCCCGCCGTTGAACAGCATATGCAGACGATTGTCGATGCGGGTGTTCCAGTGGTGATCACCTCGGCGGGCAGCCCGAAGAAGTGGACCTCGTTTTTAAAAGAACATGGCGTGACGGTGTTGCACGTGG
>DUBD01000026.1 GCA_012960515.1 Bacteroidota bacterium | reverse complement strand
GATCCGGCGTCACCGCCCGCGGCCTCCGCCAGCGGACCAGCGCGAGGACAATCGCCAGCACCACCGCGCCGATCACGCCCGCCCACGGCAGGCCGTAGAGCAGGCACACCGCGATGGGGAACAGGACGTTGAGCGCGAAGACGGATGGCGCCCAGCGTGTGGTGAGGATGTCCGGCGCGGCCTTCATCCCGCCGAGGATCTCGAAGGCCAGCGCGATGAGCACGCTCGTCACGAACCAACCGTACCAGTTCACCCACGGCATCCCGAAGTACGGGCCGCCGCCGGGGTAATCCCAGAACACGAAGGTGCCGCCGCCCTGGTTCATCGCGGGGTCCAGCGAGACGTCCCACGCGATCATGAGCAGCGCCGTCGCGATGGCTCTCCCGGCGACGCCGAGCCGGAGCCGGCCGCCGAGGTCGTAGCTCAGCACCGCCATCGCGTACCAGCTCGTCGGGATGAAGTACGGCACGTCGCCGAGGATCTTCGGGCCGAGGCGGTCGGTGTAGCTGTACGGCGCGAAGGGGATGCCGGTGTTCGTGCCCAGCAGCTCGCTCCCGGCTCCGATCAGGCTCGCCGCCAGCAGGAAGAGGACGGACTTCCACGGCCCGAGCGCTTTCCAGTAGAGCGCGAGCGTGACGAGCGGCATCAGCGCCATGTACGTCCACGTCGGCGCGGCGACGAGCGACTGGTAGTACGGCCGGAAGAACTGCTCGACGGGCTCGATGTAGAGCGAGAGCGTGCCGAGGATGGCGAAGGCGATGGTCCCAGCGAAGAGCCAGAACAGCGCGAAAAAGGCGCGACGTGCGTCCATGAGGGCGGGAGGGGTCGGCGCGGGAACGGCAGCGCGCGAGAGGGGATCCGAAGCGGTAAGATCGCTTCCGTCATGACGGCCGTTCGCCCCCCCGAGTTCTTCCCCCGCCCCGAGGTCGCCGCGCTGATGCTCGCGGCCGACCGCCTCGTCCTCGCGGACACGCTCCGGTTCTCGCGGCAGGCGGCCCACAACCGCGCCCGCATCCGCACCGGCGCCGGGACGCAGTGGCTCTCCGTCCCACGCGAGCACCTCGGGCGGCCCGTCGCGCTGGACCAGCTCCCCGTCGTGGACGACGGGTGGCGGCAGCGGCACCTCCACGCGCTCCAGACCGCCTACGGCATGGCGCCGTACATCGAGCACGTGCGGCCCGAGGTGGAAGCGTTGCTCTCGCGCGAGTGGCGCAGCCTCGGCGCGCTGGCGGTGGCGACGTGCGAGTGGACGCACCGGTGGCTCGGCGCCTCGTGCGAGGTGGTCACGGCGTCCACCCTCCCCGGACGCCCCGATTCACTCGGCGCGATCTGGGAGACGGCGGGCACGGCTCCGCTCCTCGCCCTCCCCGAATCCGCCGACCGTGACCGCCAGCGCCTCGGCGTGGAGATGCGCATCCTCCGCTTCGATGCGCCGGAGTACCGGCAGGCGTTCGACGGGTTCGCGCCCGGGTGTTCGTCGCTGGACCTGATCCTGAACCACGGGCCGCGTGCCGCGGAGATCCTTCGCACTGGGACTCGCGTGGAGCCCTCGCGAGGCACCGCCTGAATACAGAACGCCCCGAGCCGGTGAAGGCCCGGGGCGTAGACCGCGCAGAGGTGGTGGATGCGCGGCGGGGGCTCTAGGCGAGCTTGGCGACGAGCGCCTCGGCCTCGTCCTCGCCCTGGACCTTCTCCAGGACGACGGAGCCGACGCGGACCTCGTACCAGCCGCCGCCGACGGCTTCGGTCGTGATCTCGGCGGTCTCCTGCAGCGCGGTCAGGCGTGCGACGACGGCCTTGCGGCCCTTGACCTTATCGACGACTTCGTCGCCGGCCTTGATCTCGTACCAGCCGCCGCCGGTCGCGTCCACGGTGAGGGTGCCGGTGGTGGGAGCCGCCACGAGGGCGCGGTCCTTCTTGGCCTCCTCCACACGGGCGGTGAGACGCTCGACGGACGCGGTCAGCTCGGCGATCTCCGCGCGGGTCGGCACGCCGATCCGCTTCATGACCACGGCGACGGCGTCCTGGATGCGCTCCTCGAGGCCCGTCGCGGTCTCGCCGGCGACGAACTTGGCGTCGGAGACGCGGCCCTTGACGGCCTCCTCGGCGCGCTCGGAGGCACCGTCGATCTGCTGGCGGATCTGCTGGACACGCTCGGTGCCGAGGCCGCCGAGATCAACGGTCTCGCCCTTCTTGACGAGGGACTCGAAGGTCTCGGAGCCCGTCTCCTTGGCGGTGACGAGAGCGCCGAGGCCGGCGAGGAAGACGTTCTGGGCGGCGTCGCGGACGTTGCCGGCGGTGTCGGTGAAGCCCTTGCGGACGGAATCGACCGTCTGCTTGGCGTTGGTGACCGCGGCGTCGGCGGTCTGGCGGAGTTCCTTGGTCAGGTCCTGGGTGGCGGTAGCCATAGGAGGGGGTGTCTGGATGGAGAAAGCGCGATCGGAAGGCTCAGCCGTCCGTGTCGGTGAGTTCGGCGGGGTCCCGCTCGTCGAGCGAGGTCTCGAGGGCGTCGAGGCGCTCACGGAGGCGGGCCATCTCGTTGCGGACGTCCGCCAGCGGGGCAACGTCGCGGACGCGGCGGCGGGCGTCGCCCACCATGTCGCCCACGTTCTTGCGCGCTCCGCCGACGATCTCGCCCACGGTCTCCTCGCCCCTCCGGATGACGCGCTCGCCCATGCGGACGAGGTCGTGGAGGAAGCCGGAGGAGAGCCCGGAGCCGTTGCGACCCTCCTCGGCGATGATCTGCGCGAGGACGGCGGCGGTCACGTCATCTCCGGACTTGTTGTCCACGATGCGGACCTCCTCGCCGTCACGGACGAGGGTGGCCACGCGGTCGAGGGAGACGTACTCGCTCGCTCCGGTGTCATAGAGCTTGCGGGAGCCGTAGCGCTTGATGGTTCGAGGCATGGGGATCGGGGTGGGCACGCAATATGACGCATCGCGTCATGCGGTGTTTCCGCGCCGCGTCATTTCGATGCCGCTTCACGTCAAACCCCTGTTTTCCCACGCCTCGCCCTTCGGCGCACTGGCTCCCGCCCCGCTGGCGGCGGCCGCCAGCCGTTCACACGCGCGCCGCCGGCACCCGAGGGCACCGGCGGCGCGCGTCGATCCGTGAGAGCCGCAACTAGTCGTCGTCCGCGCCCCGCTTTGCGGCGAGGTCGTCCTGGACGTGGCGCGGCATCGGCTGGTACTCCAGGAAGGTGGCGCGGTGCAGCCCGCGTCCGTGGGTCATGGACCGGAGCGCGGTGGAGTAGCGGTACAACTCCGCCTCCGGGACGTGGGCCTTGATGACCTGGAACGGGCCCTCCGCGTCCATCCCTTGGATCCTCGCGCGGCGCGTGTTGAGGTCTCCCAGTACGTCACCCATCTGCGACTCCGGGACCTTGACCTCCAGTTCCATGATCGGCTCCAGGATGGTCGGCCGGGCCTCGCGGAAGCCGTCGCGGAAGGCCATCTTCGCGGCCGTCTTGAACGCGTTCTCGTTGGAGTCCACGGAGTGCATCCCGCCGTCGTACACCACCACGCGCACGTCGCCCACGGGGTATCCCGCGACCGGCCCTTTCTGCAGCGCGTCCGCGATGCCTTTGAGGATGGCGCCGCTGAACCGCTGCATGTCGATCACGCCGCCCACGATGGCGTCGATGAGTTCCACGGTGGAGCCCCAGTCGGTCTCGTGGGTGTAGACGTTGCGGACCTTGATGTCGTCCGGGGCGCGGTACTCCCCGTTCATCGGCGCGACGATCATGGAGATGTCCGCGAACTGCCCCGCGCCGCCCGTCTGCTTCTTGTGGCGGTAGCTGGTCCGCGCCTCGCCCTGCACCGTCTCGCGGTACGAGATCTTCGGCTGATCGTACACCACGTCCACGCCGGCACGATGCGCCAGCCGGTACTTCGCGATGTCGAGGTGCATCTCGCCCTGGCCGCCGAGCGTGATCTGGCCGAGGTGCGCGTCGTGCTCCACGCGAAGGGACGGGTCCTCCTTCACGATCTGGTGGAGCCCCTGCGCCATCTTGTCCTCCTCGCCCTGGGTGGAGGCGCGAACCGCGAGCCGCATCCGGGGCTCCGGGTACTCGATGGGCGTGACCACCGCGTCCGATCCTTTCTTCCGCAGCGTGTCGTTGGTGCCGGTGTTCTTCAGCTTGACCGTCGCGCCGATGTCGCCGGCGGGCAGCGAGTCCAGCGGATCGCGGGACTTCCCGTTGATGGCGTAGAGCGGCCCGAGCCGCTCCGTGTGCCCATCGCTCGCGTTCTCCAGGTCCATGCCCTGCTGGAGCGTGCCGTCGTACACCTTGAGGTAGGAGAACTCCCCGACGTGCTCCTCTGCCATCGTGCGCCAGACGAACGCGACGGGGTCTGCCGCGGCGTCCGTGTGGACCTCGCCGCTGTCCATGTGCGGCGGCGGCATCTCCGCAGGCGAGGGCAGCACGTTGTCGATGAACGACATGAGGCGAGAGACGCCCACGTTCTCCGTCGCGACGGTGAGGAAGATGGGGAACAGCTGGCGCTTGATCATGGCCTCGTGGAGGCCCGTCCGCATCTCGTCCTCGGTCAACTCCCCCTTCTCGAAGTACAGTTCCATCAGGCCCTCGTCGTTCTCCGCGATGGACTCCACCAGCTCGTTGTGGAGCTGGGCGGCGCGCTCCGCGAACGCCTCGCCGATGGGCTCCACCACCTGACTCCCGTCCGGCTCAAAGCGGATCTGCTTCATCAGCAGCACGTCGATGATCGTCCGCGAGCCGCTGCCTCCCGGAAGCTGGACGGGCGCCGCCGCGTTGCCGAACCGCTCCTTGACTCGCGCGAGGGCGCTCTCGAAGTCCGAGTCCGCAGTGTCCAGTTTGTTGAGGACGAACATCGCGGGCGTTTCCGTCCGCTCGGTGTACGACCACCCCAGCTCCGTACCCACCTGGACGCCCTCTGCGGCATCGAGCACAAAGATGGCCGTGTCCGCGACTTTGAGCGCCGTGATGGTCTCGGCGGAGAAGTCCAGGTACCCCGGCGTATCGAGGATGTTGATCTTGTGTCCCTCCCACTCCGTGTGCAGGAGCGAGGTGAACACGCTCATGCCCCGCTCGCGCTCGGACCCGTGGTAGTCGCTCTGGGTGGAGCCCTCCTCTACCGTGCCCATCCGCGGGGTGGCGTGTGCGGAGAAGAGCATGGCCTCCGCGAGCGTCGTCTTCCCGCTCCCCTGGTGACCGACGAGGGCGACGTTTCGGATGTGGGCGGCGTCATACGCGTTCATGTTGCTGACGGGGCTGGGGATGGGAGAACGGCGAGCGAGGCGCCGGAAGCGCTTCGTGCAGAGACCGTGAAGGTACTCGTTGCGCGCGAGATGTGAAGGCCCCGCCAACTCCCGCCCGTCGGGGGCGCCAGCGGCTGGCGGAGGCGAACCGGCGATCCCCGCGTGCGGCACGTTTTCGCCGGAACGTCAGAGTTGACCCGGGAGGGGCCGGGTACTCTCCTGTCCCCTTCGCCGTGCCTCCACGCGAAACCGCCCCAGCCTGCGTTGGGGCTGACCACCTGCCCCCCGACCGCTCCGTGCTTCCGAAGCTCTCCCGCGTCCCGCTCGTCCTGCTGGCGGGGCTCGCCCTCGCCGCGTGCCAGGACCCCTCCGGCGTCGGCCTCTCGCTCATCGATGACGAGGCGTCTGACCCCAACTCCCGCTTGATCGCTACCGACTCCCTCTACGTGACGGAGCAGTCGGAACCCACCGGAGGCTTCGCCGACGGATCCGGCACGCCGACGCAGACGCGGATCCTCCTCGGCGCCTTCACGGATGGACTCCTCGGCGATGTCCGCGCGACGGCCTACGCTGACGCCCGCCAGGAGGTCAGTTCCACCGCGTTCGACGAGCGCACGCTGGATCAGCTGCAGCTCGAGCTCGTCCCCGCCGAGATCGTCGGGGACACGCTGGCGACGATCCCGTATGAGATCCGCCAGGTGGACCCCGTCGCGGGCCGCTGGAACCCGGAGGGGCTGCCCAGCGACACGACGCTCGCGACGGGCGCGCTCCTCACGAGCGGCTCGTTCTCCGCACAGGACACGCTCGTGACGATCTCGCTCCCACAGAGCTACGTGGACGCCAACGCGGAGGTCTTCACGGACAGCCTGGACACCCAGTTCGAGGGCTTCGAGCTCCGCGTCCCGATGGGCGTCACGCCAGGCGCGGTGGTCGCCTTCAATGCGGCGCTCTCCAACATCGTGCTCATCACGGACGAGTACGAGGACGGAGACGAGATGACGCGAGACACCCTGCGCTACAGCTTCGTCGAGGTCTACACCTCCCTGGAGCGTGGCGAGCCGACCGAGGTGGCCGACCGCTTCCTCCTTCGGGATGGCACCTCGGACCGCCTCAACGTCCGCTTCGATCTGGACGACCTCACGAACACGCCCATCGCGAACGGTGGCCTCCGGCTCCCGCTGGATCGTGCCGTCCTGGAGTCCGGAGGGATGTTTTACCGTCCGCTCCTGAGCGAGGTGGCCCTCGTCGCGATTTATGAGGACGACACGCGAGAACTTTTGCTCGCCCAAGCGATCCCCGAGGAAGGCGACCTGATCCTGCGAAACTCGGTGCTGACCACCCGGCTGCAATCGCTCCTCCTCGGCCAGATCGACATCGTGGCCTTCGAGATCGCGCCGCCCTCCACGCCGCTCGGCCTCGGCGTGCTGCCCATCCTCGTGGAAGAGGAAGCCACCCCCAGCCCGGACAACCCGCGCCGCCCCCGTCTCTCGCTCGTCACCGTCGGCTCCCCCGCATAGAATGCCTCGTCTCGCGCTTCTTCTCGCCCTCGTCGGGTTCGCATTCCCCGCGGCCGCCCAGAGCGACTACGGCTCCGTCTACTCCCGCTTCGCGCTCGGCCAGCGGTTCGAGTCCGGCACCTCCCAGTCCGACGCGATGGGCGGCGCCGGCCTCGCCATCCGCTCCGGCTTCTACACCGGCGCGGACAACCCCGCCCTCTCCGCAGACCTGTCCCTCGCGACGTTCTCCGCCTCCGGCCTCGTCCGCGGCGTGGAAGCGACGGACGCGACGGACTCCACCTCCGTCTCCACCGCCGGCGGCCTCGGCTCCCTCCAGCTGGCGCTGCCGCTCTACACCGGCAAGCTCGGGCTCGCGCTCTCGTACCAGCCCTACACCCGCGTGGACTACCGCGCCGCGCGCGAAGGGACGGTCGAGCTGGACGGCGGCACGGAGCAGGCCTACCGCTCCAACCTGGAAGGCAACGGCGGCCTCCAGCAGATCTCCCTCGGCCTCGGGGGCAAGATCTCGGAGTCGCTCACGGTCGGCGCCAGCGCGGACGCGCTCGTCGGCACCGTGGAGTACCTCAAGCGGACCGAGTTCCCCGATGCCCTCAGCAGCTTTACCGAAGTGCGCGAGGCGGAGTCCACCCGGCTCTACGGCTTCACCGGCACCGTCGGCGCGACGTTCTCCCTCCTGGACCTCGCACGCGAGGGCGACGGCCTGACCCTCGCCGGCGCCGTCACCCTCCCGACGACGCTCCACGGCTCCCGCGCCTTCACCCTCGGCTCCAGCCTCGACCGCGACACCCTCGCGACGCAGGAAGACGGCACCGCGACGCTCCCCCTCACCGCCCGCGCT
>DUBD01000025.1:5493-7685 GCA_012960515.1 Bacteroidota bacterium | reverse complement strand
CACGTGGAAGGCGCACCGGATGAGCGCCTCGTCTACGGTCGGGAGCGTTCGCCGGGCGTGCTCGATCAGCACGCGGACGCCGCGCTCGAACTCGGGCTCGACGTGGAGATCCTGGAGGGCGGCCTGGAGGGTGGCGCTGGCGGTCGGCATCGGGGAGGGAGAACGCCCCGGAGCGGCCGGACGGTGCCGTGGGAGCGTGGAACGTGCGCGAAACGCGGAAGGTAGGCCCGCCGCCCGCTGGCGGTCGTCGCCGGCTCCCCGGAACGAACGCGGGCCCGCCAGCCTCCGCCAGCGGGCCCGCAGCCGGGTCGGCTCTGGGGTCCGATCAGTTGATGATCGTGAACGTGGCCGTCTCCTGGACGCAGGCGGGATCGTCCACGACCGGGCGGACCTGGATGCTGTACTGCCCGGACGGCGCGCGGTTGGGGAGGTCGATCTCACCGTCGCGGTTGGACTTGCCCTTCAGCAGCCGGCGGCCCATCGAGTCGAAGATGGCGTAGCGCACCTTGCAAGCGGCCGTGATGGTCGGCGGGGAGCCCACGGAGGGGTTCGGCGCGATGACCAGGCTCTCGGTCGGCTCGGGCTCCGGCTCGGGCTCCGGCTCGGGCCCCGGGTTGGTGCCGCCCTCGCCCATGGCCCAGCGGCCTGCGGCGTCACCGGCCTGGGTGCCGGCCTCGTTGAGGCCGCGCTGGTCCCAGTGCACCTCGTCCACGTGCCAGCCGATCTGCGCGAACCGGTACGCGTCGCTGTACACCACGACGACCTCGTCGAGCGCGTCTGCGGCGTTCTGGACCTCGCGGAGCTGGACGCCCTCGGGCACCTCGCCACCGGTCCAGCCGCCGGTCACGATGTGCATGACGGGGCCGCCCCAGTCCTGGTAGACCTTGCGGGCCATGCGGTGGTACGCCTCCTCGTAGTCCTGCATGGACTGGCGGCCTTCGTAGACGGCGATGGCGTCGGCGCCGCCCTGGATCCAGAGCCAGCCGCCGAAGCGGACGTCCGGAAGGCTCGCCTCCGCGACGACGTAGGCGTCAGCCGCCAGCTCGGAGGAGTAGTCGTACAGGTTGTCCGGGTAGCGGACGTCCCAGTGCTTGCCATCCTGCACCCACGGGTTGCGGTACTGGATGGTGCCGGGCTTGGCCATCGGGATCATGATGACGCCGCGGCCGGTGCGGGCGGTGTACGCCTTCGCGAAGGCCGGCCACGCGCTCCCCGTCTCGGCGTTGCCGAAGGGGTCTTCGAGGAGGCTGATCTCCCCCGTGCGGGAGATGGCGTAGCCCTCCCCTACGTCGGGGCGGAGGCTGGAGCGGGCGTCGCCCTGTCCCTTCGCGTTGCTCTGCCCCGCTACGATAAAGAAGTCGTAGCCGGAGAGGGTGGGGGCGGGGGAGACGGAGACGGCAGCAGACGGGTCGGCGGGGCCGACGCGGTCAGGGCGTTGTTGGGCCTGGACGGAAACGGCGCTGAGCAGCAGCGCGGCCAGTACGGAGATACGGGGCACAGACATGTGGCGGAGGTTTGAACGTGGTGGGGTCGTAGCCCGGGGGTTTGGCCCGCCCCCCTTCCAATTGGCGTTCCACCACAGTTCGCCGGGGGGGATCGGAGCGCTAAGCGCATGAATACCCTCGACCAAAGGGCAAAAACATGCAATGCACACGAAGGCTCTGCGTGGCCTGGGAGAAGCGGGGTCCGAATTGTTCCTCCCCCCTTTCGATTCTTCCTCCGATGCGCCTCTGCCTAACACCGTTGGGTTAGTGCCTCCCCTCGCGCGCCCCCGCCCGGTTTCTCCGGCTGGCGGCCGCGGTGGTCGGCGGCAGTCACGTTTCGACCGTTACGAAAGGAGCCCGCCGGTCCCCTCTCCGGACCGACGGGCTCGTGCCCCGAGGGGCTGGCTACGGTGGGTGGCTAGCCCAGAACCGTAAAGGTGGCGGTCGCGGCCACGCACCCGTCGCGGGCCGCGCCCGCCGGGATGGTCCGCAGCGTGAACTGCCCAACCCCGATGCGGCGGGGGAGGCGGATCGTGCCGTCCTTGGAGCGGCCGCGCTTGACCTCGCGCCCGAGGACGTCGAGCACCTGGTAGAGCACATCGCAGGCGGTCTCCACGCGCGGTGGGCGCCCCACGGACGGGTTCGGCGCGATGCTGAGGATGTCCCCGATGCCCGGGAGGCCCGGGAGGGAGGGCAGGCCGGGGATGG
>DUBD01000025.1:0-5431 GCA_012960515.1 Bacteroidota bacterium | reverse complement strand
TGCCACCGGTTCCACCACCGCCCGTGCCGGGCTGGGTGTTGGGGTCCCGCGGGTCCGGATCCGGAATCGCCTCACCGTTGGCCCACCGCCCGGCGGTCTCCCCGCCGACGAGCCCGGCCTCGTTGAGGCCGCGCTGGTCCCAGTGCACCTCGTCCACGTGCCAGCCGCGCTCCGCGAACTCCACGGCGTCGTGGTGGATGACGACGACCTCCTGCATCTCGTGCGCTCGCGCCTGCGCCTGGCGGACGGCGTTGCCGGCGGGCACGTCACCGCTGAGGGCGCTTCCGGTCAGGATGTGGAGCATGGGCGCGCCCCAGTCCGCGTAGACCTGCCGCGCGAGACGGTGGTAGGCGTCCTCGTACTGCTCCACGGTCTGTTTGCCCTCGTGGATCGCGATGGCGTCGGCGCCGCCCTGGATCCAGAGCCAGCCGCCGAAGCGGACGTCCGGGAGGCTCGCCTCCGCGACGACGTAGGCGCGGGCCGCCAGATCGGCGGAGTGATCGTAGAGGTTGTCCGGGTAGCGGATGTCCCAGTGGTTCCCCTCGCGGACATGCGCGCCCTTGAACTGGGCCGTGCCGGGCCGCGGCAGCGAGATCATCACCACGCCGCGGCCGGTCTGCTCCGTGTAGGCCTTCGCGAAGGCCGGCCACGCGCTGCCGGTGTTCGCGTTGCCGACCGGGTCCGCCAGGTGGGAGAACTCGCCACGCCGCGTGATCTCGTAGGCGGCACCCGGAACGGTCCGCTCGCTCTGGTTCATGTCGCCGTTGCCCTTCGCGTTGCTCTGCCCGGCGATGACGAAGAAGTCGTAGCCAGAGAGCGTGGGGGCAGGGGCGACGGGGCTGGCGGCGGAGGGCTTGGGGGCGGGGGCGCGAGACGGCCGTTGCGCCTCAGCGGCGAGCGGGCTCAAAAGGAGAGCGCAGACGGCGAGGAAAGAGAAGCGGAGGCGGGTCATGAAACTGAACGGGGGTGGGAATGCCAGCGCGAGGCGCTGCTCGTGGTGGCCCCCCCGGTGTCCAAGCCCCGTTCCCCACCCCCCGGTTCACTCAACCTTGGGCCGGGAATGGGGCCGGTGGTGCGTTCCTGCGTCAGTGCCCCGCAGTAAAACCCGTTGCAACGAGAATGCGTGCAGGCGCCCGCCGGCCGTCTGCGCCGAGGTGGTGCGAATCTGCCTCGTGCTGGGTCATCCTCATGACAGAAGCCTTCCGACGCCCGTCCGGCTCCGTCCTACGCCCGCGCTCTCCCGCGCCCGCCGCCAGCCGCTGGCGGCTCCGTGGCGCGGCCTCAGAAGCGGCGGGATCTTTCGCCCCCGCCTCGCGCCTCCCCATGTCCCTCCGCCTGTACCGCCTCCTCCTCGCCACCGGCCTCGTGTTCGGCCTCAGCCTCATCCTGGCGCTGCTCGACGGCGCGGGGTGGCTCGTGCTCCCGCAGCCGTTCCGCCTCGCGATCCCCATCGGGCTGGTCCTCTCGGCGTTCCTCGGCATCGTGCTCCTCTCCGGCGCCATCGGGACGCCGAAGCGCCCGGGAGCCGAGAACGCGGACGCGGCCCCGCCCGAGGACGAAGCCGCGCCGGAAGACGAGCCGCAAGCAGGCTAGCGCGAGGTCGCGCCCTCGGTGCGCACGCCGCCCGGGATGATGTCGATCGTGCCGTCCTCGGCGATCTGATCCGCGTACTCGCCGTTCGGGCCGGGGTCGCCCTTGACGGGGTGCCCGCCGAACTGGCCGCGCATGGCGGAGAGCACGCGGTTGGCGAAGCGCGTCTCGCTGCGGCTGGCGAACCGCTCGAACAGGCTCGTCGCGATGACCGTGGCCGGCACGCGGAGGTCGATGGCGGCCTCCACGGTCCAGCGGCCCTCTCCGGAGTCCGGCACGAACGGCGCGACGGCCTTGAGGCCCGGACGCTCGGCGAACGCCTCCGCGATCAGGTCCAGCAGCCACGACTGCACGACGGAGCCCTCGCGCCACAGTTCGGCGATCTGGCCGAGGTCGAGGTCCGCCGTAATGGGCGCGCCGTCGGCGTCCACGCCCCAGTCCTTCTTGGCCTCCAGGATGGCGAAGCCCTCGGCGAAGGCCTGCATCATCCCGTACTCGATGCCGTTGTGGACCATCTTCGTGAAGTGCCCCGCGCCCGTCGGGCCGACGTGGCCCCAGCCGGTTTTCTGCGACGGCGCGAGCGTCTGGATGAGCGGCGTGATGGTCTCGGCGGCGTGGTCGCTGCCGCCGAACATGATGGAGTAGCCGTGCTCCAGTCCCCAGACGCCGCCGGAGACGCCCGCGTCCACGAAGTGCACGCCGCGCTGGCGGGCGCGTTCAGCGCGCGCGATGGAATCGGTCCAGCGGGAGTTGCCGCCCTCCACGAGCACGTCGCCCTCGTCCAGCGCCTCCACCAGCGCCAGGTCCACGTGGTCGTCCGTGACCTGGCCGGCGGGGAGCATGAGCCAGATCACCCGAGGCGCGGCCAGCTTGTCCTTGAGCTCCGCCATGGTGGCGGCGGCTTCCGCCCCGTTCGCCACGGCGGTGTCCACCGGCCCCTGCGAGCGGTTGTGCACGACGACGCGGTGGCCGCCGCGCGCGAGGCGGATGGCCATGTTGAGTCCCATGCGGCCGAGGCCGACGATGCCGATGTCCATTGGTCTGAGAAGCGGGGGGCGAGGGAGTCCGGAAGATCGGTACCCCGGGGCCGGCGGGCACGGTTCCGCGCGATCCCGCTCCCGGCTGGCGGGTGCTCCCGCCGAGGCCGGCCGCCAGCGGACAGGCGGGACGGCTACGCCAGCCCGAAGACCTCTTCCTTGAGCGTCCCGAAGTCGATCGGCTTGGTGAGGTAGCCGCGGGCGCCCTTGGCGAGGGCCGTCGTCCGCAGCTCGCCGTCGTCATAGGCGGTGACCATGTAGACCTCCAGCTCGGGGAACTCCTCCTTGATCTTCCCGAGCAGCTCCAGCCCGTTCATGCCGGGCATGTTCACGTCCGAGAGCACCACCACCACGTCCGCCGCGGCGCCGTTCCGGAGCGTGCTCAGCGCTTCCGATCCGCTCGTCGCGAACTGGAGATCGATCTCCCCCTTCCGGATCTCGCGGCGGAACCGCTGGCGGAAGAGGATCTGGACGTCGGACTCGTCGTCTACGACGAGGGCGCGGAGAGGGTGGGGCATGGAGTCGAACATCGACCGAAGGTACCGGTGGATCGTGAACGCCGCGCGCGCCGAACCGTTGCACTCGCGCGGCATCTTCTCCTCTCCTCTGGCCCTCCCCCTCCCGTGATCGGCCGCCTCCACGTCCTCACCGACTTCCACTTCCAGCAGCGCCACGGCCACGCCAACCTCGCCCGGCTCGCCATCGCCGGCGGCGCGGATACCATCCAGTTTCGGCAGAAAACGGGCTCCCCGCGCGACCGGTGGGCCAACCTCGAGCGCACCGCGCGGGCCGTGCGCGAGACCGACGCCACACTCCTCGTGGACGACGACCTCGGGCTGGCGCTCGCCGCGGGCGCGGACGGCGTCCACCTGGGGCAGACCGACCTGCCCACCGCCGCGGCCCGCCGGGCGCTGGACCTGACGGCCGGAGGCGACGGCGCCCCCCGCCTCCTCGGCGCGACGGCGACGACGGCAGAGCAGGCCCGGCGCGCCGAGGCCGAGGGCGCGGACTACATCGGCTTCGGCCCCGTCTTCCCGACGCGGTCCAAGGCGAACCCGGCCAAAGTGAAAGGTCTCGCCGGGCTGGCGGAGGCGAGCGCGGCGGTCCGGATCCCGGTCATCGCCATCGCGGGGATCACGCCGGAGCGCGTGGCGGCGTGCCTGGAGGCGGGCGCCCACGGCGTGGCCGTCATGACCGCGGTTTCGTGCGCGCCGGACCCGCAGGCCGCCGCCGCGTCCTTCCGCGAGGCCATCGATGAGTGGCTCCGCCAGCCGGGCGGGCGGTAGGCGGGCCTACTGGCCGAGGTGCTCGGCGAGGAAGGCCGTCGTGCGGGCCCACGCGTCTTCGGCGGCCTCGGCATCGTAGCGCTGGCCGCTGGGGTTCGCGAAGGCGTGCGCTGCGCCCGGGTACGAGACCACCTCGTGCGTGACGCCCGCTTCCGCCAGCGCGCCCTCGAACTCGCGGACGGTCGCCATCGGGATGGAGTCGTCGGCCTCGCCGAAGAGCGCGAGAACTGGCATGGTGAGCGCGGAGAGCTGCTGGGCGTCCGTGACGGGGCGGCCGTAGTAGAGGACCGCGGCGTCCAGCGCCTCCGGCAGCGCGAGCGCCGTCCGCAGCGACCACATCCCGCCGAAACACCACCCGATGGACCCGACGCTCGGCGCGCCGAGGGAGTCGGCGAGGAAGGCGTGGGCCTGGCGGAGGTTCTCCGTCAGGTCGGCCTCGCGGCCCATCGCGGCCTGCATGAACGCCTGCGCGCTATCCGGCGACTCCGCCACGCGGCCGCCGTAGAGGTCCACCGCCAGCGCGGCGTAGCCCTGGTCCGCCAGCCGCCGCGCCATATCGCGCACGTTGTCGTTGAGCCCCCACCACTCGTGGATCACGATGACGGCGGGCAGCGGCCCCTCGGCATCGGTCGGGCGGACGAGCGTGCCCGTGACCGTCTCCCCTCCGACCGTCGCGTAGGCGACCTCCTCGGCCGTCACGTCCAAGCTGGCGGCGTCCGCGGCGGCGCCAGAGGGCGTGGGCGTCTCGCCGTCGTGCTGCTCGCGCATGTCGTCGGCGTAGGAGGGATCGTCCGAGCCGCAGGCGACGAGGGCGAGGAGAAGCGGGAGGACGAGGAGCGCGCGCATGCACGGAGGAGGCAGATGGGCTGCGGCTACCTTCCGCCCCCCCGCCGCGTTCCATGAGCGACCACGTCCCCGTCATCTCCTACCCGGCCGAGGTCCGGCGGAAGGCGCTGCACCTGCTCGCGCTGGTCATCCCGGCGGGAATCCTCTTCTTCGGGCGCGAGGTCTCGCTGTGGGTCCTCGTCCCGCTGGCGGTCCTCGCGCTCCTCGGCGACTGGAGCCGCCAGCGCGTGGCCGTGGCGCGCGAGTGGCTGCACCGGCTCTTCGCCCCGCTCATGCGGCCGGAGGAGATCCCGCCCTTCGGCGGGCGCATCGTCTTCAACGGCGCGACGATGATGTGCGTGGCGGCGGCGCTCGGCGTGGTGTTCTTCCCCGCGGCCCTCGCAGCGGTCGCCCTCGCGATGCAGCAGACCGGCGACGCGGCGGCGGCGCTCGTGGGCCGGAAGGTGGGCACGACGCGCTGGCCCGGCTCCCCGAAGTCCGTCCAGGGCACGGCGGCCTTCGCGGTCGTCGCCTTCGCGACGGGGTGGGCGTTCGCGGCGGCGTTCGGCGCCGGGGTCAGCCTCGCGCAGCTGGCGGCGGGCGCGGTTGTGGCGGCGCTCGTGGAGGTGCTGCCGCTCCCCGTCAACGACAACCTCCGCGTGCCGCTGGCGGCCGCGCTCGCCCTGCTCGGGG
>DUBD01000024.1 GCA_012960515.1 Bacteroidota bacterium | reverse complement strand
CTCCGATACCTTCCCCGGTACCACGTAGTGATGGAGAGCGCCGCGGGGCTGGTCCGGCGAGCGCGTCACAACGCGCTCAGGACTCGGGGCACCTTCGGCAGTAAGAAAGATCAGTGGCTCAGCGGCGAGAGTCGAGGTGGAGCGGGGCGCCAGCGTGGCGAGGGCCGCCCCTACGACGAGTGCGATGAGCCAGCGGGGGAGGAAGTCGCGGGTCATGGCAGGTCGCGCTGAGAACCGGTGGGAGAATCGGGAGAACCGGCCAGGATGTGGATGGGGACGCGCTTCGGAGTGCCTGATGAAAACCTGAGGACGCTGAATCTGGCCGGAACGGGCCGTTTCCCTTCCGGGTGCAAAGTGGCTGCAGCCCCGTGGCAGGTCTATCCTCCCGTCACAGCGACCGAGACGGGCGGCCCCTGGCGGAGCCCGATGCCTCTCTGCCTACCTGGGGCAGGCCCGACGCGGGCGTCGCGTGGCGGCCCCCTCCCTGGGCGACCCTCTATGGATCCGGCGACCGACCCCCTCACGTCCGACTCGACCCTCCCTTCCCGCCTCCGCATCGGCGACTGGCGGGTGGAGCCGATGGCGAACCGCTTGCAGCGGGAGGACGAGGTGCGCCGTCTCGAGCCGAAGGTGATGGAGGTGCTCGTCACCATGGCGCGGCGTCCCGGCGAGACCATCTCGCGCGACGAGTTCATGGCCGAGGTCTGGGCCGGAACGATCGTTACAGATGACGTTCTCGCGCGGTGCATCTCCGAGCTTCGCAAGGCCCTCGGCGACAGCGCCCGGAGCCCCGAGTACATCGAGACCATCCGGAAGCGGGGGTACCGGCTCATCGCGCCCGTGCGCGTCCCGGAGACCCCGGCCCCGACCGCGTTCGTCGCTCGCCCCGCCGCGTCACCGGTCCCGGCCTCGCGGCCGTCGCCTTCGCCCCGCGAGGCCCGCCGCGATGACCTCCGCCAGCGCAAGCGGACGCGCGCGCGCGCGTTCTGGATCGTCGGGCTGGCGGTGCTCCTCGGCGTGGGCGGGTTCGCGGCGTACCGCGCCTTCGGCGACGGGCTCCAGCCGCTCGGGTCGGTGCCCGTCACCAGCCTGCCCGGTGTGGAGCGGGACCCCGCGCTCTCGCCCGACGGCAGGATGGTGGCCTACGCGTGGGACGGCGGCGACGGCGGCGCGTTCAACGTGTATGTACAGCCCGCCTCCGCGGACGCTTCCGGCCAGCCGCGTGCGTTGACCAGCGGCGACGCGGACGACCACAGCCCGGCGTGGAGCCCGGATGGGGAGCGCGTCGCCTTCGCGCGGTGCCTGCCGGACGGCTGCAACGTGTTCACTACCGCCGCCGATGGCTCCGAGGAGCCCCGCCAGCTGGCTGTGCTGGAGCGCTTCCAGGTCCGCCACCTCGTCTGGAGCCCGGACGGCACGCGCCTCGCGTTCGCGGGGCGGCGCGGTGGCTCGGGCGCGTTCGGGCTGCACCTGCTCCCGCTGGACGGCGGGCCACCGCAGCGGCTGACGGCCCCACCCGCCACCTATCCCGGCGATCTCTACCCCGCGTTCGGCCCCGAGGGCGACCGGCTGGCGTTCGTCCGCACGGCGCTGGACGGCCGGCAGGACGTGTGCACGGTGCCGGTGGACGGCGGCACGGTCACGCGCCACGTGCTGGAGCAGAAGGGGGTGACGGGACTGGATTGGAGCACGGACGGGAAGGAGATCGTCTATGCGGCCAACCGCGAGGGCACGGCAGGGCTCTGGAGCGTGGAGGTGGCAGGCGGGCGCCCCCGGTGGATCGCGCTCGGCACAGACATCGGTGAGGTCTCGGAGCCGTCCATCGCGGACGCGGCGCGCGGGCTCGTCTTCGCGCAGCGGCTCTCTCGCACGCAGATCGTGGGGCTCTACCGCGATGGGCAGCCGGAGCCCGTGATCTCCTCCACCCGCGAGGACACCCAGCCCGATGTCTCGCCCGACGGCGAGCGCATCGCGTTCGTCTCCACCCGCAGCGGCGCCCACGAGGTCTGGGTTGCGGATCGCGACGGCCGCAGCCCGCGCCCGCTCACCAGCTTCGGTGGCCCGCGCGTGAGCACGCCGCGATGGGCCCCCGGCAGTGAGCGGATCGTGTTCGCGGCCCGGCAGGACGGCGCCCAAGCGGATCTCTTCGTGATCGAGCCCGACGGCGAGATCCGCCGCCTCACCGACGCGCCGGGAGACGAAGTCGCGCCTTCGTGGAGCCGAGATGGGGAGTGGGTCTATTTCGCGTCCCCTCGCGCCCGAAATGGGATGTGGCAGATCTACCGTGTGCCGGCCCAGGGCGGCGAGGCGCAGGTCGTCACGCGCTACGGCGGTGTCGCCGCGATGGAAGCCAGTGACGGCGCGCTTCTCGTGGTCCGCCCGGACCGCCGCGGCCTCTACCGCCTCCCGCCTGGCCCGGACGGCGTCGCGCGGGACAACAACGTGACGCGGCTCCGCGCGAACGTGGCGCCCGCCGACTGGTCCAACTGGATGGTGGACGGCGTCTGGGCCTACGTCCTGGAGCGTCACGTGGACGGCACGGCGGCGGTCGTCCGCGTGGAGACCGTCAGCAGCGAGCGCGAGGTGCTCGCGCGGCTGGACGGGATCCCCGATCAGCCCGGGCTGGCGGTGATGCCCGGCGGGGAGCGGATCTTCGTGACGCAGGTGGAGCGCGGCGACAGCGACATCGCGTACGTCCCGGATTTCTAGCTGCCGCGAGCGGGCGCCGCCAGCCGAAGCGGCCGGGGGCGAACCGCGGGCGGCGGCGGTCGTTTTCTTGGGCCCCGCCCCCGCACCCATGCCCCTCGTCATCGCCAACTACAACCCGGAGTGGCCCGGCCTGTTCGAGAAGGAAGCCGAGGCCCTCCGCTCCGCCGTCCCCACCCTCCACGCGGTGGAGCACATCGGCAGCACGGCCGTGCCGGGCATGAGCGCGCGCCCCACCATTGACCTGCTGGCGGGCGCTGCGGACGTGCACGGCGTGGACGCGCGGGCGCTGGAGGGCATGGGCTACGCCGAGGCGCATCGCGTGGGGGACCGGGAGCCCGGCCGCCGCTTCTTCTGGCGAGGCACGGACGCGTTCCCGCTCTACCACCTGCACGTCGTGACCGAGAGCGGCGATCTCTGGCGGCGGCACCTCGCCTTCCGCTACCGCCTCCGCGCCGACGCGCCATTCGCCGAGCGCTACGCCCACCACAAGCGCCAGCTCGCGCGCCAGTACGCGGACGATCCCGAGGTCTACGCCGAGGCCAAGAGCACGTTCATCGAGGCCGCGCTGTCATGATGGACCTCCTCGGGACCCCGGGCGGGCTCGTGCTGATGCTCCTCGCGGGGATCGCCGTCGGCGCGCTCATCGCGTGGGTCCAGAAGCTGCGCGGCAAGGAGTGAGCCCGGCGCTGACGGACGGGCTGGGGCGGCGGCACACCACGTTGCGGCTCTCCATCGCGGAGCGCTGCACGCTCCGGTGCCGCTACTGCATGCCCGCCGAGGGGCTGGCGTGGACGCCCAACCGCGACCTCCTCACCACCGACGAACTCATCCGGCTGGCGGCGCTGTTCGCGAGGCTCGGCGTGACCACGATCCGTCTGACCGGCGGCGAGCCGCTCGTTCGCCCCGATGCCGTCGAGGTGGTCCGCCGGATCGCAGCGCTGGGCGTTCCCCGCCTCGCGATGACGACGAACGGCCTCGCGCTGGAGCCTCAACTCCCTGCCCTGCGCGAGGCCGGGCTCACCGCGCTCACGCTCTCGCTGGACACGCTCCGCGCCGACCGCTTCCGCCTCCTCACCCGCCGCGACGGGCTGGACCGAGTGCTCGGCGCGCTGGCGGCGGCGGTGGACGCCGGCTACCGCATCGGCGGGCCGCGGCCGCTCAAGGTCAACGCCGTCGTCCTCCGGGGCGTCAACGACGACGAGGTGGCGGCGCTCGCGGGCCTCGCGCTCCGGCTCCCCGTGGAGGTCCGGTTCATCGAGTGGATGCCGTTCGCCGGGCTCGGGTGGGGGCGCGAATCGCTCGTGCCGTGGACGGAAACGCGTGCGGCCGTTGAGCACGTTCACGGGCCACTGATCCCACGCGAGGACGCGCCGGATGCCACCGCCCAGACGTTCCGCTTCTCTCGCGAGGCGCCCGGCCGGGTCGGGTTCATCGCGAGCATGACGGCGCCGTTCTGCCGCGGCTGCTCCCGCCTCCGCATCGCCGCCGATGGAGCCTTCTCCGTCTGTCTCTTCGCTCGGGAGAGCGTTTCCCTCCGCGACGCGCTCCGCGCCGACGCGACGGACGCGGAGATGGAACGGCTCGTCGCCCGGGCACTCCAGCGCAAGGCGCCAGCGCACGGCGGCCGGTCAGTGGAGGCGCTCGCCGAGACGGCGGACGCGGGGCGCGCCATGATCGCGATCGGGGGGTAGCTGCTGGCGGCCCCGATCGGCGCGGGTCAGGCCGCCAGCGCGCGCTGCTCCCGCGCGAAGGCCGCGCGGATAGAGGCGATGGTCCGCGCCTCGTGGAGGCTGAGGTGGCCGTCCGCCTTCGCCATGCGCCCGAGGTCCGCCAGCAGGCGGAGGCAGTCGGCGGGCTGGAGCCGGCGCACCACCTCCCGCGCGATCTTCTCCACGTCGGTTCCGGCCCGGACGGCGACGTACGCCGTGTCCACGATGGCCTCCACGGCGTCGGCGTCTTCTTCCTGCGCCCATTGCTGCGCGAGGCTGATCGCCCGGCTACGCTCGTGCAGCTCCACCGGCCGCTCGCCCGCATCGACGACGGCCAGGTACAGGTGAACCACCTGGAGCAGGAGGCTCGGGGGGCGAGGAGGCAAAGGGGGCACGTCCGCCGGGGCCAGGGGTGGCGGGAGACCCTGGAGTGGAAAAGGAGAAGGGGCTACAACGTACGAGGCAGAGGGTATTGCCCGCTCCTCCGCTGCTGGAGAGGGGGAAACCGCTGAGCCCCGCCGCCAGGTTCCGCGCCTATCGCGCTCGCACCACCAGCGCGATGCCGCCCAACGTCGCGGCCGTCGCCAGCAGGAGGCGGACCGTCACGTCCTCGCCCACGAACGCCACGCCTCCGAGCGCGGCCAGCACGGGGACGCTGAGTTGGACCGTCGCGGCGGAGGCAGCGCGGAGGGCTGGGAGGACGCGGTACCACAGCACGTAGCCCAACCCGGAGGTGACGGCGCCGGAGAGGACGGCGTAGCTCACGCCCGCGCCATCGGTGCGGGGCGCGAAGCCGGGCCACACCGCGGCCACGCCGAGCAGTCCGAGGCCGAACACTGCGGCCCGCCAGAAGTTGCCCGCAGACGCCGCGACGGGAGCTCCCACGCCTCGGCCCCGAAGCGAGTACACGCCCCAGGCAGCGCCCGAGAGGGCCATGAGCGCCGCCGCTCCGGCCGGGGGCGCCTCCACCCCAGGCGCGACGAGCACCACGAGCCCCGCCATCGCGAGGGCGATGCCCAGCCAGCGCACCACGCCCATCCGCTCGCCTTGCACCAGTCCCCAGCCGATCATCGTCAGCTGCACGGCGCCGAAGAGGAGGAGCGCGCCCGTGCCCGTCGCGAGGGAGAGGTACGCGAAGGAGAAGGCGGCCGCGTACGCGAACAGCGCCGCCGCCGAGACCCAGTCGCCCCGCGGCCCCTCCGCTCGCCCCGCTGGCGGACGCAGCCGGAGGACGAGCGCGAGCATCGCCGCGCCGGCCACGAGCCGGAGGGCGGTGAACGAGGCCGCGCCGGTCTCGGTCGCGACGAGCGCCAGCCGGGCGAGCACGGAGTTGGCCGCGAACGCGGCCATCACCAGACTCGTCAGCGCGAGGACGGCGGGGCGGGGGAGGGCGGACATCGCGCGCGGGGCGGCCGCCCGTCCGGGCTCAGGCCAGGTTGTGGAAGACGGTCTGCACGTCCTCGTCGGCCTCCAGCTTGGCGACGAGCTCCAGCACCTCGTCCGATTGCTCGTCGGGTAGTTCGGTGGTGGTGCTGGGGACCCACTCGGCGGTCGCCGCGATGGGCTCGATGTCCCGCGCTTCCAGCGCTTTCTGCATCTGGCCGAAGTCCGAGAACGCGCACCGCGCGACGAGCACGTCGCGCCCGTCCTCGGCCGTGCCTTCGCCCAACTCTTCCAGCCCCTCGTCGATGAGCTCCAACTCCAACTCGTCGCGGTCGCCGACGGTGGCGGGGTCCAGCTGGAAGGCGCCCATCTTGGTGAACTGGAAGGCGACGGAGCCGGAGTTGCCGAGGTTGCCGCCGCCTCGCGAGAACACCGCGCGGAGGTTGGCGACGGTCCGGTTCACGTTGTCCGTGGCCGTCTCCACGAGGATGGGCACGCCGTGTGGGCCGTAGCCCTCGTAGAGCACCTCGTCGTAGTTGGCGGTGTCCTTCCCCATGGCCCGCTTGATGGCGGCCTCCACCTTGTCCTTGGGCATGTTGACGCCCTTGGCGTTCTGCATGGCCCGCCGGAGCAGGGGGTTCATGTCGGGGTCCGGCCCTCCGGACTTGACGGCGATCACGATCTCCTTCCCGATGCGGGAGAACTGCTTCGCCATGCGGTCGTAGCGCGCGAACATCGTGTGCTTGCGCTTCTCGAACATGCGGCCCATGCGTGCGGGGGTCTGAGTGGGGCGCGGAAGCTACCCGCGCGAGCGTGGAGGCGGCATGAACGGCGCACGTCTCGGGGTGCCCTCGCGCCGCTGGCGGCCGCCGCCAGCCGAGACGGAACGGGAGCGGGGCGGCCCCCAGAAGGAAGCCGCCCCGCTGGCGTCGGAGACGCGGGTGGGCTTACATGCCCGTCAGCTTCGCGCCGCCCGTCTGGAGCGCGCTCGCGAGTGCCTGAATCTGGTCGTTGTCCGGAGCCGATTCGGCGGTCCAGTCGCCCAGGTTCGTCAGCGTCTCGCCGATGGCGGCGCCGTCGAGCGGGTCGTTCTGGAGCTGGTCGCGGAGGGTCATGAGGCCCTCGCGGATCTCGGCGGCGTTGGTGAACTCGGCACCGTCGAGCCGGGCGATCCAACCGTTGATGTTGTCCAGCGCGCCGGCGACTGGGATGGCCGTGATGTCGTCGCCAGCGGCCTCAAGGGTGCCGTCGAGCGAGACCTCTGGGGCCGTCATGGCCGCAGCCATGGTGTCTGCGGCCATGGTGTCTGGCACTGGAGCGGGGTCCACGGCGACCGCGTCCACGTCGTCCACGACGGGGTCGGTCTCGGGCTCTTCCGCGCACGCGGTGAGGCCCAGGGCAAGCGCGAGGGAGAGGGAGAAAAAGCGCTTCATGGAGAGAGGGGGATGAACAGGAGGCGGGTCTAACCGAGCGAGATCCCGGAGGGTCCGGGGGCAGAACGGATTCACATGCGGTAAACCTCGCAATATCAGTGTGTAGGGCGTGACGCTGGCGGTGTCTCCGGTCGGGGCGAGAGGGGGGAGGGGGCACGAGCTGCGTTCCAGCGCGATACTGCATCTGCCGACCCTCCCTGCTATGCCCCCCGACGCGCCGGAGCCCACCGACAGCGCGGACGTCCGGCGGCGACGGCGTTCCCTCGCCATCGTCGCGGAGGCGTACGACGTTCCCCCCGCCGACCGCGAGGCGTTCCTCGACCGTGAGTGCGGCGGGGACGGTGAGTTGCGGCGCATTGTGGAGGCCATGCTGGACTTCGACGAGCGCTCGCTCTCCATCCTGGACCAGGGCCTCGGCTCCGTGTTCGACCTGGACAGTGCGCCGCCGGTGGGCATCGAGGGGTATCGCGTGGTGGGGGAGCTGGGCCGCGGCGGGATGGGCGTGGTCTACGCGGCGGAGCGGACCGACGGAGCGTTCGAAAAGACGGTCGCGTTGAAGGTGGTGCGGGCGGGGCTCCACTCGCAGGAGGCCGTGCGCCGGTTCGAGCGGGAGCGAAAGCTGCTCGCGCGGCTGGACCACCCCGGCATCGCGCGGCTGCTGGACGGCGGCGTGACGGAGACCGGCCCGGACGGCCCCGAGGGCGTCCCCTACTTCATCATGGAGCGGGTGGACGGCGAGCCGCTCACGACCTACGCCGAGGACCGCCAGCTGGGACTCGCCGACCGGCTGGCGCTCGCGCTGGACGCGTGCGACGCCGTGGCCCACGCGCACCGTCTCCTCGTGGTGCACCGCGATCTGAAGCCGAGCAACGTGTTCGTGGCGGAGGACGAGACCGGCACGCCGCGGGTGAAGCTGCTGGACTTCGGCATCGCGAAGGCGCTGGATGAGGACGACGACGATCTCCTCACGCGCACGGGCGGCGCGCTGACGCCGGCCTACGCCGCGCCGGAGCAGGTGGCAGGCGAGCCCATCACCGCGGCGACGGACGTGTACGCGCTCGGCGTGATGCTCTACGAACTGCTCGTCGGGAAGCGGCCGTACGCGTTCCCGAGCCACGCCCCAGCGGAGGTGGCCCGCATCGTGCGCGAGCAGGCGCCGACGCGTCCCAGCGACGCCGTTGCCACGGTGGAGGCCCCGAGCGAGGCCTCGTCCGCGCACGAGCAATGGTCGGCGTCCTCGCGCGCCCTCCGCGGCGACCTGGACGCCATCATCCTCAAGGCGCTCCGCAAAGAGCCGGAGCGGCGGTACGCCACGGCCGGCGAACTGGCGGACGATCTCCGGCGCTACGTGGACGGCCGGCCGGTGGAGGCGCGAGGCGACAGCCTCGGGTACCGCGCCTCGCGGTTCGTCCGGCGGCACAAAGGCGCCGTGGCTGCGGCGGTGGCGCTCACGCTCGCGCTGGCGGGCGGGATCGCGGCGGTGCTGTGGCAGGCGCGCGAGACGGCCCGCGAGGCCACGCGCGCCAACGCGACGCTGGAGTACGTGCTCGGGATGTTCGAGTCCGTGGACCCGGTGGAGCTGGAAGGCGGCGACATGAAACCGGCCGACCTCCTCGCGCCGGGGCTCCGTCAGGCCGCCGCGCTGGACCGCCAGCCGCTCGTGCAGGCGTCGCTGCTGGAAGGGCTCGGGCGGCTCGGGCTCAGCCTCGGCGAGTTCCCCACAGCGGACTCCGTCCTCGCGAAGGCCGTGGAGGTCCGCCGCCGCGCGCAGGGCGCGGATCATGCGGACGTGGCGATTCCGCTGACGTGGCTCGCGCAGTCGCTCACGGCACAGCGGCGCTACGAGGAGGGCATCGCGGCGGGGGAGGAGGCGGTCCGGCTGCTCCGCGGTGGCCGCCGGCCGAACGACCTCGCCGAGGCGCAGATCGCGCTCGCAGAGATCCACTACCGCCAGTACGAATCGGACGCGTCCAAGGCGCTCTACCGCGAGGCGATCCGCAACGCGAGGGAGCCGGCGCAGCAGACGGCGGCCCTGCTCGGCCTCGCGAACGAACTGGCGGACGGCGACAGCCTGGAGGCCGCGCTCCCGCTCTACCGCCGCGCGACGGCACTCGCCCGCCGCGCCTTCGGCCCGACGGACCCGCGCACGGCAGACGCGCTCTACGACTTCGCGGAGGCCGAGAGCGCCGGAGGCCACGCCGTCCGCGCGGACTCCCTCCACCGCGCCGCGCTGGCGGTCTACGAGCGCGCCTACGGCCGAGGCGACTACCGCACGGCGCAGAGCCTCTACACCCTCGCCGTCCTGCACCACGACGACCCCGCAACGGCGGAGCCGTTCTACCGGCAGGCGCTCGCGGCGTACGAGCGGTCCGCGCTGGAGGACGACCATCTCTGGCGGGAGTACACGCGCGTGGCGCTCGGCGGCCTCCTTCTGGACACGGACCGCGCCGCCGAGGCGCTCCCGCTCCTCGATGCCGGTGCGGGCGCCTTCGCGGACGACCTGGGCGAGGACGACGACCGGACGCTGCTCGCGCGGACTCGCCGGGCGGTCGCCCTCGTGCGCCTCGGGCGTGAGGGCGAGGGGCTGCGCGCGCTCCGCTCTGTCGCGGCGGACGCGGAGCGGCTGGCGCCGCAGAGCCCGAGCCGGCCCGGCATCCTCGGCACGCTGGCGGACGTGCTGGACGAGCTCGGGCGCTCTGCCGAGGCCGCCGAGGTCCGCCGCCAGCGGGCGGCGTTGGAGGGGGGATGAACGAGACGCGGGGCCTGGCACCTGGCCAGACCCCGCGGAGAAGGGGAGGCGAAAGCCTCTAGCGGAGCGGCGCTACGAGGCCGCCGGGGACCGGCTGCCAGTCGGCCTCGGCCGGGGCGGGGATGGCTTCGGCGGAGCCGCCCAGGAGCTCCTGCAGCACGCCCGCCTTGAGGCGGAGCGGCGGCGGCGGCGGCGGGCACTTCGTCGCCATCACGCCGCCGACGACCGTGACCCCTTCGCCCTCGGAGGGGGGCTCGCAGCGGTCGCCCCCGCGGCGCGGCGGCGGGAGGTCCTCGCGCACGGAGCCGGGAATGGCCTCGTAGCCGGCACCCGTGAGGACGTGGCCGAGGAGGTAGGCCTCGCCCGCCTTCAGCGCGATCTCGCGCCCGTCCACCTTGAGGATCACCGTCTCGCCTTCCACAACGACGCTGGCGTTCTCGGAGACGGGGTGCTCGCCGCCCTTCGCCGTCAGCGAGGCGAGGACGAGGGGCGTGCTGGCGTTTGCGGATGAGGGGGGCGCTTCGGTGTCGCAGGCGGCGAGCGAGAGCGCGAGGGAGAAGAGGAGGAGTCGGGTCATGGAGGTGGGGTGGGAGTCCACTAGTCGTCTACCGGGTCCGGGCGCGGGAGCCCTCACGGGCCGGGAGATTCTCGCGAGGCCCAGAATAAACAGGCGCGCGCCCGCTCCCTGAGAAGGGGAACGGGCGCGCTTTTCTGGGCGGCTATGGCGGTAGCCGTCCCAGTTCGGGCTGGCGGCGGCACTCGGCGAGCGCGGCCGCCAGCGGGTCAGGTGCCGGCGGAGTAGTCGGTGGCGTAGACCACCTGCTCGTCCGTCAGCGAGTCGATGGCGAGGCCCATCGTCTCCAGCTTGATCCCGGCGATCTCCTGGTCGAGCTCCTCGGGGAGGTCCATGACCGTGTTCTCCAGGGTCTCGCCGGCCTCCTTCGCGCGGATGAGCGCGAGGTGGGCCTGGAGCTGGTTCGCGAAGCTCATGTCCATGACCTCGGAGGGGTGGCCCTCCGCGGCGGCGAGGTTCACGAGGCGGCCGTCCGCGAGGACGTAGATCTTCTTGCCGTTCTCCAGCGTGTACTCGCGGTTGTCGTCGCGGATCATGCGGGCGTCCGTGGAAAGCTCCGCCAGCTCGGCGAGGTTGAGCTCCACGTCGTAGTGGCCCGTGTTGCACACGATGGCGCCCTCCTTCATGTTGACGAAGTGGTCGCCGCGGATGACGTCCTTCATGCCGGTCGCGGTCACGAAGATGTCGCCCACCTTGGCGGCCTCCGCCATCGGCATCACGCGCATGCCGTCCAGCGTGGCCTTGAGGGCGGCCGTCGGCTTGACCTCGGTGACGATGACGTTGGCGCCCATGCCCTTCGCGCGCATCGCGACGCCGCGGCCGCAGTGGCCGTAGCCGGCGACGACGAAGTTCTTGCCCGCGATCAGCACGGACGAGGCGCGGAGGATGCCGTCCAGCGTGGACTGACCCGTCCCGTAGACGTTGTCGAAGTCCCACTTCGTCTCGGCGTCGTTGACGGCGTAGACGGGGTAGCCCAACTTACCGTCGTCCGCCATCGCGCGGAGGCGGTGGACGCCGGTCGTGGTCTCCTCGCTGCCGCCGATGATGTCCTTGGTCTTCTCCGGGAAGGCGGAGTGGACGCGGAAGATGAGGTCGGCGCCGTCGTCCAGGGTGGTGTCCGGCGTCTTGTCGATCGTCCGGTCGATGCACCAGTAGAAGTCCTCGGTGTCCTGGCCGTACCACGCGTAGATCTCCACGCCGTCCCCGTCGCCGTTGGGGCCGAGCGCGAGGGCGGCGGCCACGGAGTCGTTGGTGGAGAGCGGGTTGCAGCCGCTCCACGCCACCTCGGCGCCGCACGCCTTCAGCGTCTCGATGAGCACGGCGGTCTCCTTCGTGACGTGGAGGCAGCCGGTGATCTTGTAGCCGGCGAAGGGCTGGCTCTGGCTGTACTCCTCTCGGAGGCGCATGAGGACCGGCATCCGGCTCTCGGCCCACTCGATCCGCTTGCGGCCGTCCTCGGCGAGCGCGAGGTTGGCGACCTTGTACTGTCCTTCCTTGTGATCCATGGCGGGGCGGCCGTGGGGCCGAGGTGGTTGGGGTCGTGCAGGAACAGGGTACGCCTCTCCACGCAGGCCGTTCGTCAAGCGTCCGAGAGTCTCGCCGCGCTGGCGGTGGCGCCCGGCGAGAGGAACCGCCAGTTCAGCGGGGCGCTCGGGTCAGTCGAGTTCCGCCGACCGTTCCTGGGAGACGGCGGCGAGCGTGGCGCTGGCTCCTTCGAGAAGGTGGGACTCCCACGCGGGGAGGGCCTGCGCAAGACGGACGGCCTCACGCGCGGATCGCTTGGCCTCCCCCAGGCGGCCGACTCTGGCGTGGACCTCGGCCAATCGCTGAGCGGCGTGTACCCGGGGGGCGGCGTCGGATGGGGGAAGGGCGGCCGCATTCTGGCTCAGGGCGATCGCGAGAGACTCGGCCTCGGACAGACGTCTGGAGTCGGCACGGTCCGGATCCAGGAGCAAGTGGATCAGCCTGCTCTGCGCGTCGAACGTCCGTCCGTGGTGGGGGCCATTGCGGCCACGGGAGGCGAAGTAGGCACGGCGTACGAGCGCCTCCGCCTCGGCCTCGCGCCCGCCCCCCTCGAGAAGGAGGGCCAGGTACAGCTGGCGAGCCACGGGAACCGGATGGCCCGCCGGGTGATCGGCCTCGGCGATGGCGAGAGACTGGCGCATGGTCTCCACGGCTTCACCGGACCGCCCGGCCCTTCTGAGCACGTCGGCGAAGTTGTGGAGGACGTATCCGTCGGGTTCGCCGAATGCGGCCTGGAGCTGCTGGGCCTCGCGGCTGTCGGCGATGGCTTCGTCGTACCGGTCGAGGCAGGCCAACGCCCCGCTCCGCCCCTCAAGCGCCGCGGCGAGACCGCGTGCGCTCCGCACCTGCTCTCGTTGCAATCGAACCACCTCTCTGAAGGCCTCCAGCGCCTCTTCACATCCACCTTGTGCCCTCGCATTGATGGCGACGTGGTACCACACGTCCGCCCGGAGGGCAGGCTCAGAGTGCGGCGTGGCCTCGGCGGCGGCGGCGTACTGGCGGGCCGCGCGGTCTAACAGGTCGAGGCCTGCGTAGATCCGTCCAAGGTGAAACGTCAGCGTGGCGTGGAGCGTGGGCTCCTCGTGCGGGCTCGCGGCGAGGTGGGCGGCAGCCCGGTCCAGAAGCGCCGTCGTCCGCATCGTGTCCACGCGCTCCTCCGAGCTCTGGGCGTCCGTGAACCCGTCGAACATGGTCGTCAGGAGATCGGCGGTGGCCTGTGCTTCGACGCGCGCGCGCTCGGCCTCCACCCGGAGCGACCGCTCTCGAACGCCAAATCCCATGAGCAGGAGCACGCCGAGCATGGCCGCGACCGTAGCCAGCGCGTGGCGGCGCAGGAACCGCGCGGCCTGGTAGCCCAGCGTCTGGCGCCGCGCCTGCACGGGCAAGCCCGACTGGTACCGCCGGAGGTCGCTCGCGAGGGCCTCGGCGGTGGCGTAGCGGTCTTCGGGAGCCTTGGCGAGCGCCCGGAGCACGATCGTGTCGAGGTCGCCGCGGAGTGCGCGGTCACCTCGCGAGGACGGTGGGGCGGGCATCTCATCGCAGACGGCCCGCACCACGTCGCGCAGGCCTCCCGACACGTCGTACGGACGCTCGCCGGTTAGCACCTCGTAGAGCAGAACGCCCAGCGCGTACACGTCCGCCGCGACGGCGATGGGCTGGCCGAGCACCTGCTCCGGGGCCGCATACTCGGGCGTCATCAGGCGGAGGCCGGTGCGCGTGAGCGTCTCACCGTCCGCGCCGTCATCCAGGAGCTTCGCGATACCGAAGTCGAGGAGCTTGACCCGCGCCTCGCCGCCGTCGTCCGAGACGAGGATGTTGGTGGGCTTGAGGTCCCGGTGGACGACGAGCTGGCGATGCGCGTAGGCGACGGCGTCGCACACCTGGAGAAACAGCCGGAGGCGTTCGTCGAGGGGGAGCCTATGCGTGCGGACGTAGTCTGTGAGGGGCACGCCGTCCACGGCCTCCATCACGAAAAACGGCGCCTGCTCCCCGGCGGGCCCCGTTTCGGCGGTGCCCGCATCCAGCAGCCGAGCGATGTGCGGGTGCTCCAACCGGCCGAGGGCGCGGCGCTCGGCGAGGAAGCGCGGCACCAGCTCCGGCGCCGCGAGGCCGCTGCGCACGAGCTTGAGCGCCACCTCCGTGCCGATGTCCTCGCGGCGGGCGAGGAAGACGCGCCCCTGCCCGCCCCGGCCCAACTCGCGGACCAGCCGGTACGGTCCTACCTGGACTCCGGCGAGGTCGTGGTCAGCGTCGCCGCCCAGCGCCCACGGCGCGGGCGTGTCCAAGAACTCTGGCACGGCGTCGGCGGCGGCGAGGAGCTCCGCCAGTTCGTCGGCGAAGTCGGGGTCCTGCTCGGCGAGGAACGCGCGGCGCGCGTCGGGCTCCAGATCGAGAGCCTCCAGTAGAAGCGTCTGGAGCGTCGCCCAGCGGTCCGGCGTGCTCACGAGGCCAGTTCGCGCGCGAGCCAGATGCGCGCCAGCTTCCAGTCCCGGCTAACGGTCGGCGCGGAGACGCCCAGCACGTCAGCGGTCTCCTCGATGGAGAGGCCCGCGAAAAAGCGGACCTCGACCACGGACGCTTGGCGCTCGTCCAGGGCGCAGAGGCGGTCCAGGGCGTCGTGGAGGTCGAGGAGTTGGGCATCCGACGTGGGGCTCGCTTGGATCTCCTCGTTGAGCGTCATCGGCGCCACGCCGCCCCCGCGCTTGAGCGACTGGCGGCGCTCGGCGTCGCGCACGAGCACCTGCCGCATGGCGCGAGCCGCCAGCCGGAAGAAGTGGCGGCGCCCGCTCCACGAGAGGTGTTCGGACTGGGCGAGCCGGAGGTACGCCTCGTGAACGAGAGCGGTCGTGCAGACTTGTCCCGAGCGGTCTCGCCGCACCATCCGCGCCAGCCGCTGGAGTTCGTCGTAGACGACGGGGAACACCTCGTCCAGTGCGCCCTCGCGCCCGGACTCGGCGTCGTGGAGGAGGCGGGTGACGAGGCCAGGCGAACCGTCTGACGGCGAGGCAGGCGCGGGGTGGACCACAGGATGGCCGGAGGCTGTGGTTAATTCTGCGTCTGGCATGATAAAGCGAGGCGGGCGTTTGGCTACAAGGGGGAAGTGGCTCACCCTCCTACTCCCCCTCCTCCATGCGACACCTGCTACTCTCCCTTTTCGTCCTCCTCGCAGCCTCCAGCGCTGCTGCGCAGCCCACCAACGACGACTTCGCGAACGCACCTGCGATAGACGTTGGCACCGTCACCGGGACCAACATCGGCGCGACGCTGGAGCCCGGCGAGGCTGTCCCGTCGTGCCAGACCAATGAAGATGCCTCCGTCTGGTGGGCCTTCAATGTCCCCAGCGATGGGACGGTCACGATCGACCTCTCCGCGTCCGGCTTCGACACTGTCGTCACGCTCTACGACGACACGTTCCCCGTTCTCCCATCGGCCGACGACGAGATCGCGTGCGACGACGACGGCGGCTTCGGCACTCGGTCCCTTCTGGAGGACGTCCCGGTCGTAGGGGGGAGACACTACGTGGTCCGGGTGTCCGGCTTCGCTGGCAATACGGGCGACATCTCGTTCGACTACTCCTTCACGCCCGGCCCTCCCCCCTTCAACGATGACTTCGAAAATGGTCAGGGGGTAGAGGTCGGCACCATCACCGGCACAAATTCCAACGCAACGCTGGAGACCGGCGAGGCCGCGCCGACGTGCCAGAGCGATCAGGGTGCTTCCGTGTGGTGGGCCTACACTCCGCCCTCGGACGGCACCATCAGCTTGGACTTCACCGCCACCGGCTTCGACGCCATCGCCACAGTCTACCTGAACACGTTCCCCAACCTTCCGACCCAGACCGACGAGATCGCCTGCGGCGATGACAAGGACGGCAAGCCCGTGCTGACCGACGTGCCCGTCCAGGGGGGCGTGACATACGCCATCCGCGTGGCGGGCTATGACGGCTCCTTCGGCACAGAAGCGGGCGCCATCTCCTACGACCTCTCGTTCACGCCCTCCACCAACGGCCCGCCCAACGACAGCATTGGCTCCCCCTCGTTCCCTGAGGAGCCGACTACGACCGGCACCAACGTCGGCGCGACGCTGGAGACCGATGAGCCGACGCCCTCGTGCCAGGCCAACCAGGGGGCCTCTGTCTGGTGGGTGTTCAGTGTGGCAGACGAGTTCTTGCTCACGATGGACTTCTCCAACTCGGACTTCGACACCGTCGTCTCGCTCTACGAAGCGCCCGCGGCTGGCGGGCTCACGGAGATCGCGTGCGATGACGATGGAGGGGACGGCACGACCTCGCTCATCCGCGATCTCCGCGTGCAGCCGAACACCAGCTACTACCTCCGCGTGGCGGGCTACGACAACGGCAACGGCCCGGCCACAGGGATGATCTCGTTCGAATCGACCTTTGCGTCCCCGACCTCGAGCGAGGACGACGCACGGGCGGCGCTCTCGCTCACAGCTTCGCCCAACCCCACGCGCGGCGACGCCCGCATCCGCCTCGCCGTCGAGGAGACCGAGGAGGTAACGGTGTCCGTCTTCGACGCGACCGGCCGCGAGGTGGCCGTGCTCCACGAGGGGCTCGTGAGCGCGGGCGCGCCGGTGGAACTCCGGCTGGGCGCGCTGCCCGCCGGGGTGTACGTCGTCCGCGCCCTCGGCGAGACCGTCCGGCTGACCGAGCGCGTGACCGTTGTCCGGTAAGGAGGGTTCGCCAGAGGCTCCGGCCTCCTCGGAGTCGGCCTCGCATCGTGGTGGGTGCGGGGCCGGCTCTGTACCGGAGCGCTCGCCGGACTGGCGGCACCTCTCGCCGAGAGCCGTCGCCAGCGCGGCGTGATAAGGAACGCGGCGCGTTCGGCTATAGGGGGAAGTGGAGCGCCCCTGCTCCTCCTGATCCCGCGTTCTCATGCTCCCCTTCTATCTCCCCTCCAGGAGTCGCCCGGGCCTCCTGCTCGCCGTCTGCGCCAGCCTCCTCCTCGCCCTTCCGGTCCAGGCGCAGGACTACGACCGTACGGCCAACGCAGCCCTCTCAGGCCACAACACGAAGACGCTCTCCGGCGTCTCCGTCCAGCAGTGTCAGGCCGCGTGCACGGCCGAGACCGAGTTCGTTTGCCGGTCCTTCGACTACCGCAAGAACGAGAACACCTGCGATCTCAGCGACACGACCGCCGACGCCGCAGGCGGGCTGAAAACGGACTACGCCGGCGACCCCTACGACCACTACGAACGGGTCTTCTTCCGGCACACGCCCAACGCGGCTCTCCCCGGCAACAACAACGTCCAGTTGGAGAGCGTCACCGTGGAGCAGTGCCAGGCCGCGTGTGAGGACGAGACCGGGTTTACCTGCCGCTCGTTCGATTACTACAAGAACGAGAACAAGTGCGACCTCAGCGACATGACCGCCGACGCCGCGGGGGGACTAAAAACGGACTACGCCGGCGACCCCTACGACCACTACGAGCGCGTGATACCGGCGGCTTCTACGGGGAGCAAGCGGTTCGACCAGTACACGTGGCTCACGAGTCACAACGCCTACGCCAACCTCTCCGAAGGCTGGACGATGGCCGCCCAGTCCTACGGAATCACGACGCAGTTGAATGACGGAGTCCGCGGCCTCATGCTCGATGTCCACGACTTCGACGGGAGTCACGGAGTCACCTGTGTGGCCAGCTTCGGCTCCGACTGCTACGACCCCGGGGTCTATCTCTGTCACGGGAGCTGCACCGGGCTGCCCGGGATGAACTACGCCCTTCCGCGGCGGCGCCTGCACGAGGTGCTCAACGAGATCGGCGCCTGGGTACGAGCCAACCCAGGGGAGGAGAACATCGTCACCCTCTTCCTCGAAAGCGGGGCACGAACAGACGGCGTGTTCGACGAGATGCGACGCAGCACACAGCTCCTGCCGTACATCTACAACCCCGGAGGGACCGCGTGGAACGTGCCCAGCCGAGGCTGGCCGCCGCTGGAGTGGATGAACGACAACAACAAGAGAGTCGTCATCTTCTCCGACATGAACTACCGGCCCAACGACTGGATGGTGTTCAACAAGGCGTACACCCGAGAGAACTACTGGAGCCTCGGGGATGAAGGCACCAACATGGAGTGCAGAACGAGGTGGGACGACCGGCCTCTCGATTCCTTCGGGCTGTTCGTGATGAACCATTTCCGGAACGCGCCGACGACCATCACAGCGGCCATCGACAACCGAGAATCCAAGCTGAAGGAGCGCTGGACGGACTATTGCAGCCCCGCCTCGGGCGGGACGATCCCGAATTATCTCGCCGTGGACTTCGTAGAGGTCGGAAGCGCCCAGCAGATCGTGGACGAGTTCAACCGGGCCGACCGGAGTTCGGTGTCTCAGGCTCCCTACGTCGAGAGCTACACCAGCTACGTGCAGGACGCCAAAGCTGCGGTCAACGCGTCATGCGAGTCGGATAGCGACTGCGCCAACGGTGCCTGCGGGCGGTCCCACGCCAACAATGCCCCCTTGCTGTGCTGCCCCAGCGGAAGCACGGTGAACCACGCGGGCTACGACTACTGCACGGGAATGCCGGATGGGACGGCCTGCTGGCTGGACTCCATGTGCGCAAACGACAGCTGCAGCGGCAACCTGTACGGCGCGCAGCGCGGGACGTGCGACTAGCCGCGGACGGGCTGGCGGCGCCTCTCGCCCAGAGCGGCCACCCGGAAGCACCGCCAGCTGGCCGTGATAAGGAACGCGGGGCGTTTGGCTATAGGGAAGGTGGCTCGCCTTCCCACCCGTGGCACTCTCCGACCGATCCCATGCGTCCCCTCCTGCTGTTCGCCTTTCTCATCGCCACAACGGCCCCCGTGCTAAGTCAGGAGGTCTCCACCTTCGAGAACCGCTGGAAGCCCGCCGAGCGGCTGGCGGTCGAGGACGGCGCGCTCGTCTCGGACCCCTCCGCGAGCACGGCGTGGGTGATCGAGCCTGTCGACGGGACGTACGTCCGCCTCCGCAACCTCGCCACGGGGCTCTACCTGCACAACGAGATCGGGCTCAGCGTGGGGCCGATAGAGCCCGGGTGGTGGAGCGCGATGTGGGAGCTGGAGCCTATCAGCAGGGACCGTGTGCGCATCAAAAACCGATGGCTGGGCACCTACCTGCACAACGAGAACGGACCGCTCGAACTGGGCGAGATCCAAAGCGGCTGGAATAGCGCGATGTGGAGCCAGCAGCCGGTGCAGACCCAGATGGCGTTCTCGAAGTCGACGACGGCTGTCGAGTCTCGCCTAGGCATGTTCCACGTTCCCACCGAGTACGGCATCAGCGGGGGCATCTCGTCGCATCTCGGAACCCACATCCAGGGCATGGCGGCGGTTGGCACCTACTGGGTCCTCTCCCACGACAACGGCGGCAACCGGGATGGCGACCTCATCATCATCGACCCCTCGATTCGAGAGCGCGTCAAGAGCCACACCATCAGGTTCAGCGGAGACGACGGCTACATGGCGGCGGCGCAGGGCAACGGCAGCTACCTCGCCGTCGCTACGGGACTGAACAAGGCGGTCCGGGTCTTCTCGATTTCGGACGGCGCGGATGTCTCTGAACTCACCAACCTGACCCTGAACGATCCGTTTGGCAACGGCTCCAGGGTCGAGAATGTGGGCTTCGCCTATCACCCGGTGCACCGGCGGCACTACCTGCTGGTCGTCAACAACAGCACGAAACAAACTGTTCGTGAGCTCTGGCTCCGCGCTGGAATCCTCGACGTGGAGCCTCGTCTCGGCCTCCAGCGGCTCTGGCACTGTCCCGTACGGAGAAGCGGGGATCTCGCTCCTCTACGACGAGACCGCGGGCCTCTTCTATGTTCTCAGCCTGGGCCAGGACGGCAGCGACTCCGACGCAGAGAACTCGTTCTCGGTGTGGAAGCTGAACCCGACCGATGCCGCGTCCGGCACGAACGCGTGGAGGGAGTTCACGGCGAGCGCCGCCACCCCAGAGCATCGGCGTCTTACGGACGGAGCGGGCAGCTTCCGCTGGGGAGGCACCGCTCACGTTCTCGCGAATGGCGGAATCCAGATTCTCGCGGCCCCGCGGGATTTCAAGCTGATCGGAGACAGCGATTTCGGGGTGTGGACCTCAGGTCAGCCGATGGAGACCGTCCGTGCGCCCGCTCCCGCGGTTCCCACGATCCGGGTCCGGGTCACGTCGGTCAAGTGCGTCGAAACCACTGAATGGGGGGAGGACGAGGTCTACCTCACGGTCGATGGAACGCGGTACCCCGCGGGCAACGAGTCCTACCACGACATCAACGACGGAGAGTCGTGGAGCGTCGGCGCGTCGGCCACCTCCACGTCGGCTGTGACCCTCACGCTGCTGGAGTACGACACGACGGACGACCGCGACCTCATCGGCACCATCACGGTCCCCATCCAGAAGATCCACGGCACCTACACCGACACACTCCGGGGAGACGACGGGGTCTACGAAATCACCTATCAGGTGAGCCGGTAGCGGTTCACCCGGGCTGGCGGTTCCTCTCGGCGCGAAGCGCCCGGCGAGAGCGGCCGCCAGCCCGGCGGGGCGCTACGCGAGTTGGCCCGCCGCGCTCTTCAGCGCGTCCACGAGGTCCAGCGCCTCCCATGTGAAGCCGTCCCGCCCGAAGTGCCCGTAGGCGGCCGTGGGCCGGTAGATGGGCCGCAGCAGGTCCAGCCGCCCGATGAGCGCGCTCGGCCGGAGATCGACCGACTGGCGGACGGCCTCGGCGAGGCGGGCGTCCGGGATCTGCCCCGTGCCGTACGTCTCCACGCGGATGCTGACCGGCTCCGGCACGCCGATGGCGTAGGCCACCTGCACGAGCGCCTCCTCCGCCAGCCCCGCGGCGACGAGGTTTTTGGCGACGTGCCGCGTGGCGTAGGCCGCGCTCCGGTCCACCTTGCTCGGGTCCTTGCCGGAGAACGCGCCGCCGCCGTGGGCGCCCTTCCCGCCGTACGTGTCCACGATGATCTTGCGGCCCGTGAGCCCGGTGTCGCCGTGCGGCCCGCCGATCACGAACCGGCCCGTCGGGTTGACGTGGAGGATGAGGTCATCGTCCACGAGGTCCTGCGGGAGGACGCGCGGGAGGAGGTGCTCGCGGACATCGCGCTTGATCTCCTCCAGCGTGACGTTCTCGTCGTGCTGCGTGCTGAGCACGACGGTGTGGATGCGGCGGACGGTGCGGTCGTCGTCGTCGTACTCCACGGTCACCTGGCTCTTGGCGTCCGGTCGGAGGTACGGCATCAGGTCCGTGGTCTTCCGGATGGCGGCGAGCTCGCGGACGAGGCCGTGCGAGAGCGAGAGCGCGAGGGGCATGAGCTCCTCGGTCTCGCGCGTGGCGTAGCCGAACATCATGCCCTGGTCGCCGGCGCCCTGCTCCACGTGGAGGCCCTTGTCGTCGTCCACGCCCTGCGCGATGTCGTCGGACTGGGAGTGGATGCTCGTGAGCACGCCGCAGGAGCGGGCGTCGAACTGGAGCGTGGGGTCGGTGTAGCCGATGCTCTCGATGGTCTTGCGGACGACCTCCTGCACGTCCACGTAGGTCTCGCTGGTGACCTCGCCGGAGACGACCGCCAGCCCGGTGGTCACGAGCGTCTCGATGGCGCAGCGGCTGGAGGGGTCGTCGGCGAGGAAGGCGTCGAGGAGGGCGTCCGAGATCTGGTCGGCGACCTTGTCCGGGTGGCCTTCGGAGACCGACTCGGAGGTGAAGAGCGTGGGCATGAAAGGGCGCGGCCGTCGCGCGGGTGTACTCGAAAGAGCCGAAGATACCGGGCGGGCGGGCGGGGATCCCAGGAGAGTGGGGATCCCCAGGGCCTTCGCGGAACGCGCGCCAGAGCGGCCCTGGGGACGTCCGTCGCCGGCTCTCGCCGCGCTGGCGGGCGGCCAGAGCAGGGGGAGGCCCCTGCGGCGGGCGCTGCCGACCCTCGCCGCCAGCGGGCGGCGCCAGCCCGGAACCACGCGCGGGGGGGCTCGTGCGAGCCTCGTTGCCCCTACGGCGCCTGGCTCCGTAGCTTGGGCGCCCTCTGACCGGGCGGCGCGGTCCTTCCGCTGCCGCTCTCTTTCGCCGCCGGCTCTGCCCGGGGCCCCCTCAACCAGCCACGTTCATCATGGCCGACAACATCGAGAGCCGCGTCAACGCCATCATCGTCGAGAAGCTCGGCGTCGACGAGTCCGAGATCTCCCGCGACGCCTCCTTCACCAACGACCTCGGCGCCGACTCGCTCGACACCGTGGAGCTCATCATGGAGTTCGAGAAGGAGTTCGATATCACCATCCCCGACGAGGACGCCGAGAAGATCGCGACCGTCGGCGACGCCGTCGATTACGTCCAGGAGAAGGCGGGCTGAGCGCCGCCCCCTGAGACCAGTCCTTGAGAGGAAGGGAGAGCGAGGCGCCCGCCTCCGGCCTCCCTTCCTCTCTCCGTACATACCCTGCGCCCGCGAGGACCGCTCGCGAGGCCGCCCCTCTCCCGCCATGTCCACCGAGAACCGCCGCCGCGTCGTCGTCACCGGCCTCGGCGCCCTCACCCCCATCGGCAACTCCGTCCCTGATTTCTGGGACGCGATGATGCGCGGCGAGAGCGGCGCCGCCCCGATCACCTACTTCGACCCCTCGCGCCTCCGGTGCCAGTTCGCCTGCGAGCTCAAGGGCTTCGACGCCACGGACTACCTCGACCGCAAGGAGGCCCGGCGGATGGACGCGTTCTCGCAGTACTCCCTCGTGGCGGCGGGCGAGGCCCTGCGCGACGCTGGCATCGACACGGGGGACATGAGCGACCGCGAGCGAGAGCGGACGGGCGTGGTCTTCGGCAGCGGCATCGGCGGCATCGGCACGCTGGCGGAGGAGTTCAAGGCGTTCCACGAGCGCGGCCCGCGCCGGCTCTCGCCGTTCCTCGTGCCCGCCATGATCATCGACATCGCGCCGGGGCACGTCTCCATCCAGCACGACCTCCGGGGCCCCAACCACGCCGTCATCAGCGCGTGCGCCACGGGCAACAACGCCATCGTGGACGCGGCGCTGCTCATCGAGCGCGGGCTGGCGGACACGATGGTGGCGGGCGGCAGTGAGGCCGGCATCGTGGAGATCACCGTCGGCGGGTTCGACAACATGCGCGCGCTCTCCACCCGCAACGACTCGCCGGAGACCGCCAGCCGCCCGTTCGATGCGGACCGCGATGGCTTCGTGATGGGGGAGGGCGCCGGCGCCCTCGTGCTGGAGGAGTACGAGCACGCGAAGGCTCGCGGCGCAACGATCTACGCCGAGGTGGTGGGCTACGGCATGAGCGCGGACGCCTACCACGTCTCCGCCCCGCACCCCGAAGGCCGCGGCGCCGCCCGCGCCATGCGCATGGCGCTGGAGACCTCGGGCCTGAAGCCCGAGGACGTGGACTACCTCAACATGCACGGCACCAGCACGCCCCTCGGCGATGCGGCGGAAACGCGCGGCATCAAGGAGGTCTTTGGCGAGCACGCCTACGACATGAACCTCTCGTCCACGAAGTCCATGACGGGGCACCTCCTCGGCGCGGCCGGTGCCATTGAGGCGGTGGCGAGCGTCCTCGCAGTGAAGCACAACAAGGTCCCGCCGACGATCAACTTCGAGACGCCGGACCCCGAGTGTGACCTCAACTACACCTTCAACGAGCCGCAGGAGCGGGAGGTGAAGGTGGCGCTCTCGAATGCGTTCGGCTTCGGGGGCCACAACACCTGCGTCGTCTTCAAGGAGATGGAGGACTAGGCTCTGTCCGGCGACTCCAGATCGGCCTACACGCGGCCCCGGAGCCGTCCCCCCGCGTCGCGCGCCATCGCCGTAGCTCGCGCTACGCCTGCTTCACGCTCCTCGCGGGCCGACCCCGGTCCTCGCGTTCGGCCTCGCTCCGAATCAACGGACAGAGCCTAGGCCGCCGCGGGCCGCTGGCGGGCGGTCTCAGCGCGCGCCAGCCGCGAGGGCGCCGACGGTCCAGAGGATCTTGGCGCCCGCGCGAGCGCTGCCCGAGAGCGTGCCGCTGATGGTGCTCTCGCCCGCGCGACGGCGGCGGTAGGCGACGGGGACTTCGGCGCACCGGAGCCCCTCGCGCGCGGCCCGCGCCTGCATTTCCACGGTCCAGCCCCAGGTCTCGTCCCGCATCCCGAGGCGCTGGAGCGCGTCCCACCGGATGGCTCTGAACGGTCCGAGGTCCGTCCACGCTACGCCCCACCGCGCGCGGACGAGCGAGCACGCGAGTGCGTTGCCCCACCGCTGCACGGGCGTCAGCGCGCCCCGCTCCACGCGCCCCGTCCGCGCTCCGAGCACGCGGCTGCCCACCACGAGGTCTGCGCCGGCGAGTGCGTCCGCCAGCGCGGCGAGGTCGGCGGGATCGTCCGCTCCATCGGCGTCGGCGAAGACGACGGCATCGGGAGGGGCGGGGGAGAGGGCGGCGAGCCCCGCGAGGCAGGCCCGGCCGTAGCCGCGGCGCGGCTCGTGGATCACCTCTGCGCCCGCCTCTGCGGCGAGGGCTGGCGTTCCATCGCGCGATCCGCCATCCACCACCAGCACGCGCTCCGCGCCCCCCTCGCGCAGCGCGCGGACGACCGGCCCGACAGTCGCGGCCTCGTTCCAGGCGGGGACGATGGCGGCGAGGCGCAGGGCGTATCGGGAAGGAGGAGGAACCACAGAGCGGCGTGCGGCTGGGGGCGGGTGCACGCCCGGCCAGTGAGCTCCGTTTCGACCGCCGCCGTGGCGGTCCCTCGCGCAATGCTCGCGCCGCCGAGGGTCTGAGCGCAGTCGCTCCGGGCGGCGGCAGGCCCGAGACCAGGGAAGGGGGCGGACGCGGCGGCGCACGGCCGGACATCGGGAGGGCGAAGGCGCCGCCGCGGAGCCGGGTCCACCTCCGCAGGACCGCCGGGCGCGGCGTCGCCCGGCGAAGGGGAGCAGGCCGCCGCCGATCCCGCGGCGCCGGTCGGCTCAACTGCGCGGACCAGCGGACGAGCCACGCGACCCACCGCCACGGGATCTCCGGAAGCGGAACCGTCACGAGCCCGCCGAGCGCCAGAACCGCGACCGCCTCGCGCGAGGGCCGCCCACGCTCGCACCCCAGCACGAGCGCGGCCCCATCGGGCGGCGTCTCGCCAAGGGCCGCGGCGATCTCCGCCAGCGCGCGGCTGGCGGGAACGGGCAGCACGCGGTAGACGCCCGCCTCGGTCCAGTAGCGGGCCGTGGCGTCTGCGTGGAGGCCGAGCGCACCGAACGAGAGCCCGCGGAAGTGGGACGCGCGGTCCGCGCCCCCCAGCCATCGGGGCGAGCGCCACCACGTCTGCGCCCGGGCGGCCAGCGCCAGCGCCTCGTCTCGCACCGCCTCACGCCGACGCGCACGCCGCGTCTGCCGCCAGCCCATGAGGGCGGCGGCGAGAAGGAGCAGCAGGAGCGCGAGCGTCAACAGGGAGGGTGAACGCGGTCACGGGCCCGCATCAAGCGCTGTGCCAACACCGTTTGGTTGCGTGGAATGGATCCGCGGCGTGGTATGGCGCGAAGAATCGAATCGCCCGCGTTTCCGGTAGCGGCCTCCATCCCGACCGCCGCCTAGCTTCGCCCCGTCTCCTCTCCGTCCCATGCTCGCCGATCTCTCGGACGCCCTCGCCCGCCTCGCCCTCACTCGCCTCGCGCCCGACCGGTCCCACGCCCGCGCAGACCTCGACGCGCTCCCGCCGCTCCTCGCGCACGCCCTCCGCCGCCAGCTGGACCGCGAGGTCCGTGCGCGGATGGAAGCGGCGGCCCCGTGGGTCAGCGCCGTGCCGGACCTGTGGGCCGCGGACACGCCCGTGGAGCCTCGGTACCCGGCGGCGGCGTGGGCGGAGACCGTCCGCAGCACGAGCGCCTGGCTGATCGACGCGCTGGTGCACCCGGCGGAAACGCTGAGTGCGGCGGCGCCAGAACACGGCGAACGACCCGCTGACGAGGTTCTGGACCGGTTGTCCGATTTCGGCGCGTACCCGTACCTCGGCGAAATCGTGGAGGGCTACGCCGCGAAAAAGGAGATGGCCGGCTACTCCCGCGAGGCGCTTCGCGACTTGCTGGAGCGCGTGGACCGCCGCGTCGCCGCTGACCTGGACGCCGCCGGCTGGCGGGCGCTGCTGGCGCCGTTGTTCGACGTGGTGGAGGCGCTGCCGGAGTACGCGGACGGCGTACCGGGCCGCGTGCTCGCCGAGGTGTTCGCCGCGCGGGGCCGCCCGGGGATGGGCGCCGCCGTCCTCTCTCGCGAGGCCGTCGCCCGTGACGAGATCGACGAGGTGCTGGCCGAGGCCGTCGCGTCTGCAACCCCGCCTCCGTCCGAGGCGCCCACCGTTCATCGCCCGGACGTGGAGACTGCCGAGCCCGTTCGGGAGGCGCCGCCAGCCGGGGCGGACGGACCGGAAGACGTGGAAGACGCTGTCGAGATCGTGCCGGCGCCCTCCCTCGCGCCGGAGGTCCCGTTGCGCGCGCTGGAGACGGAGCCGGATTCTGCTGGACCGGACGATCCCGAACCCGATTCAGCGTCAGAGGAGCCAATCGGTGACGCCGAGCCCGACGCGCTGGCGCCCCTTCCCGCCGCGCCGGAGTCCGCGGAGCCGCCGTCGCCAGTGGAACCGTCGCCAGTGGAGCCAGCAGAGCCTGAGCCCGCCGCCGAGTCCGACGACGAGCCGCTCTGGGTTCGCCTCGCTCGTGCCCAGGGGGGGGCGCCCACCCCGGCTGAGGCCGACGCGCCGGAGCCGCTCTGGGCGCGCTTCACCTCGCCGGAGCCCTCGGCCGCACAGCACCTCGCCGGCGAGCCGCCAGCCGACGCTCCGGATCTGGAGGCGCGCGTGCTGGGACCGGCCGCGAGCCAGCGGGACCTGTACGTCCGCGAACTCTTCGGGGGCGATGAGGGCGCCTACCACGAGGTGCTCGGCCAACTCGCGGAAGCGGGCTCGTGGTCCGACGCGTCGGCCATCATCGGCCGCGAGGTCTTCCGGCGCTACCAGGTCCACATCTACTCCGAGCCCGCGGCCTCCTTCACCGACGCCGTCGAGGGCCAGTTCCGCCGCCACGGGTAGCGTCCGCCGGGCGCGAGGCGGCAGGTGCCGGGTTAGCTTCCGGCCTCTGACCCCGAGCCCCCATGAGCGACCAGCCGACTGCCCCGGAGACCGACCTCGACCCCTTCGCTGACCTCGACCGCCGCCGCGCGGAGGCGCTGGCGGGTGGCGGCGAAGCCCGCGTCGCGAAGCAGCACGAGAAGGGCAAACTGACCGCCCGTGAGCGGCTGGACATCCTCCTTGACCCCGGCTCGTTCCAGGAGCTCGGGCAGTTCGTGCGTCACCAGGCCAGCGGCTTCGGTCTGGAGAACAACCGCCCCTACGGCGACGGGGTCGTCACCGGCTGGGGCACCATCGACGGGCGGCTGGTCTACGTCTACTCCCAAGACTTCACCGTCTTCGGCGGGTCGCTCGGCCTCGCGCACGCTCGCAAGATTGTCCAGCTCATGCAGCTGGCGCTGGAGAACGGCGCGCCGGTCATCGGCCTGAACGACTCCGGCGGCGCTCGCATCCAGGAAGGCGTGGCGGCGCTCGGCGGCTACGCGGACCTGTTCCTGCAGAACACCCTCGCGAGTGGCGTCGTCCCGCAGATCTCCGCCATCCTCGGGCCGTGCGCGGGTGGCGCGGTCTACAGCCCCGCCATCACGGACTTCACGTTCATGGCGCGAGGCACGAGCTACATGTTCGTGACCGGCCCGAACGTAGTGAAGACGGTCACCAACGAGGTGGTCACGCAGGAAGAGTTGGGCGGCGCAGACACGCACGCCAGCCGGTCGGGCGTGGCGCACCGGGCGTACCCCAACGAGGCGGCGCTCCTGCTCGGCATCCGCGAGCTCATGGGCTACCTCCCCTCCAACTGCGAGGACCCCGCGCCCCGCGGCCCTGCCAGCGACCCCGCCGACCGGGCGGACGCGGCAATTGATACGATCATTCCTGAATCCCCCAGCACGCCGTACGACATCCACGACGTGATCTCGCGCGTGGTGGACGGCGGGGACTTCTTCGAGATCCACCCCGACTTCGCCGAGAACATCGTCGTCGGGTTCGCGCGGCTCGGCGGCCGCTCCGTGGGCATCGTGGCCAACCAGCCCGCCGTGCTGGCGGGCGTGCTGGACATCGACGCGAGCGTCAAGGGCGCCCGCTTCGTCCGCTTCTGCGACGCGTTTAACATCCCGCTCGTGGTCTTCGAGGACGTGCCCGGCTTCATGCCCGGGACGGACCAGGAGTGGAACGGGATCATCCGCCACGGCGCGAAGCTGCTCTACGCCTTCTGTGAGGCCACCGTCCCGAAGGTCACCGTCATCACGCGCAAGGCCTACGGTGGCGCGTACGACGTGATGAACTCCAAGCACATCCGCGCCGACCTCAACCTCGCGTGGCCCACGGCCGAGATCGCCGTGATGGGGCCGAAGGGCGCCGTGGAGATCATCCGCCGCCGCGAGATCGCCGCCGCGGACGACCCCGCCGCGGCCGAGGCCGAGTTCACTGAGCAGTACCGCCAGCGCTTCGCGAACCCGTACGTCGCCGCCGAGCGCGGCTACGTGGACGACGTGATCCGGCCCAGCGAGACGCGCCGGACCCTCATCCGCGCGCTGGACATGCTGGAGAACAAGGTGCAGACCCTCCCGAAGAAGAAGCACGGCAACCTGCCGCTCTAAGCCGCTCGTCAGGCGAATCCGCTCTCCCGGGCGTCAGACGCATTGGGGACCGCTCGTTCCGCGAGACCGGACGCGCGCGCCGGCCGGGCCCCGCTGGCGGAGCACCGGCGCCAGCGCGCGGCCGGCGGCACCAAGGCGTGGGGTCGCCGGGTCGTCCGCCGATACTCCCGCCCTGCAACGGACGGGTACCCGTTGTGCCAAGAATCGACCTAGCCCCTTGACGCAGCATGAAGGACGTGGGTAGCCTCCGGCGCTTCCCCGGCATGCGGGTATCAGCAGTGGTGTTGATACCCCTCCCTTCACGCTCTACTTTAGGTACCAGCCCCTAAGTCGCGCCCAGCGCTGCACTTCTATGCCCCGTTTCAGTCTCACGGTGGCGATGCTGCTCGTCTCGGCCCCCGTCCTGGCCCAGTCCGTGCCCTCCGAGGTCGCGGTGCCCGCTCGCCTGCCCCAACTGGGCGCGGCCGACCGGCTCCCCGCTTCGCAGGCTGCGGACGCGCCGCTCACGGAAGCCGAGCTCACCCGACGCATCGCTCGCCTCTACGCTCGCCACGCCGAGCTCCTCACGGCCTCCGCCAACGGCCAGTCCGACCGCTACGCGACGCTCCTCGAAGGGCTCGTGGGCGATCTGGAGCTCCTCGCCCAGCGCGAGGGCGTGCTCTACGACGCCCGCTTCCGCGAGCTCTACGCCTCCGTCCTGACCGAGAAGGAGATCTTCTACGGCACCGAGGCCATCGACCGCGGCGACGTGTACGCCGTCAACGAGGAGGCCTTCCGCGTCATCTACGACGTGGACAGCCCGCTGATCGAGAACGTTGCGCTGCCGCAGCTGCCGACGGCCCGTATGGCTGAGACCGTCATCCCAATGGAGGTCACACCGAGCGTGGAGCGGAGCCTCCGCTTCCTCCTCCGCAAGCCGGGCCACGTCGCCACGCTCCGCCAGCGCGCGGACACGTACTTCCCGATGGTGGAGCGCATCCTCGCGGAGGAGGGCGTCCCGGACGAGCTGAAGTACCTCGCGATGGTGGAGAGCGCTCTCAACCCCGTCGCGCGGAGCCACGCCGCCGCCGCCGGCATGTGGCAGTTCATCCGCCCGACGGGCGCCGCCTACGGCCTGACGGCCAACCGCGAGTTGGATCTCCGCCTGGACCCTGAGGTGAGCACCCGCGCCGCTGCGCGCCACCTCCGCGACCTCTACGACCGCTTCGGCGACTGGCAGCTGGCGCTCGCGGGCTACAACTGCAACCCGGCCGTGATCGCGCGCGCCGTGCGCCGCCACGAGGAGCGGACCGGTGAGCGCGCGACGTTTTGGGACATCGACCACGCCATCCCGCGCGAGACCCGCGGCTACGTCCCGATGTTCATCGCGACGGCGCTCATCCTCTCCAACCCGGAGGCGTACGGCTTCGAGGCGCCGGAGCCCGGCCCGGCCTTCGTGTTCGACCGTATCCCGGTCGCGCCCGAGACGCGCCTGAGCGACATCGCCCGCATCATCGACGTGGACGAGGCCGTGCTCCGCGCGCTGAACCCGGCGCTCCGCCAGGGCCGCGTGCCCGGCACGCGGATGCCGCACACCGTCCGCATCCCGGTCGGGTTCTACGCGCGCCACGCCGCCCGCCTCGACGCGCTCGCGGGCCCGGAGGCTGAGGGCATGAACCTCGTCGCGGAGACGGTGGACTACGGCCGCCGCGCCGTCAACCCCATCGCGCCCGCTGAGCCCGCCGAGATCCTGCTCGTCGCCCAGCGCGAGGCGGAGGCCGAGCGCGAGGAGGAGATGCGCCGCCGCGCCGCAGCCGCCCTCCCGACGCCCGTCGCGGCTCGTCAGCCCGAGCGCCAGCCCGAACCGGCCACTCCGCGCGTGACCACGCCGGAGCCCGTCGCCGTAGCTACGCCGGATGGCGCCGACGAGGAGCCGAAAGCCGAGGAGCCCCGTCCCACGCCGGAGCCGGCCACGCCGCCCGTCCGGCTGGCGTCCGACACGCGCAACGCCCGCCCGACGACCCACCGCGTCCGCAGTGGTGAGCACCTCACGCAGATCGCCCGCCAGTATGGCCTCAACGTCCGCGATCTGATGGGGTGGAACGAGCTGACCACCAGCACCATCCACCCGGGGCAGCGCCTGCGCCTGACGGAGCCGGAAGGCTACGACGCCCGCGCCGCGGCTCGCGCTCGCGCCGCCGCCTCGCAGCCGCGCAGCGTCACGCACCGCGTCCGCAGCGGCGAGAACCTCACGCAGATCGCCCGCCAGTACGGCGTGACGATCAGCGACATCCGCCGGTGGAACAGCCTCTCCGGTGACACCATCCGTCCGGGGCAGCGGCTGAAGATCGAGCGTCCGCGCCGGGGCGTCCGAGGCTAGACGCTTCGTTCCAGAACGCGATTCCCGCGAGGCTCGGCCGGTTCGGTCGGGCCTCGCGCCGTTTAGGGGCGGACCGCAGCCTCCACTGCGGCGGCCACCTCCTGCGCGATCTCGCGATGGAGCGTGGCGTTCGCCTGCCGCTCCGTCCGCACCTCGATCACGGCCGACTGGCGGGAGGCGAGCGCGGCCTCGAACGCCTCGGAGAACGCCGCCCCCGTCGTGGGCGCGTGGTACGGCAGGCCGAACATCGCCGCGGCGGAGGCGAAGCTCAGTCCGTGCGGCGTCCCGAAGAACGGCTCGAACACCTCGCCGGGCAGCGCCGTGCCCTCGCGTCCCGGCGCGACCGGGAGGAAGTGGAAGATGCCGCCGCCGTCGTTGTTGACGGCCACGATCACCACCGGCGGGCCGCTGCGAAGGAGCGCCAGCGCGTTGAGGTCGTGGAGCAGCGCGAGGTCGCCGATGAGGAGGACGGTCGGCGCGTCCAGACCGCGGGCCACGCCCGCCGCCGTCGCGACGGTCCCGTCGATGCCGCTGGCGCCGCGGTTGGCCGTCACGAGGCCGCGAGGAACGGTGAAGGCGTCCACGTCGCGGATCGGCATGGAGGCCGCCACGACCCACCCGGTCTCGGGGGGCGTGTGCCGCGCGACCGCCCGTGCGATACCGGGCTCGGTCAGCGTGCCGCCGCCGAGGCGCTGGTCCAGCACGCGGGCCACTGCCGCCGACGCGGCTCGCCAGTCCTCGGCCCAGCCGGGCTCCGGGTGTGAGGCGGTCGCGGCCACAAAGTCGCGGAGGGCGAGCGCGGGATCGGCGGTGATCCGGTGCGTCACGCGATGCGAGGGGTCCAGCCGCCCGGCTGTCGGCGCGATGCGGACGTGGACCGGAGCGCGGTCGATAAGCGCCTGGAGCCGTTTGGAGGTCGGTCGTGCGCCGATGTGGACCACTCCGTCCGGAACGTGGGCGGCGGCAAACGCGGGGCTCGCGAGCGCGAGGTCGTAGAAGGGAACGCCGTCGTCGGTGCGGGCGCCCGAGAGCGCGTCCGCCAGCAGCACCCAGCCCGTTTGTTCGGCGGCGTGCCGACACGCGTCCGGGTCCGCGCCCTGCCCGGCCACGAGCAGCACGCGGCGGCACGGCTCTAGTGCGCGCGCCGCGCTGGCGACGGCGTCCGGCGGGACCGAGACCTCGGCCTCGACGATCTCCGTGAACGGGCGTCCCGAGTCGGCCCACGCGCGGAGATGGTCCGGCAGCGCGCCCGTGCCGTCCGCCAGCGGGGCGAGCGGTTCGCGGAACGGGCAGTTCAGGTGGACCGGGCCAGGGTCGGGCGCGAGGCTGCGGGCGACGGCGTGCGCGGCCGTCGTGAGGACGTACGCGGGGTCCACCTCGGGCGTGGGCGGCGCGAGGTCGGCGGTCCATCGCGCGACGCTCGCGAACAGGCCCGGCTGGCGGACGGTCTGGTTGGCGCCGGTGTCGCGAAGCTCCGGCGGCCGGTCGGCGGTGAGGAGGAGGAGCGGGACGCCCGCGGTGTCCGCTTCGACGGCGGCGGGGAGGCCGTTGGCGACGGCAGTGCCGCTCGTGGTGATCCACGCGGCGGGCCGCCCCGTGGCGCGTCTGTAGCCCAGCGCCGCGAACGCGCCGCCGCGCTCGTCGATGTGCACGAGGGCGCGGGCCCGCGGGTTCTGCGCGACGGCCGCCGTGAGCGGTGTGCTCCGGCTCCCCGGCCCGATCACGAACAGCCCGACGCCCTGCCGGACGAGTTCCTCCACGAGCAGCGCGGCCCAGAGGTGGTTGGTGTTCGGGGCGCGCAGGAGGGCGGGGGAGGCCGTCACCCCTCCAGCCCGAGCGCGTCGGCGAAGCCGCCGAGCTTGGCTTCCGTCTCGTGCCACTCGGCCTCCGGGACGGAGCCCGGCACGATGCCGGCGCCCGCGTACAGCGCGAGGTCCGCCCCGCAGAGCAGCCCGCTCCGGATGCCGACGGCGAACTCGGCCGCATCGCGCGAGACCCAGCCGACCGGACCGGCGTAGAGTCCGCGGTCGAAGCCTTCCAGCTGGCGGATGGCGCCGAGCGCGGCGGGCGTGGGCGTCCCGCCGACGGCGGGCGTGGGGTGGAGCGCCGTCATGACCTCCAGCGGGGTCACGCCCTCGCGGAGCGTCGCGCGGACGGGCGTCTTGAGGTGGCGCACGCGCGCCGCCTCAATCTGGACCGGCGGCTCGACGCAGATCACGGACGTGAGCGGTGCGAGGGCCTCGGAAATGAAGTCCCGCACGAAGGCGTGCTCGCGGCGGTCCTTCTCGCTCTCCGCCAGCTCGTCGTGGAAGAAGCGGGCGTCCGGGCCGTCTCCGCGGCGGCGGGTGCCCGCGACGGCCTCGGTCCAGGCGGCCTCGGCGTCTACGCGGACGAGCCGCTCGGGCGTGGCCGCGAGGAACCGCCGGCCGGCGCCATCGGAGAGGAGGACGTGGAAGGCGCGAGGCGCAGCCTCCGTCAGCCGGGCGAGGAGGGCGGCGGGGTCCAGCGGCTCCTCGAAGCGGTACGTCGCGCGGCGCGCGAGGACGACTTTCTCCATCTCGCCGCGCTCCATGGCCGCCAGCGCGTCGGTGACGGCGGAGTGCCAGCCGTCGCGGTCCGGGCGGTCCACCCGCGCGACGGGGAAGTCCAGCGAGCCACCGAGGGCGGGCCCATCCATGCGGACGTCCGCGAGCGACTGGCGGAGGCTCTCGGCGGTGTCGTGGCCGGGGAGGGCGTGGAGGGCGAGCGTCGTCTCGCCGCCGTGCGTCACGAGTTCGATGCGTGGGAGCACGAACCGTCCCTCGCCGAAGCCCGCCCACTCGCGAGCGGGGTCCATCGCGCCGTCGAACCGGAGGCCGCCGAGGTAGGCGGAGCCCTCGGGGAGCGCCGCCGCCGCGTCCGCCAGCCGGGCGGTTACGTCCTCGCCAGCGATCTCGTGCACGACCCCGAGCGCGGCTCGGCAGAGGCCGTCATCGCGGCCGTGCCAGTACGCCGTCTCCGCGTTTGTCTGGGCCGCCAGCCAGGCGAGCGGCTCCGGCGCCTCGGGCCATGGCACCTCGACGCGGACCACCCCGGAGCCCGACCGAAGGGCACGGGCGGCGCGGCGCACGAGGCGCTCGCGGGGGTCGGTGGCGGTGAGGACGCTGCGGGGCACGGGGGCGAGAGCGGACGCGTGGGGTACCGGAGGCAGAATCGGCAGGTTTCAGAAAATAGTGAAAGCTCCGGGTGAAGGCCTCCCATCGCGCGGTCTTCTTGGCACCGCTGCGCCGAACGCGCGTCCTTACGCCCCCCGTTCCCCGCTGAGATGACGAAGCCCCCCCTCGGTCAGGCCGCCGGTAAGAAGGAGAAGGTCGAGGCCATGTTCGACGAGATCGCCCCGCGCTACGACGCGCTCAACCGCCTGCTCTCCGGCGGGATCGACGTGTGGTGGCGGAAGAAGGCGGTGCAGTCCCTGCGGACGGCGCTCGCGGGGCAGCCGGACCGGCTCATGGACGTGGCGACGGGTACGGCGGACCTCGCCGTAGCGCTCCTGGACGCGGAGCCGCGCGAGGTCGTCGGCGTGGACATCTCGGACGGGATGCTGGAGCTGGGGCGGAAGAAGGTGGCCAAGAAGAAGCTCTCGGACCAGATCACGCTCGTCCAGGGCGACGCCGCCGCGCTCCCCTTCGACGACGACACGTTCGACGGCGCGACGGTGGCGTTCGGCGTCCGCAACTTCGAGGACCTTCGCGCCGGGCTGGCGGGGATGCGCCGCGTGCTCCGGCCGGGCGCGCCGCTCGTGGTGCTGGAGTTCAGCCACCCCCAGGCGTTCCCCGTCAAGCAGGCGTACGAGGCGTACTCCAAGCACATCCTGCCGCGGATCGGGAAGGCGGTGAGCGGGTCCTCCGAGGCGTACGAGTACCTCCCGGAGTCCGTCGCGCAGTTCCCGGACGGGCAGGCGTTCGTGGACGAGATGCGCGCGGTGGGCTTTACGCAGTGCACCGCGAAGCCGCTGACGTTCGGGATCGTGACGCTGTACCGCGGCCGGGCCTGAGGCCCCGCGCCTCGCGCTGGCGGACGCCGCCAGCCGGCCGGTGTCAGGAGAGGCGATCCGCGATGTCGCGGACGGTGATGCGCGGATCGCTCAGGCGGAGGTCCATCACGGGCGCGTCCGCCGCGCGGATGTCCGCGTCCAGCCCGAGGCGGGCGGAGAGGCGCGTGGTGATCTCGTAGAAGGAGAGTCCCTTGTTGCCGTCGAGGTGGAACGTGCCGCCTTCGGCACGGCCGACGAGCGCCGCCAGCGCGGCGGCGGTGTCGCGGAGCCACGAGCAGGCGGGGAGCCAGCGCGTGCTGGCCTCCACCGGCCCCTCCGCGGACTGGCGGTGGAGCCAGTCCGTCATCGTGTTGGTGCCCGGCGCGGGACCGATCTGCCACCCCAGCCGGGCGATCACGGCGTCCGGAGCGGCCTCGCGGACGAGCGCCTCGGCGCGGGCTTTGTAGCGGCCGTAGTCGTCCGTCGCATCCGGCTCGGCGTTGGGCGGGAGGGGGCCGTGGGCTCGGGGCGCGAAGACGGAGACCGAAGAGGTAAAGAGCACGCGGCGGCCTTGTGCTGCACAGGCTTGGGCGATCCATCCCGCCCAGTCCTCCGACCCCGTCGCGAGGTGGAGCACCCAGTCCGGAGCCATCTCCGCGACCGACTGGCGGACGCTCTCGGCGGAGGTGGGCGGGTGCGCGGCGCGGTCCCACGCGAGGACCGTCGCGCCCTCCGCCCGGAGCGCGTCCACCACGACGGGCGCGACGGTTCCGTTCGTGCCGGTGACGAGCGCGCGCATGGGGGCGGTGGGCTGGCGGTCGGGCTCGGTGGGGGCAACCGCCAGCGTATCAGTTGGTGAGGCTGCGGATGGGGGCCGGGATGCGGCCGCCGCGCCGCGCGAAGACGGCGCTGGAGAGCCCCGAGACGGGCATGATGGGCGCCCGGCCCAGGAGCCCGCCGTAGTCCGCCCACTCGCCGACGCCCTTCCCGTGGACGGGGAGGATCCGCACGGCCGTCGTCTTGTCGTTGACCATGCCGATGGCGAACTCGTCGAAGAGGATGCCCGCGATGGTCTCCGCCGGGGTGTCCCCCGGGATCGCGACCATGTCCAGGCCCACGGAGCAGATCGCGCTCATGGCCTCCAGCTTCTCCAGCGTGAGGTGGCCCTTCTCCGCCGCGGCGATCATCGCCTGGTCCTCGCTCACGGGCATGAACGCGCCGCTCAGCCCGCCCACGTGCCGCGCCGCCATGAGCCCGCCGCGCTTGACGGCCTCGTTGAGCATCGCGAGGGCGGCCGTCGTGCCGGGCGCGCCCGCGTACTCCAGCCCCATCGCGACGAGGATGTCGCCCACGGAGTCGCGCTCGGCGGGGGTCGGCGCGAGGGAGATGTCCACGACGCCGAAGGGGATGGTCTGGCCGCTCCGCTCGGAGAGCGCCTCCGCCACGCGGCGGCCGATGAGCTCGCCGGCGCGCGTGATCTTGAAGGCGGTCCGCTTGATGGCGTCCGTGACCGCGCCGAAGTCCGCGGTATCGCCCAGCTGGCGGATGGCGCGGAGGACCACGCCCGGCCCGGAGATGCCCACGTTGATGGCCGCGCCGGGCTCGCTCGGCCCGTGGAAGGCGCCCGCCACGAAGGGGTTGTCCCCCACGGCGTTGCAGAAGGCCACAAACTTGGCGCAGCCGATGGAGTCGCGCTCGGCGGTGAGGCGGGCGGTGGCCTTGATCATTTTGGCGACGGCCAGCACGGCGTCCGCGTTGATCCCGGCCTTCGTGCTGCCGCACGCCACGGACGAGCACACGCGGTTCGTCGTCGCCAGCGCCTCCGGCAGCGCCTCGATAAGCGCGCGGTCGCCGGGCGTGGTCCCCTTCTCTACGAGCGCGGAGAACCCCGCGAGGTAGTCCACGCCGATGGCGTCCGCGGCCCGGTCCAGCGTCTCCGCCAGCGCGACGAAGTCGGCGGGCGAGAAGTTGTCCGCCACGAGCGACGCGGGCGTGATGGAGCACCGCTTGTTCGCGATGGCCACGCCGTAGAGGCTCTCCACCTCGCGCGCCACCTCCACGTGGTGCCGCGCGGTCTGCGTGATCCGGTCGTAGATGTTCTGCCGCGTGCTCTCGGGGTCGCGGGAGGCGCAGCCGCGGAGGCTGATGCCGAGGGTCACGGTCCGGATGTCGAAGGCGTCGGCCTCCGTCATGCGGACGGTTTCGAGGATCTCGGGGAGGGAGAGAGGCATGGGGGATGGAGGGATGAGGGGTTAGCCCCTGGACTCCAGTGACCGGATGAGGCCGTGCAGCATCCGGCGAAGGTGATCCGTGCGACGCAAGAGGTCCGCCGATGGGTCGGAGGCGAGCAGGCCGATTCGCTCAGCGAGGATGGCCTGGGTACGAAGCTCGAAGAGCGAGCCCCGCGCAATGCGGAGAAAGCGGAGGTAGTCCTGGCGTGTGCCTCGGCCCCAACCTTCCGCGATGTTGGACGGGATGGAGACGGCGGCCCGGCGCATCTGGGAGGTCAGGCCAAACCGCTCCTCGCTCGGGAACGAACGGCTGGCGTCGTACACGGCTTCCGTCAGCGCGATCCCGTCCTGCCACACCCGGAGGTCCTCATAGCTCTGGACCCCCGACTCTTTCACGAGGGCCACGTCGGGAGAGTCTCCCCATCCCTCAGCCTCCCGCATTCCGTATCCCTCCGCCTCGCTCACGGCCGATGCATGGCCTGGAAGAGCTCCTCGTGCTGCGCGAGGACGCGGGCGCCGAGGGGCTCGCCGCGGGCCTGGAGGCGGTCGCGGACCGTCGCGAGGGAGGGGCCGTCGGCGGGGAGGTCCGCGAAGAGGACGACGGTGAAGTAGCCCTGGAGCACCTTCTGCGAGACGTCGAGGACGTTGGCGCCGTGGGCGGCGAGCTCGCTGGTGAGCGCCGCCAGCACGCCGGGCGTGTCGCGGCCGTAGGCCGTCACCACGAAGCGGGTGTCGCCCGGCGCCGGCCCGCTGGCGGAGGCCGCCGACGAGGTCGGGGCGGGCGCGGGGGCGCCGGTGCGCTCCGCCTGGAGGACCGCCCGCGCGATGTGCTCGACGCGCTCGGGCGTCGCCTGGTCGCCGAGGGCGTGAGCGATGCGGTCGATGAGGGCGCGGACGTCGGGCACGGGAGCGGCGGGAAGGGGAGGAGCAAAGCTACGGAGGGAGAGCGCGGGCAGGCCGCCGCCCCCGTTCGCGCCCGCCGACTGGCACCGCCAGCCGCGCGGGGGTCGATTCCACTCCCCACTCCCCACTCCCCACTCCCCACTCCCCACTCCCCACTCCCCAATGAAACTGGCCCTCGTCCAGCAGCCCGCCACGCCCGACCTCGACGCCAACCTCGCGCGGGGGCTCGCCGCCTTCGACCGCGCCGCCGATGCCGGGGCGGACCTCGTGGCCTTCGCCGAGCTCGCGTTCCACCCCTTCTGGCCGCAGCGCCACGCCAGGCCCCAGACCCTCGCGCACGCCGAGCCGCTCGACGGCCCCACCGTCACCGCCTTCCGCGAGCGCGCGAAGGAGCGCGGCGTGGTCGTGGTCCTCAACCTCTTCGAGCGGGAGGGCGACCGCACGTTCGACTCGTCGCCGGTGATCGACGCGGACGGGGCCCTCCTGGGCGTCACCCGGATGGTCCACATCACGGACTACGAGGCGTTCCACGAGCAGGGCTACTACGCTCCGGGCGACCAGGGACTGCCCGTCTACGAGACCGCCGCGGGCCGCATCGGCGTGGCGATCTGCTACGACCGGCACTACCCGGAGGCCATGCGCGCCCTCGCGCTGAGCGGCGCCGAGGTGGTGGTGATCCCGCAGGCCGGGGCCGTGGGCGAGTGGCCGGAGGGGCTCTACGAGGCCGAGATGCGCGTGGCCGCCTTCCAGAACGGCTACTACACCGCGCTCGTCAACCGCGTGGGGCCGGAGGAGCGGCTGACCTTCGCGGGCGAGAGCTTCGTCTGCGCGCCGGACGGCCGCGTGGTCGCTCGCGCCGGCGAGGGCACGGAGGAGATCCTCTACGCGGACGTGGACCTCGGCGCGGTGCAAACCTCCCACGCCCGCCGCCTCTTCCTCCGCGACCGCCGTCCGGAGCTTTACGCGGACTGGCTGGCGCGATAGCCCCGCTCCGCTGGCGGTCGCTCTCGGCGAGGGCCGCCGCCAGCGCGCGGCGGTGAGGGGCGCGGCGCCCGGTTCGGGTAGCTAGAAGTGACTCTCCGCCACGCCCATGCACTGCCCGACCCACTTCCGCTCGCTTCTCTTTCTCGTGCTTCTTGGTCTGGTGGGGGCCGCCTCGCCCGCGGCGCAGGTACTGGAGGGCGTGGACCTCACCGGCGAGTGGGTCCGGACCGATAGCAACAACCCGTCCAACAACGGGATGCGGATCTCCATCGAGGGCGGGCGCGCGGTCATCACCTTCGTGCCGGACTCGGCGGGACCGGACTGGAACGTCGGGGATGTGGTGTGGCGGGACGTGCAGCCCGACGGCGCCTTCCGCATCCAGGGCAGCGACGACCAGTACTACCCTGCCTTTCTCTCGTTCGACGAGGCGGGCGCGCTCGGGGTCGCCGTGCAGCACCGGGGCGCAGGGAACGTGCAGATCTGGTCGCGCCGCGAGGGCTGCTGGCCGCGTGCGTACATGGACGCCTACGGCACCCGCACGCCGGGCATGTGGGTCCGCTACTCCACGGCGCTGCCGCAGGGCTTCCAGGACGCACTCCTCGCCGCGCGAGACGCACAGGCGGCCATCCAGACCGCCGCGCTCACGCCTTCGGGCGAGTGGGTGGTGGTCGCGGCCAACCGCCCGTGCTACAGCCCAGGCTTCCCCGACGGCCCCCGCGAGTGGATCGACCGCTACATCGCGTCCGGGCGCGAGATCGACGTGGTCGCGTTCGGGCCGGGCGGGCGCTGGCTCATCGTGGCGGAGGACTATCTCCGGCGCACCTCGAACGTCTCCGATTCCATCATGGAGAAGGTCCGCGCGGTGCAGGCGCGAGACGCCCGCGTGACCTCGTTCGCCTTCTCCGACGACCCCGACACGGGCTGGGTCATGACCGGCGACGGCGGGCTCTGGGCCGAGACGTCGAGCGCGTTCGACCCGGACATTCGGGCAGCGATGGCGGCGGCCAACCGGGGCAAGCGGCCCATCCACGAGGTTGCCATCGCGCCGGGAGGGGCGTGGGTGCTCGTGGCGGAGGATTGGTTCGCCTCGCGAGGTCTGCCCGCGTCGCTTCTCCGCCAGCTGGAACGCTACCGCACGGAGAGCGAGCGCCGGATCGATCACGTCGTGCTCCATCGCGACGGGGACCAGTTGCTCTGGGCCATGATCTCCAACACGCCGGAGCCCGAGCCCGCCGCCGGCGACCGCATCAACCTCGTGGAGCACGGCCTGCCGGGGGACAGCACGATCTACCAGCGGATGCAGCTCCATGGCGTGACGGGCGCCGTCGTCGTGCTCATCGAGAACAACGAGGTTGCGTGGGCCCGCGGCTACGGCCTGCGCGAGTTCGACCTGCCGGAGAGCTACGTCTACCCGAGGACGACGTTCGACGCGGCCTCCATCAGCAAGCCGGTGACGTATGCGGCGGCGCTCCAACTCGTGGACAGCGGGGACCTGAGCCTGACACAGACCGGCATCCTGTCCCGGATCGTCGGCCCGGAGGACATGCCGAGTGCCGCGGATCTGGAATCGATTGGCGCGGACCAGATCAGCCTCGCGCACCTGCTCGCCCACTGCGCCGGGATCGACAACGAGAAGGGGGTCTCGGGTGCGCAGGAGATGGACGCAGGAGCGAGTCCGCTGCCGACCATCCGCGACATCTTCCGCGGGGACTCGCCGGCGTCCTCGCGAAACCAGATCGTGGACGTGGACACGCTGAGCCCCGGAGACATGGTGGACTACTCCGGCGCCAACTCCATTCTCGTGCAGGCCCTCATCGAGGACGCCGCGGACGGTGGGTACGACGCGCACATGGACCGCTTCCTCTGGGCGCTCAACACGCGGGGGACCTTCCGCACGGACTTCTGGCGCACGATGCAGCGGGAGTGGTATGCGCGGGGCCACTCCACGGACACCACTCGCACCACCACGAGCAAGCGGGGCGTCAAGGTCTATCCGAACCAGGCCGCCGCCGGTCTTCGGATCACCGCGACCGACCTGGCGAACTTCGTGATCATGCTCAACCAGGGCGGCGTCTACGATGGGCAGCGGCTCCTCGCGAGCGCCACCGTAGACCAGTTCCTCGGCCGCGATGGCGTGGGCGCTGCGATGGGCGTGCGGGAGGCGGCCTGCACCAACAACACGATGCAACTCGGCATCCGAGCCCGGCGGCAGACGCAGAACAGCGAGGTCTACTGGCACGGCGGCCTCCACAACGGCTACCGCACCTACATGTACGGGATGCCGCAGCAGCAGGGAGGGCTGATCCTCTTCCTGACGGGCGCGTTGCGCTCCAACGGCAGCCAGTTCCGCGACACCGAGGCCCTCCGCATCGAGATCCGGGACGCGGTGGCGAGCGCGTACGGCTGGCGGTTCTAGCTCCCGCCCCGCTGGCGGTTCGTCTCGGCGAGGGCCGCCGCCAGCGCGCCGGGCGCTTACTCGATGGCTGCGAGAGCTTCGGTGAACGCCTCGCGGTCGATCTCGGAGAGGTCCACGTCCTCGGCGAGGGCGGCGCGGAGCAGGGGCGCAGCCTCGGCGGGGCGGCCGAGCCGGGCAAGCGCGAACCCGACCTCTCCCCGCACCTGAGTGACGATCGCGTGATCGGCTCCGAGGGAGGCTTCTAGAATGGCGACGGCGCGGCGGCCGTCCCGGAGGGCCTCGCGGTAGCGGCCCGCGTTGCGGTGGGCCCAGGCGCGGCCCGCGACGGGGAAGGCCGTGAGGTAGTGGCCCTCGGGCATGACCGCGCGGTAGATGGCCTCGGCCCGGTCGTAGAGCGCGACGGCTTCCGCGTAGCGGCCGGGCTGCGCCGAGACGACCGCCGCGAGGTTCTGGATACTCCCGGCGGTCTCCTGGTGCTGCTCGCCGTAGACGGCCTCGCGGAGGGCCAGCGCACGGCGGTGCATGGGCTCGGCTCGCTCGCGCTCGCCTGCGTTGTCCAGCCGAAGCGCCCAGTTGTTGATCACGGTCGCGAGCGTGGGATGTTCGGCGCCGTAGGCGGCTTCGAGGATGGCCACGGACCGGCCGAAAAGGGAGTCGGCCGTGGCCAGGTCGCCGCGGTCGGCGGCGAGGCCGGCGAGCTCGCTCATGGCCTCGGCGGTTTTGGGGTGGTCTGGGCCGTTCATCTCCTGGTGGATGCGGACGGCCTCCTGCTGCAGCGGCCACGCGCGGTCGTAGCCCTCCTGCGTCCAGTCCTCGGCGTAGGACGACGAGAGGTTGTCGAGGGCGGAGGCGAGGCTGCGGCGGGAGTGGGCGGTGCGCCGCTGGCGGAGGGTGGCGACCGCGCGCCCGAGGAGGTCGCGCGCCTCGTCCGGCTGGCCCATCTCGCCGAGCACGATGGCGAAGTCGCTCTGTACTTCGGGGAGGTCGTCGTCGGAGGCCTCCCGGAGGAGTTCGCGGTAGATGCGCTCGCTCGTCTCGTAATCGTCGTGGTAGGTGCGGGTCCAGGCGTGGGTGCTCTGCGCGAGGGTGCGTGCAGAGTGGCCGGGTGGTAGCGGCTCGGCCGCGCGTGCCGCCAGCCGGGCGACGGAGTCCGCCGCGACGTGGTCCCCCAGGCCGAGGTGGGAGGCCGCGAGCACGGCGAGCAATTCGCTCTGGAGCGCGGGGCGGGTGCGGAGGTCGCGGCGGAGGCGGTCCGTGGCGGAGGCGAGGAACGCGGAGACGGTGAGCTGGCGGTCGCCGCCGAGCGTGGGGTCCACGCCCTCGAAGAGGTCCACGAGCACGCGGTTGAGCGCCTCGGCGCGGTCGCGCTCGGCCGCGATGTGGCGGGTCTGGACGGTCGCGGTGACGGCCCAGCCCACGACGAGCAGCGCCGCCAGCGCCACGCCCGCGGCGGCGGCGCGGTGCCGCCGCACGAACCGGCGCACGCGGTACATCGCGCTCGGGCCGCGGGCGTCCACGGGCTCTCCGGCGAGGTGGCGGCGGACGTCGCGCGCGAGGGCCTCGGCGCTGGGGTAGCGCGCCTCGGGCTCTTTGCGGAGCGCCGCGAGGCAGATGTGGTCCAGGTCGCCGCGGAGGCGCCGGGCCCGCTGGCGGGGCGCGTCGGCGGTGGCGTCGTCCTGGGTGACGGCGTCCGAGGGGCGCGTGGGCTCAGTCTCCAGGATCGCGCGCTCCATCGCGGCGCGGGCGCGGGTGTCCAGCCGGTACGGGCGCGTGCCGGTGAGCAGCTCGTAGAGCAGCATCCCGAGGGCGTACACGTCCGTCGCGGTGGTGACCTCGCCGCCGCGGATCTGCTCGGGCGCGGCGTAGGCGGGCGTGAGCGGCGCGCCGTGCGTGCGCGTGAGGGCCGCGTCCGGCTCGTCCAGCACCTTCGCGATGCCGAAGTCGAGGAGTTTCACGCGGGGGGCATGTGTGGCCAGT